>JANPAS010000062.1:0-31624 GCA_031430035.1 Comamonadaceae bacterium | reverse complement strand
ACCCACTGCACATCAGGGCCAAACTTGGCTTGCCCGCCTAAATCTAGCGTCAAGTGAACGCCAAGCCCCGCCGCCTCGGGCACAGGATAAATCAAGCGGCTAAAGGGCGAACGACCCGCCAAAGTGAAGTAATTTCCCTTGCAATAAAACTCGGGGGGCACATGCCGCGCGTCCAGCCCTTGAATCTTTCGCGCCAAACTAGGCGCATGCAGTCCTGCGCAATTGATGACATGACCCGCCTCTAGCTCAGTGCCGTCTTCTGTATATACGCGTATGCCCTGCAGGCCAATCTCCATATGGCTTACAGCCGTATTGAATACCACCATGCCACCTGCATTTTCTAAGTCCCCTTGCAAGCTGAGCATGAGCGCGTGGCTATCAATAATCCCCGTGCTGGGCGAATGCACGGCAGCCACGCATTCAAGAGCAGGCTCTAATGCCCTCGCCTCAGCGCGTGTTAGCAGCACCAAATCATTCACGCCATTAGCCGCCGCTTTAGCGATGATGCCTTGCAACTGCGCGACCTGCGCGTCATTTGTCGCTACTAACAACTTGCCACAGCGCTTGAATCCAATGCCGCGTTCCTCGCTGTACACGTACAGCATCGTCTTACCAAGCGTGCAGAGCTTGGCTTTCTGCGATCCTTTCGGGTAGTAAATACCCGCGTGAATGACCTCGCTATTGCGCGAGCTAGTACCTGTACCAATAGCGCTTTCGCGCTCCAACACCATCACTTCGCGGCCTGCAAATGTAGGCGATAAGGCAATTGCCCTTGCCACAGCTAAGCCAACCACCCCCGCCCCTATCACCACGCAATCAATTTTGTCTGTCATAGGCATAAGTATCGCTTAACATCATCACATGCAACCGACAGCTTCATCTGAGGGCACTACTCGCCCAACCTCACTTCTCGACTTCTTTCTCACCCTAAACTGGATGGCTCTACAAGGCTTTGGCGGCGTGCTCACAGTGGCGCAGCGCATCTTGTGCGAGCAAAAGAAATGGCTCACGCCCAAGCAATTTGCAGAAGATTGGGCGGTGTCGCAAGTGCTGCCAGGCCCCAACATCGTGAATTTATCCATTGTTTTGGGCGATCGCTATTTCGGCATTCGCGGGACGTTTGTTGCTGTACTAGGGCTTTTTCTTGCCCCGCTCATCATTGTGCTCATCATTGCATCGCTCTATAGTCAATATGCAAACATCGCCGTGGTAACGGGCGCTGTCAAAGGCATGGGCGCTGTTGCGGCAGGCATGATTGGCGCGGTGGGTCTCAAATTGCTGGTCTCCATCAATACCAGCGCTATGGGCCCTATGGCTTTTGGCGCTGTCGCCGCTGCTTCGTTTGTGATGGTAGCGCTGCTGCGGATTCCGCTGATTTGGACGATCGTATTGATTGGCATTCCTTCCGTTTTTTGGACTTACAGGCAGCTGCGCAAACAAGCCAGAAGCAAAACAGGGAGCGGATCATGACCACATGGCAGCTGAACTGGGCGGACTGGTGGAATTTGTTCAGTCACTTCATGACGCTATCCCTTTTGGCGATTGGGGGAGCCATTACCACGACACCCGAAATCCATCGTTATTTGGTCGACGAACAAGGTTGGCTGACCGATACACAGTTCAATGCCTCGATCGCCATTGCGCAAGCCGCGCCAGGCCCCAATGCACTCTTCATCGCCTTGATGGGTTGGAACGTCGGCTTGGCCTCGCAAGGCTGGATGGGGGCATTCGCGGCAATGGCGGGCTCGTTTATGGGTGTGCTGCTACCTAGTTCGATTTTGACGCTCACCATCACCCGCTGGATGCACAACAACCGAGATCGAATCGGAGTTCAGGCTTTCAAAGCAGGCATGGTGCCATTGACAGTAGCGCTTTTGATGGCGACATCATGGATTTTGGCGAGTGCCAACAAAAAACCAAGCGACTGGCCGTTTTGGTTGTTAGCTGCTGCAGCTACGTTGATTGTCTGGCGCACCAAAATCCACTTACTGTGGTTATTGGGCGCAGGAGCCGTTATTGGGATGCTGCTGGCTTAAACAGAACCAAACGCGGATTTATCAATTTTGAAAAACACGTAATCGATTTTCAAACCCGCCATCTCTTTCACGCCTTCGTGCGAGAACTGACCGCCAATTTTTTCCATCGCCTTGCGTGAACGCATATTGCTCTTGCCAACGTGAAACCAGACGCGTTCAATGCCAGTGGCAAAAGCGTGAGCGAGCATCAACTGCTTCATTTCACGGTTCGCAGAGCCGCCCCAGTGGCTTCTAACCAAAAAGGTAAAACCAATGGCAATTTCGCGCTTAGCTTCGTCATGTTCGTAATAACGCGACGAGCCAATCAGTTGCCCTGTGGCGTTCTCAACGACGACGTAGGCCATCTTGCAGGCCACAGCAGGATCAAAGAACTTGAGTTTAAAAGCCTCGCGCTCGTACCGTAGCGGATCGGGATGCTGCTCCCAAATCAGCGGATCGGCAGCGGCAGCGTGTAGCGCATCAAAATCAGCGGCGACCAGCGGCCTAAGGCTAATCGTTTGACCGATCACTTGGTGAATCACTTGAGTAGAGCCTTCAAATTCGCTTGCAAGCGCTTGGCGAAGCCTTCAGAATAACCCGACTCCAGCACCTTCGCCACATCCGCGCCCCAAGTTTGGCTTGGTGCAGGATCGTTCCGTTTGGTGAGCAGTTGCAATTGCAAAGCGCGGCGGTCGTTCAAATAGTCTGCTGGTGTTGGCACGCCTGTTGCCATCTCTAAGCGCAAAAGCGCCGTACCAGCCGCATCAGCTGCCGCTTCTGGCTTGCCCAGCGCCTGCGTCCACTGGGTGCGCGTAGCGGAATTCACTGCTTTACCCAGCGTATTTGCTGCTGGAATGCTATCGGCTGCACGGTTTTGCCACGCCGACAGGATGGTGGTGACGACTTCACCGTGCGCTTGCATTTGCAGCCGTTTGAGCGCGAATTCGGCTTGCTCCAAAGCTTTGCGCTGGGCATGAAATGCTTCGTCCGACAGCCTTGGGCCTCTATCCTCACGGGGCTCCCGAGCATCCCTGCCGCCAAAGCCACGTCCAGCTTGGCCTGCAGCGCCGCGATCATCTGGACGCTTACCAAATCTAGATGGCTCAGGTGCTTTGGCCGATTTGCGATCGTCACTACGCATGGCCACCAAAGGCTTGACGACCTTAGCTGGTGCCGGCGTAGCAACGACTTCAGCGCCTTCTACTAATGACTCAGCGGGTGCTTCGCTTGGCATGGCAGCATCGGCAGCTACTTGAATCGCTTGCCCGCGCAAAGCTGCTTGCAAGGCTGTCATAGCCGCTTGAATCTTGCCTGCTTCGCCTGTGGCGTTTGCTTCGTCCAAAGCTTTTGAGGCCTCTAGCACCGCTTTATCATGAACGCTCAAAGTTGCTACATAAGCGGCTCGCGCCGCATTGCGCACTTCATCTTTTTTGGTAAATGCACTGTCAATCGTGGCTTTGAATGTGTCCCATTGCTTTTGTTCGGTCTTGCGATCGAGCGGCACGCTTTGCGCTTCCGCTTGCCACTGCTGCTGTAAATCGCGGACAAAGTTAATACGCAAATCTGCGCCCTTGCCCACGGCTTCCACCATCTCTTTGGCTTGTTCGATCAAACCTTGACGGCGGGCAAACGTGCCTTTTTGTGCGGTATCTAGTGGCTCGGCTGCTTCTTTAATAGCGGCCTTCCAAGCGGTTTGCAGTGCATCGAAGTCGCGCTCGCTCAAGTGACCTGACTCGCGCCATTGGTTACTAAATTGATGCAGACTGCGGTGCATGCCCTTCCAGTCTGGCTTGGCCGCGCCCGTTAGCGCTGCGATTGCCGCTTTTTGTTCAGCACCCCACGCTTTAAGTTTCTCCAGTAAAGCTGTACGCTCGGCAATCACCACAGCACTCTTGGCTTTGACTTCTTCCAGCCAAGCTTCGACCAATTTGTGCGCTTCGTTACAAGCGTCGTCAAAACGCTTCCACAGTCCGTGATTTGGGATGCCACCTTGATCGGCTTGTTTCCACTGATCGCGCAAAGTGCGAATCGCATCTTGTTGTTTGCGTCCGCCCATTGGCTTAGCCAGCAGCGCCTGCGCTTGCAGGGTTAAGTTTTGGCGGATCTGATCGGCCCGCCAGCGCTGCCAACCTTCTAACTCGCCCGCCGCGCCGAGTGCCGCGTGGCAAGCTAGGTCTAACTTGCCGTCAATCCAAGCGCCATGTTCTTTGAGCGCTTGGCGCAGGTTGTTGGCTGCGCCCGCTGTGGCTTTGCCATGACCAGCGGCTAATTCTTCTTCTAATTTAGTTAGGATGGGGATAACCGCATCATGAGCCGCTTTGCGCTGCTCAGGATCAATTTTGGGCTTGGAAGCCCCCTTCTCATGACCGGGCTTGGCTTGCGGCAGTGCCTGACCACGTGCGGCGCGGATTTCGTCTGCCCACACAGGGATAGACGGTAGCGGCGCGTCACCGTCTGCCTTAGCGGTTTCTGCCGTGTCCATGACAGCAGAAAAGGCGCCCCAGATGGCAGTGAGCTGGTTTTCGGCCGTTTGCAGTTGCGGTGGCAGCTTAGCGTCGATGTCTTGCCACTCGGGACGTGTCATCAATTCTTGCGACTTTAACGTCCAGTCGCCCGAATCACGAATCAAAGTCTCGCGCTGAGCCAAAACCTCAGATAGCGGCTTGGTGCTGAGTGTCTCTAAGCGCTGTGCAAACAAGGCAGCCGCCTCGCGCTGCACGGCAACTTGGTGCTGTACATCTTCAATTTTGGCAACGCGCTCGGCTAGTTTGGTCTTTAAAGTGGCGAGCGGCTCTTTAGATAGTGGCGCGCCTGCTTTAGCGGCATCGCGCTGCCAAGCCATGCCGTCTGCAATGTTCAGTCGAGGTTGATCGATCAATGTTTGTGCTTTGTCCGCCCACTCTTGAGCCAATCCATCTTGTGTTTTGATCTTGCGAAGGTCATCTAATTTTTCACGAAGCGGCCTGCACGCCCCTTTGTCGCGTGTCGATAATTCCTTATAAACCGCTTGCATATGCTCTTGGCTAGGGCTTGTATCGAGCCAAGTTCGGACACGAGCCGTGCGTTCGCTGGAAGTCATCGCGCCAAAAATACCGCCAGTCATCTGGTCAAGAGTCGGAAGATCAAAGTTCATTAGGAAGGAAGGCGCCTTGTGCCAAGTTATTTTGCAAAGCCTGTATTTTCCTGCATTTATTCGATATTTATAACTGTATGTATAATCAGCTTTTATTTTTAAAATAAACAAATTTTGCGGCTAAACTTCGCTCGTTTTCACAAAAGCACGTTTTTATGCGTGTAAACCCTAATGTTAAAAAACATTTATCGTTCACTCTCTTCGCTTGGTTTCTTGGTGGTGGTTGCCATCGCTGCTTTGCTGTTTCGCCCTGATTGGCGTAACGTCAGTGAATGGCATCTCCTCAGCTGGCTACAAGATCGCCAAGTTGAACTGACAGGACTGGGCTCAGACATGGACGCCATCGATCGCGTGACGGCCGTCAACCCTAGCAAATTACCTAAAGACCAAGCGGACTTGGCTCAGTGGCTCAGCAAAAAATACCGCGTCGCTCCAGAGCCTATGAGCGCCATCGTTGCCCAAGCGTTTGAGACGGGACAGCGCTTGCAACTCCAACCGACTCTTATTTTGGCAGTCATGGCAGTCGAATCGAGCTTCAACCCATTTGCTCAAAGTTCGGTGGGCGCTCAAGGCCTCATGCAGGTCATGACCAAGGTACATACAGATAAGTACGAAAATTTTGGCGGTAAGCTTGCTGCGTTTGACCCTCTCAGCAACCTGCGAGTCGGTGCAAAAGTGTTGCTGGATTGCATCACCAAAGCGGGCTCTATCGAAGGTGGTCTCAAGCAATATGTTGGCACAACCACGGGCGATGACGGTGGCTACTCAGACAAAGTGTTACTTGAACAACAGCGTCTGGACGGCGTTCTTTCAGGTCACGCCAAGCAACAAGTCGCACTCTCGTCGCATAATTGATACCTCTCGAAATTCCATCTTCCTATTTGTAGCAACCCAGCCATGTTCCAAAAAAGCATCCTAGTTAAAGAAGCCGATCCCGAAATTTTTGCCGCTATAGAGGCCGAACACAATCGCCAAGAGCAGCACATTGAACTGATTGCCAGCGAAAATTACACCTCGCCAGCCGTCATGGATGCACAAGGCTCGCAGCTAACGAACAAGTATGCTGAAGGCTATCCAGGCAAGCGCTACTACGGCGGCTGCGAATATGTGGACGTGGCCGAGCAATTGGCTATTGATCGCCTGAAAGAGCTTTTTGGCGCAGAAGCTGCCAACGTGCAACCGCACTGCGGCGCGTCGGCCAACGAAGCTGTGTTTTTGGCTTTCCTCAAACCTGGCGATACCATCATGGGAATGAGCCTAGCTGAAGGCGGACATCTGACGCACGGCATGGCGCTCAATATGAGTGGCAAATGGTTTAACGTGGTCAGCTATGGTCTCAACGCCAAGGAAGAAATTGACTACGACGCGATGGAGCGTACCGCCCGCGAGTCCAAACCCAAGCTCATCATTGCGGGTGCTTCGGCGTACAGCCTGCACATCGACTTTGCTCGTTTTGCCAAAATCGCCAAAGAAGTTGGCGCCATCTTTATGGTGGACATGGCGCATTACGCAGGTTTAATTGCCGCTGGTGTGTACCCAAGCCCTGTGCCGCATGCCGACATCGTGACATCCACCACACACAAAACCTTGCGCGGCCCCCGTGGCGGCTTGATTTTGATGAAGGCTGAGCACGAGAAAGCAATTAATAGCGCCATCTTTCCTGGCTTGCAGGGCGGTCCTTTGATGCATGTGATTGCTGCAAAAGCCGTGGCATTCAAAGAAGCACTCTCACCTGAGTTCAAAATTTATCAACAGCAAGTCATCAAAAACGCCCGCATCATGGCGGACACGCTCACCGAGTGCGGCCTGCGTATCGTGAGTGGCGGCACGCAAAGCCACCTGATGCTCGTTGATTTGCGCTCCAAAGGTATTACGGGCAAGGAAGCCGATGCGGCTCTGGGCCAAGCGCACATCACAGTCAATAAAAACGCCATTCCGAACGACCCTGAAAAGCCAATGGTCACCAGCGGCATCCGTATTGGATCGCCCGCCATGACCACACGCGGTTTTAAAGACGAAGAGGCTCGCCTCACAGCGAACTTGGTGGCGGATGTTCTGGAAGGCGCCAAAGACGAAGCCACGATTGCCGCCGTTCGCGCCAAGGTACACGCGCTCACCGCCCGCTTCCCTGTTTACAAGTAAGCTCAATCAAGCAAACTAAGTCGTGCGCTGCCCCTTCTGCTCCCATCCCGAGACCCAAGTGATGGAGACGCGGGTGGCAGAAGAAGGCGAATTCATTCGTCGCCGCCGTATCTGCAGTTCATGCGAAAAACGCTTTACCACCTATGAGCGGCCCGATGTGAGCTTCCCGTGGATAGTTAAAAAAGACGGGCGCCGTATCGAATACCAGCGTGACAAGCTGAGTGGCTCTCTCCACATTGCGCTGCGCAAACGCCCGGTCAGCACCGAGCAAATCGACTCGGCCATTGAGCGCATTGAAGACAAACTGATGAGTTCAGGACTACGCGAAATCCCCAGCGGACGCATTGGCGAGTTGGTCATGCGTGAGCTCAAAAAATTAGACAAAGTCGCCTACGTGCGCTTTGCCAGCGTGTACCGCAGTTTCGAGGACATCGACGAGTTCAAAACCTTGGTGGACGAGGTTCGTAAGTGACGCCATCCGCGAAGTCGCCCAGCCCACACATGGCGCGGGCTCTTACTCTGGCCGAGTCTGCGCTTTATCTCACCGCCCCTAATCCCCGTGTCGGGTGCGTACTCGTCAGCGCAGATGGAATCATCATTGGAGAAGGTCATACCCAAAGGGCAGGCGAAGCCCACGCTGAAGTGATGGCGATTCAGGATGCAACGACAAAAGGCCATATTACCGCAGGCCAAGTCCCTAAAGGCACCACAGCCTATGTCACGCTAGAGCCTTGCGCGCATAAGGGGCGCACGGGGGCATGCTCGGCAGCCCTTATCCAGCATGGTCTAGCCAAGGTCGTTGCGAGCCTAGAAGATCCGAATCCGTTAGTTGCAGGACAAGGTTTTACTGCACTACGCGCAGCGGGTATTGAAGTTGAAATTGGTGATGGTGCAAGCGAAGCATTCGAGATCAATATCGGTTTTATGAAACGCATGACTTCTTGGTTGCCGTGGGTACGGATGAAAGCAGCCGCCTCGCTGGACGGCATCACCGCCCTGCCCAACGGCACCAGTCAATGGATTACAGGCGAAGTCGCTCGCATGGATGGGCACAAGTGGCGTGCGCGTGCCTGCGCTGTGCTCACAGGTATCGGCACGGTGCTGGCAGATGACCCCAGCCTCGACGTTCGGCATGTTGCTACACCTCGTCAGCCGACATTGGTTCTAGTGGATAGCAAGCTGGACGTGCCCTTAGAAGCCAAAATTTTTCAGGCAAAAATCTTCGGTAAACCACGAATCATATGGATTTACTGTGCCATCCAAGATACAGAAAAGGCAAAAGCACTAGAAGCACTAGGGGCAACTGTTATTTGCTTGCCCAATCCATCTGGCAAAGTGGATTTAGCCGCCATGCTGGCTGATTTAGGCCAACGACAAATCAATGAGCTGCACGTCGAGGCAGGCTTCAAACTGAACGGTTCGTTTTGGCGTGAGGGCTTAGTCGATGAATTGTTACTCTACCAAAACCCGCAACTCATGGGCACAGGACAAGGTATAGCGAATCTCGGACCGTTTGAAAATCTTAGCCAAACGCCCAAGCTACGCTATCATTCCATTGACCGAATGGGCGACGATCTTCGCATCATATCAAGATTAAATAATAAATAAAATCAAATAGATAGAATAATGTTTACAGGTATTATCACAGGTCTTGGCAGCATCACCAAAATTGAAAATCTCGGCGCAAATGAGACATTTGGCAAACGCCTAACGATCCAAACGCCCACGGGTTATTTGTCGGATGTCGGTCTTGGCGACAGCATCGCTTTGAACGGCGCCTGCATGACGGTGACGACTTTTGATGCAGCTACCGATCAATTCACGATTGATATTTCCGCCGAGTCGCTCTGCAAAACGGCAGGCTTAGATACCGCAGGACGAGTCAATTTAGAAAAAGCGCTGCGCGCTCACGACCGCTTGGGCGGTCATATCGTGAGCGGTCATGTCGATGGGGTGGGAGAAGTGACGCACTTTTCCTTGGTTGGCGAGAGCTGGGAATTACGGATTTTGTGCCCCTCCTCGCTTGCGAAGTTCTTAGCAACCAAAGGATCAGCCACGATCAACGGCGTGAGTCTCACGACTAATACCGTTCAAGATGTGGCGGGTGGCTGCGAGATCAGCATCAACCTCATCCCGCACACGATTGAAAACACGGCATTAGGCGAACTAAAAGCTGGAAGTCACGTCAATCTAGAAATTGATTTGATTGCTCGGTATGTCGAGCGAATGCTGGCACGGTGAAGCGCCCATAAAAAAACGCCATGCAACAGCATGGCGTTTTGGAGTTAATCGGATAAATCCGTTTATCCCATGTGCAAACCACCATTCAGTGAGAAGTCTGCGCCCGTGGCGTAACCGCCCTCTTCAGACGCAATCCACGCAATGATGGACGCAATCTCTTCTGGCGTTCCTAGGCGTTTGGCTGGCACACCGGCTACGATTTTTTCCAGCACATCGGGGCGAATCGCTTTGACCATGTCGGTGCCAATGTAACCAGGGCTGACCGTATTGACCGTCACGCCTTTAGCCGCCAACTCTTGCGCTAAGGCCATCGTGAAACCATGCAAGCCCGCCTTGGCGGTTGAATAGTTCACTTGCCCGAACTGTCCTTTTTGACCATTCACTGAGCTAATGTTGATGATTCGTCCAAATTTGGCTTCAATCATGTCACCCACCACTTGCTTGGTCACGTTGAACATGCTGTTCAGATTGGTGGAAATCACGGCATCCCAGTCGGCCTTGCTCATTTTGTGGAACTGACCATCACGCGTAATGCCAGCGTTATTGACCAATACGCTGATGGAGCCGTGCGCCGCTTTAACCGCCGCAAAGGCCTCAACTGTGGAATCCCAATCACCCACATTGCCAACCGAAGCGTAGAAGGTGTAGCCTTCGGCTTTTTGCTCAGCCAACCATTTGGCGTGATCGCGTGTTGGGCCGCAGCCCGCCACAACCGTAAAGCCTTCTTTATGCAAGCGCTGGCAAATCGAGGTACCAATGCCACCCATACCGCCTGTGACGTAAGCTACTTTTTTAGACATGATGTTTCCTTTTGTAATTTATAAATGAAGGCTTAGCGTTCTAGGGCAAGCGATACGCCCATGCCGCCGCCAATACACAGTGCAGCCAAACCTTTTTTGGCATTCGTGCGCTGCATTTCGTGCAGCAGCGTGACCAAAATACGGCAGCCAGACGCGCCAATCGGGTGACCAATCGCAATCGCACCGCCATTGACGTTGACACGAGCAGGGTCGATATCGAGTTCTTTGTTCACCGCGCAGGCTTGCGCTGCAAAAGCTTCGTTTAGCTCGAACAAATCAATGTCAGATGCCTTCCAGCCCGCACGGGCTAAGGCTTTACGCGATGCAGATACTGGCCCCATGCCCATGTGCGCAGGGTCTAAGCCTGTGCTGGCAAACGACGCGATACGCGCCAAAGGTGTGAGACCTAAGCTTGCTGCTTTAGCCGCGCTCATCACCACCACTGCCGCGGCACCATCGTTAATACCAGAGGCATTGCCCGCCGTCACGCCGCCTGCTTTGTCGAACGCAGGGCGCAGTCCAGCCAAGCCTTCGGCGCTGCTCTTACGGTTGATGAACTCGTCCGCAGCAAAAACGATCGGATCGCCTTTTTTCTGCGCCATCGAGACGCCAACGATTTCGTCTTTGAACTTGCCAGCATCTTGCGCAGCCATCGCCTTCATTTGCGACGACAGTGCCAGTGCATCTTGCATATCGCGCGTAATGCCGTGCAATTTGGCAACGTTCTCTGCCGTAATGCCCATGTGATATTGGTTGTACACATCCCACAGGCCGTCCACAATCATGGAGTCGATCATTTTCCAATCGCCCATGCGCTGACCGTCGCGCGAGCCATTCAAAACGTGCGGCGCGGCGCTCATGTTTTCTTGTCCGCCGGCAATCACGATCTCAGAATCGCCCCACGCTACGGCTTGCGCAGCCAGCATGACGGCTTTAAGACCCGAGCCGCAAACGGCATTAATGGTCAATGCAGGTGTTTCTTTAGCAAGGCCCGATTTAATGGTTGCTTGACGTGCAGGGTTTTGCCCAGCGCCAGCGGCTAGCACTTGTCCCATGATGACTTCGCCCACTTGCGAAGGGTCAAGCTTGGCTCGCGCCATCGCTTCACGGATCACGATAGATCCCATTTCGGTGGCGGCCATCTTGGATAGCGAGCCACCAAATTTGCCAACAGCGGTACGCGTGGCAGCAACAATCACGATGTCATGTGCAGACATAGAAAACACTCCTTAAGTTAAAAAAATCGGTTGCCTAGGCCAGCATATATTTTTATGCTTTGGCTTTGACATATCTCCCCGGAGCCGCTTCTATGGGTTTGAATTTTGCCCGTCCGTAAGCTTTTGGGCTAGCTATCGTTTTCCCTGCCAAGGGTTTTAACCAATGCGCCCAGTCATCCCACCAACTGCCTGCATGCTCGGTTGCGCCCTCAAGCCACTTGGCTTGTGTCGATGGCAGCTTGCCGTCATCGCGCGTCCAGTGACTACGTTTTTTCTTAATCGGTGGATTGATCACTCCCGCGATATGCCCCGATGCGCCCATGACGAAACGCTTCTTGCCAGAGAGCAACTGCGTACTGGCATACGCGCCCTCAATGGGCACGATATGGTCTTCGCGCGAGCCGTAGATGTAGCACGGGAGATCGATTGCTTCAAAATCCACACGTTCATCTGCCACCAAGCAGTACTTGGACTTGGACAAATTATTCTCCAGGTAGGTATGGCGCAAATACCACGCGTACATAGGACCTGGCAAATTGGTGGCGTCACCGTTCCAAAATAGCAAATCAAAAGGCGGTGGAGATTCGCCCTTCAAATAATTCTTCGCCACGTAGTTCCAGACCAAATCATTCGGACGCAAAAACGAGAATGTCGTCGCTAACTCCTGCCCCTTCAAAATGCCACCGTTGGCAAATTGCTTTTCGCGCTTGCTAACCGATGCTTCGTCAATGAAAACATCGAGCACACCCGTGTTACTAAAATCTAGCAACGTGGTTAAAAATGTTGCCGAAGCCACAGGTTTTTCGTCCCGCGCAGCAAGCACAGCAAGGGCTGTCGCCAAAATCGTTCCACCAACGCAAAAACCTAGCGCATTGATTTGTTTGGCCAAGCAAATCTCTTGCACCGTCTCGATCGCTTTAATCGCTGCGTCTTCAATGTAATCGTCCCACGTCACGTTCGACATGGATTCATCCGGGTTACGCCAGCTCACCACAAACGTGCGGTGGCCTTGCGACACGGCATAGCGGATGAAGGAGTTTTCAGGTTGCAAATCGAGGATGTAAAACTTATTGATGCAAGGTGGAATCAACAGAAAAGGCCTATCAAAAACTTTGTCCGTCAGCGGCTTGTATTCAATCAGCTGGAATAAATCGTTTTCAAAAACCACTGCGCCCTCGGATGTCCCCACGTTTTTGCCCACCTCAAACGCCGTCTCATCCGTCATGCTGATCGAACCCTTCTTCATATCCGACAGCATGTTGGCAATGCCGCGCTGCAAGCTCGCGCCATTGGTGTCAATCGCTTTTTGAATCGCCTCAGGATTGAAGGCAAAAAAGTTCTGCGGATTCGTAGCCGAAATCATTTGCTCGGCTGAAAACGACAGTTTTGCCTTCGTTTTTTCGTCCACATTAGGCTGGGTAGATGCCTGTGAGACCATATCGGATAAGGCTTTCGAGCCAGCGGTATGCGCCGCTTTTGCCCAGTCCGCCATTTGTTTATTGAAAGCTTCGGCTTGTTTCATCATTTGCTCATTCATTTGTTTCTCCAAATACAGGCGGCCATCCGCCCAGTTGTGCCTAACACCTTTGCATCACGACGATGTGAAAAGTAGTCTGCGCTGTTTGTCACCGTACACCAAGAGGGTTTTCCATCATTGCCACCAACCGAGGCAACCCCTAAAGTCAGAAGTTGTTGCCGCGCCGCGCCTGCCAAATCGACAAGCCACTTACCACCATTGATATCACGCTTAAACGCAGTATCAAAGTACTCGGCGACTTCTATCCCCACCTCAAAACTCTCAAACCCAATGCAAGCACCAAGCCAAGCGTGGATTGGCTCGCGAGGCATCGATAACGTTTTGAGCTTATCCAGTGTGGCTTGCAGAATATTGACACGCGTGCCATCCGAATTCACGTTGCCCACAAACCCGCGCCATCCTGCATGAGCGGCGCCCACCGCAGTGCCCGACTCGTTCCCAAACAGAACAGGCAAGCAATCAGCCACCATCATCACGCAGGCAACGCTAGGATCAGTCGTCACGCAAGCGTCGGCCTCCAAGCCATCAGGCGTGTGCGCATCAATTTGAAGGCAATGCATGCCGTGAACCTGTTTTAAAAAGACAGGTCGCACACCGATTTGTTTTTCTAGGATGCTGCGATTGGCAGCAACCGAATCGGGCGCATCGCCCACGTGATCACCCAAATTAAACGCATCGAACGGTGCAAGCGATACGCCGCCTTGGCGAGTGGTCATAAAGGTGCGAGGCTTAAAAGGCATGCTCGCATTCTCGCAAAGTTAAAATCGCGGCTACTTATCAAGGACAACCAGTGCCAGAATTTCTTTCAGCGCCCAAAAGCGTTCGCAGTCAATACCTCTTCCCCAAACGCGCCCTCACCCAATTTGGTGGATTCGTCGCGGGCAACAAGTGGGGATTTATCACGACCCGCATCATCGAGTGGTTCATCAAAAAATATAACGTCAATATGGCGGAGGCTTTAAATCCAGATCCGCGCAGCTACGACTCGTTCAATAGTTTTTTTACGCGCGCCCTTAAACCAGATGCACGCCCGTTAGCTAACGCAACTTGGGTCTCTCCTGTGGATGGTGCGATTAGCCAATTGGGGCGTATCGAAAGCGACCAAATCTATCAAGCCAAAGGACACAGCTACACAGCGCAGGCTTTAGTGGGCGGGGATTCGGAGCTTGCTGCCAAATTTAATAACGGTCACTTTGCCTGCTTGTATTTAAGCCCCAAAGACTATCACCGCATTCATATGCCATGCGCTGGAACGCTGCGTCAGATGATTTACGTGCCTGGCGATTTGTTTAGCGTGAACCCGACTACCGCCGAAGGTGTGCCAGGCTTGTTCGCTCGCAACGAGCGCACGGTTTGCGTGTTTGATACCGCGCACGGCCCCTTCGTCAATGTGCTCGTTGGCGCAACCATTGTGGGATCGATGGCGACCATATGGCATGGCACAGTCAACCCGCCGCGCTTGCCAAAAACGACCACTTGGAACTATCCAGCTGCGGGAGAATCTGGCTCAATCACGCTCCAGCAAGGGGAGGAGATGGGACGCTTTTTACTGGGCTCTACCGTCGTGATGCTCTGGCCAAAATCTGACCTTGCCTTCAACCCAAGCTGGCAGCCTACAGGTGCCATTCGCATGGGCGAAGCAATGGCGCAGGTTTAATTATTTTTTACCCAATCCCAACCGCGCTGCGCCTTCGGTATAGAGCTTGGTTTTCTCGGCCATAAACGCAGGCATTTCCTCTACTCCCACATTGACCAGTTCAAAGCCAGCCTTGGCCGCCAAATCTTTCATCTCGGCTTCGTTATTTAAAGCTCGCCACTGATCTGAAATCTTTTTCATCGCGGCAGGCGTAGTCGCTTTGGGCATACCAATACCGCGATAAGCACCGTCCACCCAATCCGCGCCCACTTCTTTAAAAGTTGGTACATCTGGCAAGAGCGGATGGCGTTTGTCCATCGCTACAGCCAAAGCACGGATACGCGTTTTGTTGCTGATGGCAAACACGGTGTACGACATCGCGCCATCGACTTGATTGCCCATGACCGAGGTAGCCATATCGCCTGTGCCTTTGAACGGGACGTAAATGGTTTTGATGCCAAACGCAGCATTCAAACGCTCATGCGCCGCGTGATTGGCTGAGTTCAGCCCTGAACCGCCAAGGCTGAGTTTTCCAGGGTTAGCTTTGGCTGCTTTAATGAAATCGGCAAAAGTTTTGTAAGGGCTCGATTCTGGAACGACCAGCGAGTCGGGCGTGTAGTGGAACCAAAACACAGGGGTGATGTCAGCGGTTTTGTATTGCACTTGGCCTTCTAGCGGTTGGAAGACAATGTGCGGCAAATTAACGCCCACCACTTGCAAACCATCCGCTGGTAGTTGGTTCATTTGCGACCACATCAAAGCACCGCCCGCGCCCGCCTTGTATTGGATGATAGTGTCGATAGCTGGGCACTTCTTTTTCAGCACAATTTGCTGATGCCGCGCCGATAAATCGGACTCCCCGCCAGGTGGGAAGGCTTGGTAGTAATTCACATTTTTATCAGGGCAGCTCTGCGCTAGACCAATACCAGTATGGCCTGCAAGGCATGTCAACATCAAAATTGAAAGCAATTTTTTCATCTTTATCTCCTTAAAAGTTATAGTTTTGCAATGACTGCCTGAGTGACTTGATCCATCATAGCCGTACCGCCCAAATCACCCGTATGCAGCGATGCGTCTGCCGTAACGGATTCAATCACGGCCATCAGTCGCTTGGCAGCCTCGTTTTCCCCTAGGTGTTCCAGCATCATCACGCAGCTCCAAAACGTGCCAATCGGATTGGCAAGTCCTTTGCCCATGATGTCAAATGCCGAGCCGTGAATCGGCTCAAACATGGATGGAAAGCGGCGCGACGGATCGATATTGGCTGTGGGCGCAATGCCCAAACTGCCGGCCAGCGCTGCCGCTAAGTCCGAGAGCACATCGGCGTGTAAGTTGGTCGCAACCACGGTGTCGATGGTGCGCGGCTTGTTCACCATCCGTGCCGTCATGGCGTCCACCAGCTCTTTGTCCCACTTCACATCGGGGAAATCTGCTGCAACTTCCACGGCAATTTCATCCCACATCACCATGGCGTGGCGCTGCGCATTCGATTTAGTCACCACGGTGAGCTGTTTGCGCGGACGCGAACGCGCCAGTTCAAACGCGTAGCGAATCACGCGCTCCACGCCTACGCGCGTCATCATGCTGACATCGGTGGCGACCTCGATCGCGTGGCCTTGGTGCACACGTCCGCCCACACCCGCGTATTCGCCCTCCGAGTTTTCGCGCACGATCACCCAATCCAAATCCGCAGGCGCGCAGCGCTTGAGTGGCGCATCAATGCCCGGCAAGATGCGCGTTGGGCGCACATTGGCGTATTGGTCAAAACCTTGGCAAATCTTTAGGCGCAAGCCCCACAGCGTGATGTGGTCGGGGATGTGCGGATCGCCAGCCGAACCAAACAAAATCGCGTCTTTGTCTTTAATGAGATCGTTTCCGTTTTTAGGCATCATCTCGCCGTGAGCACGATACCAATCGCCGCCCCAGCCGAAGCTTTCAAACTCAAAATTAAATTTTCCAGATTTGGCCGCCAAGGCACGCAGGACGGCCTCCCCAGCAGGGACAACTTCTTTGCCGATACCGTCTCCAGGGATGCAGGCGATTTTGTAGGTTTTCATTTTTCGTTTTCTCGTCAGTTAAATAGAAATCAAAATGTATCTAAAGTTTCCCTCAATTTTTAGACGCAAATGAAAATCATTGTTAACTTAAAATTAACAATCATGAGCCTATCAACACCGTCTATCGCCCCAGCCGACCTCAGTTTTTTTGCCGTCGTTGCCGCCAACTCAAGCCTCAGCAGCGCAGCACGAGAGCTAGGACTTAGCACGGCAGCAGTCAGCAAACGCTTATCCAGCATGGAGGCGCGTCTTGGCAGTGCGCTCTTCAATCGCACCACACGCAGGATGAGCTTGACGGAGGAAGGCGCGGCCTTCCACACTCAAGCCCGCCGCATCTTGGCAGACTTGGAGGGACTGGCGCAAACGTTCAGCAAGTTAGGTGGCACTCCTAGCGGCTTACTTCGCGTCAACGCGACCTTGGGTTTTGGGCGCTCCCATATTGCGCCGTTGATCTCCACCTTTGCGCACGAGCACAAAAACATTGAAGTGCGGCTGCAACTCTCGGTCAACCCGCCGCCACTATCAGAGGATGCATTTGATGTTTGTATTCGTTTTGGCGAGCCGCCTGACAGCCGTGTCATCGCCAAGCGCTTAGCGGCTAATCAGCGCTTGCTGGTGGCATCGCCTGCGTATCTCAAACGTGTTGGCGTGCCCCAGTCGCCCCAAGACCTTGGCAAGCACAGCTGCATCGGTATTCGCCAAGGCGAAGAAGCCTACGGCGTATGGCGCTTAACCAGAACTAACGCAAACACCAAGAATGCAAAAGCAGAAGTGGTCAAAACACGGGGCTCACTCTCCACGAACGATGGAGAAATCGCAGTCAACTGGGCGCTAGATGGACACGGCATTTTGATGCGTGCCCAGTGGGACGTAGAGCGCTATTTAAAAAGCGGACGCCTCGTGCAAGTGCTACCCGATTGGCAAACCCCACCTGCTGATATTTACGCTGTGTACCCCGAACGCCACGCCAGCACAGCGCGGGTGAAGGTGTTTGTGGATTGGTTGGCGGAGAATCTCAAGCCGATGGTGGCAACTCAAAGCAAAATCAGGTATGATTAAAAACATCATGGCTGATAAGAAAATCATTGATGAAACGCACTACATCGCTACCAAACGAGGCAATGGTCAATTGCGCCGCGAAGTGTGGGTTGATGGCAAAAACAATGTTACCCGCTACAACTTGGCTTACATCAACCATAACTTGACTCAGACTGATAACGGGCGCGTGATTGGCTATGACAACCAGCACGGTTACCACCATCGGCACTATTTTGGAAAGGTCAATGATGTCAACTTCAGTAATTTTGAAGCCATTGAACAAGCATTCGAAGACGACTGGACACAACTTAGGAGCAAAACATGAAAGCTAAAACAACCACAATCACCGCCCGTGATGAACAATCCTTTTTTGCACGCGGCAAAGCGATTGCAAAGCAAGCAGATACGGCACAAGCCATTAAGCCCAGTACAGTTTTGAGCTTTGAAGATGCCAGCGATATGTTGCGAGTGCTCACGGCCGCAAGGTTGGATTTATTTCAAGCGGTCAAGCAGCAACCCGACTCCATTACAGGCGTGGCACTACGTTTAGGCCGAGATCGCAGTGCAGTGAAACGAGATGTCGATTGCTTGGCAGGTGCTGGCTTGATTCAAATAAAAGATCAAATCTCGCCAGGGCATGGACGCATGAAATGGCTTAGCCCTGCTGCGCATAGTGTTCGACTTGAGGCCGTGCTGTAGCGCTATGTCCAAGCTTTCAACCACCGAAATCGAACACTACCAACGAGAAGGCTGGGTGATTCCAGAGTTCCGCCTTCCCACGGCGCAAGTGGACAGCATGGTGGATGCCCTCAATGAACTCATCCGCCGCAACCCAGATGTGCGCCCCGAAAAATTAGTCTCTGCCCACGTGGAGCGCCAAGGTGGCGCGGACAACGGCGAAGGCGTGCGCGGCGTGGCGGATTTTTTGAGTCTCGCTAAAAATCCAGACATCGTAGAGCTGGTTAGCGACGTGATTGGCAACGATGTGATTCTGTGGGGCGCACACGTCTTTTGCAAACCCGCAGGCGATGGTTTTGAAACGCCTTGGCATCAAGACGGACATTATTGGCCGATTCGTCCATTGGCTACTTGCACGGTGTGGGTGGCACTGGAAGAATCCAGCATTGAAAACGGTTGCTTGCGCGTGATTCCTAAATCTCACATTGGCAAAAATCTGCACGAACACATGCATGAAGACCGCCAAGATTTGACTTTGCAACAGCGCATGAAGGCAGGTTCGTTTGATGAAAACACGGCCGTTGATATCGAACTAGAGCCAGGTCAAATGTCGCTGCACGATGTGTACATGATTCATGGCGCTAAAGCCAATACATCCCGAAAACGTAGAACTGGCGTGGCTTTGCGCTATATGCCGGCGACGTCGCTGTTTGATCGATCACTCAAACCGATGGATGGCAAAACAGGTGTGGCAGTTAATTTTGCAAAGCGGCCGCTGTGGTTGCTACGCGGTGTGGATCGCACGGGCTTGAATGATTTTGCGGTGGGGCATTGAACTGGGCGCATTCAATCTCGTACCCATCACCTTCAACTTTTCTGAGACGTTTTAACGTGTGACATGAGAGGCGACCGAAGGCGTCCTCTCGATGGAAGGGTTAGGCATCGCTCTTTCTGCCTGCCCGAGGTGCTTGCTCAACGACGCCGGGACCCGGAGTAACGATAACCTGCGTGCGAGCGTTTGGCAGTTTGTGCATAAGACTCGCCACCGTAACGCCCTTCGCCTTTGCTTCTTGGATAAGGGCATAGATGTCATCGCCGCTTATGGTCTTGCCTTCCTCGGCAATCGCAATGCTGTCGAGTTTAAAGGCACCATCATCTTCGTCTCCTGCCGGCGCTGTGCCCTTGACGATTTGCTCCACCGTCTCGTCAGAAAGGACTTCGCTCATGCCTTCACCAAAAGAGAAGCGCTGCTTCATCCTTTCTGGACTTGCTCTCATCGCTTCGATGTTGATCAGATCCATCTCACTGAACGGAAGATGAAAGTCACTGTAGTTGATGAAGGGGCGACCGTCTAGTCGCATTTGGAAGTGATAGTGCGGGTGCTTGGAGTGCTGCGAGGTCGCATGCCCTTGGTAGTCAGATTCGGCGCAGGCAAACGCCCATTCGATGCTCTTCCAGCGGATTGTCACTTCGAACACCTTTGTCCCAGTTCCCTCCTCCTTGAGGTCGTTTATGTTCTTTGCAAATGCTTCGTGATTGGCTACCCATCGCAGAAAGGCTTGAATTTGATAGAAGCCGTAGAGTTCGGCCACGGCAGGTAGATCCTTCTTCTTGAATCCCTTGGGCTTTAGAAGCCAATGCGGACACGGCTGCTTCTTGCTGAATGACGCGAGAGGCCTTTCGCATAAGTAGCAGCTTCCGGCGTTGAAGTGTTCATTGAAGCGCCTAAACTCGTCCTCGGCGTTGCTGCGATTCATGGCGTTTCCATGAGCTATTTGCTCCGGCGAAAGTGTCTTGAGAAATTCCGCGTATCGCCAGCCTTTGGTCAGTGTTGAATCGCTCATGTGGTGTTGTGATGCCTAACGTAATGTATGCCGCAAAACTTGCAACATAGTCTTGCGACTGCGGAATAATCTGGTCATCTGAATCTCCTGAGAATGGCTTGTTTATTGGTTGTTTTTCAAGAGGTAAAGTCACTCTGCATCAGGGCAATTTTCTGGTGCGGCTTTGATAAACGCATCCAGCTTCATACAAGCTTCATACGCCGCCATGGTGCGGGGCAAGCCATCAAAGTTCACGTCAAAACGCTTGCCGTTCGCAATTTGCGGCACTAGGCAGCAATCTGCCATCGTTGGTGTTTCGCCATAGCAAAAGGTGCTTGGTGGCAATTGCGCCAGTTGGCGCTCAAAGCTCTCTAAGCCTTCGCGCACCCAGTGGCGATACCACGTATTTTTGGCTTCTTCGTCAACCTTGAGCTCTTTCACTAGATATTTGAGTACGCGCAGGTTATTGAGCGGATGAATTTCGCAAGCAATGCTTTGTGCCAGCGCCCTCACCTTGGCGCGTCCCAGCGCGTCGGCGGGCATGAGCGCAGGCGTGGGATGCAGCTCATCCAAGTATTCGATGATCGCCATGGATTGACTGAGTTGAACCTCACCTGTATCCAGCAATGGCACAAAGCCATCGGCGGCAATGGCTGCGTACTCGGGCTTTTTGTGATCACCTTTGGCTAAGTGAACCGAGATGTACTCAAAGGGCAAGCCTTTCAAATTCATAGCAATACGAACGCGAAATGACGCGGAAGAGCGGAAGTAGTTATAGAGTTTCATGGGTGCAATTATGATTCACTCCATGGATAAATCACGTAACGAGAGACTCACGCAGGTCGGCAAGGGCTCGGCTGGCAGCGCTGTGATGCGCCAGTTTTGGCAACCCATCGCGCTGGTGGAAGAATTCGACGCAGACGTTGACCCGCGTATGCAGGGTCGCCCGCTCAAAGCCGTGCGCGTACTGGGCGAAGATTTTGTGCTGTTCAAGCAACCGTCTGGCGAGTTCTCACTCATTGGTAAACACTGCGCACACCGCGGTGCAGATTTAACTTTTGGACGCTTTGAAATTGTCCAAATTAACAACATGCCGCAAGCCACGGTGCGCTGTCCTTTTCACGGCTGGCAATATGCGGGTGATGGCACTTGCCTTGAGACACCCGCCGAGCCGACGGGATCGACGCTTTGCCAGCGCGTGCGTCAGCCCAGCTATCCAACAACCGTGCGCTCTGGCGTGGTGTTTGTGTGGTTAGGCACGGGTAACCCGCCACCCTTCCCCGCTTTGGACTGCTACCAAACGCCCAGCACACATAGCTTTGCATTTAAAGGTCTGTGGCAATGCAATTGGCTGCAAGCGTTTGAGGTGGGCATCGACCCCGCACATCCGTCGTTTTTGCATCGCTTTTTGCATGATGTCGATTTAGATGACATGGGTAACAACGCGGCAGGCAAGCAGTTTAGAAGTGCCGCTGCGGGCGAGGTGGCAGGCGAGCGTTGGCCGATGTCGCGCGTGATGCGCGAGCTGTGTCAGCCCAAGATTGATGTCGTGCCAACCGACTACGGCATGCAGCTGACAGCAACCCGAACGATCGACGATAGCAAAAAGCACGTCCGAACCACACACGCGGTGTTTCCGCACACCTTCATCATTCCGCTGTCCGAGACGATGACAATCACGCAAATCCATCTACCCGTGGACGACACGCACACTTACTGGTATTCCATCTTTACCAGCACGGGCGAGCCACTCGATAAAACAGCCATGCGTGAGCAGCGTGCCCGATTTACGAATTTCCCCGATTACAGCCCCACCTCGGGAAGGCACAACGACTGGGGCTTTAGCGCCACCGAGCAGCAAAGCCGCACTTACCTTGGCATGGGCGAGGACGACATCAACGTGCACGACCAGTGGGCGGTTGAGGGCATGGGGGCGATTCAAGACCGCACAAAAGAAAACCTTGGCTCTAGCGATGTGGCGATTGCACGTTATCGCTATTGGCTATTGAATGCCATGGATCAATTAGAAGCCAATCCTGCTGGACTGCTGCCCGAGGCACTCGCGCAAGGCAAGCTGGCTATGGCTCCCCAGACATTTGATGGCTTTTTGTAATGCTATCCATCGACCCATCTATTGAAACCATTCGCGTGGCGTGGTGCGATTTGCATGGGCAGATTCGTAGCAAGAGCATGCCTGCAGCCCATATCCAACAAGCCTTGCAGGACAGCTCTACTGGGAAGCCTTATCCAGATTGGGCTGCGGGCATGGTCGGCACTTTAATGCTGAAAGACACTTCCGACCGTACCGCGTTCAAAGTGTTTGATTCCAGTCAATTCAATCAATGGAGTGAAGCCGCCAAGTTTGCCAACGCCAGTAACTTGACACTCAAAATTCCAACAAATGCGCCGCGCTTGCACCCGCTGCCGTGGACAGACCCCATCAAGCGCGAAGCTTGGTTGTTTGCCGAGCCTTTTTTTAACGATGGCACTCCTGTTTGCTTGGACGCGAGATCCATCTTGCAAGCGGCAATAGCCAAACTTGCAAGCGCAGGTTACGCCATGCGCTGCGGGCTAGAGATCGAATTTCATATCTACAAAATTGAAAATGAATCAGAGGCGCTAAATCCTGAAACGGCCGCTTGGCCAGGCCTTGCGTCTCGTGTCAGCTTGCTGCATCCAGGTTATCAACTGCTTAGCGACGCGTACACAGACCGATGCCATGCGCCGATGGACATCGTCCGCCAGACCGCACTGGGTTTGGGTTTGCCGCTCACATCGCTAGAAATTGAATTTGGTCCCAGTCAATTTGAAGCCGTATTTGATGTGACGGACGCACTCACGGCTGCTGACAGCATGGTGCTGTTTACCAACGGCGTGCGCCAAGCTTTGCGCCGTGCGGGTTATCACGCTACGTTTATGTGCAGGCCGCCGTTTCCAAACATCATGAGTAGCGGCTGGCATTTGCATCAATCGCTGGTTGAAATCAAATCAAATAACTCCGTTGACATCAGCAAAAACTATCTCGCAGGCCTTATAGAACATGGCCGCGCCATGGCTGCGTTTGCTGCGCCTAGCGTGAGCAGCTACGCACGCTATCAGCCCAACGTACTGGCGCCGCATACCGTTTCGTGGGGAATGGATAGCCGCGCCGCCATGCTGCGTGTGCTGCCGAATCGCATAGAAAACCGCGTCGGCGAACCGATGGCAAATCCGTATTTGTATATCGCTTCGCAAATTTATGCAGGGCTGCATGGTCTAGAGGCCAAGCTAGCTGTGCCCCCCGAGAACGACCCTGCCGCCAAGCCATTGCCAGCAAGCCTTGCAGAGAGCTTGGATGCGCTAGAGCTTGATGCGACTTACCTAGCAGGATTTGGCAAAGACTTCGTCGCTTACTACTGTCACATCAAACGTTTTGAATTAGCCCGCTATGAGGCTGCCGACGATAAACTGGCTTGGCTCACATCCGAATATTTCAATCGCTTTTAAAACAAGCTCACTTATTTCACTATTTTTAACTCACTATTCATATGGCTATAGACACTTCCGCCCTACTCAATCAGCGTATTACATCTCAAATTGGCTTTATCGGTTACGGCGAAGTCGGCAAGACTTTTGCCGCAGCACTCAAGCCGCAGGCCAAGCTGGGTGTGGCTTGGGTCGGCGCTTGGGATGTGAAATTTGACGACTCCAGTAGCGAGCGCGGCCATGCAAGAGATCGCGGCATTGCCGCCAGTGGATCGGTATCCGAGCTGTGCCAGCAAGCCTCACTCATCATTTCCTGCGTAACGGCCAGCAACACCTTGGCGGTGGCCGAGGAAGCGGCGCAGCATATCCAGCGCGGCACATATTTTTTAGATTGCAACTCTGCATCGCCCGCCACCAAACAAGCCTGCGCCAAACTGATTGATGCGGCTGGGGGTCACTATGTAGAAGCTGGCGTGATGACATCTGTGCCGCCTTATGGCATTGCTACGCCCATGTTGCTTGGCGGTTTGCACGCAGAAAAATTGGCTGCAGCCCTTACCCCGCTTGGCTTTGATGCGAAAATGGTGTCGGCAAAATTAGGCGTTGCCTCAGCCATCAAGATGTGCCGAAGCGTCATGATTAAAGGACTGGAAGCCTTAGTGATGGAGAGCTACACCACAGCGCGGCACTACGGTGTTGAGGATGATGTGATTCCCACACTGGTGGAGACTTTCCCCGAAATTGATTGGGAGAAGCAAGGCGATTATTTGTTTAGCCGCGTCATCATGCACGGCAAACGTCGCAGCGAGGAGATGCGTGAATCAGCCGCAACCGTGCGCGAAGCGGGTTTTGAACCCTTTATGGCCAGCGCAATTGCAGACAAACAGGCCAGCATCGCTGCGCTCAAAGCGGATGGCGTTTTTGCTACGCTTGGCAAAGACTATGGCTGGCGCGAAGCAGCGGATTTAATGATTAAAAATGTGAAATGATCGTCACTTATTGTTTAACGATCGTTTATTTTTCGCTGATTTTTAGCGATAATGCAAAAAATACAAACGATCGTTTAAATCACTCATCATGAATTCCACCGAATTTGGACTCGCTATTAAAGAAGCTAGAACGCGTGCAAAGCTCACGCAGCGACAGCTTGCAGCACTTTGCCAAGTCAGCGTCCCGTTCATTAGCGATTTAGAAAATGGCAAAACCACGTCGCAATTGGGCAAAAGTTTGCACGTTGCCAAAGAACTCGGATTGCGGCTGCGCACATGAGTCACTTCCTCTTTTGCCACGACCAGCTAGTTGCAGAGCTAGATTTGCCTGTGACCTTGGCAGGGGGTGAAGGATGGGGACTCGATTTCAGACGCAAACCGCCTTTTGAGTTATCGCCTCACTTACCGTACGCAGCGGGTTTAGACAAAACAGCAATCCGTCATTTTTTCGTCAACTACTTGCCCGAAAGCCCTTACTCCGAGCGGGTTGCAGCGAGGTTTACCCCGCGCCCACAAACCGATGCGCAATTGCTAGCTTGCTTGGGTTACGAGCTTGCAGGGGCTTTCTCTGTAGAGGAAAGTGCCAACCAAAACGTGCGTGCTGGGCGAGTGGATGGCTACGATTCTTTAGCGTTTAACGCAGTCGAGGAAGCCGTTCACGACTCCAGAGACCGAGCCGATGCCGTTGCGTTTCAATCACAGCTTGCACGCTTGTCGCTGGCGGGTGCGCAAGACAAGTTTGCACTTTGGTTCAACCCAAAAGCAGCGGATGCCAACGAACGCTTCAAACTCCCGACGGGTCGCGCTGCATCTACGCATATTTTTAAACCCGCCAGCACCGATACGCGCTATCCGTTTTTGCCCGCTAATGAATATGCCTGCGCCATGCTAGCGGGTCTGCTCGGCCTGCGTACCGCCGACACCGATATTCTGACTTTAGGGGGAGTACGCACCCTAGTCACTAAACGCTTTGATCGCCGCAGCGCAAACCTTGCTTCGCAAGCGGTTTCTCGTTTGCATCAAATCGATTTATGCCAATTACTTAACCGTCCGCGCGAAGCCAAATATGGCAGCGAAGGCGGCATTGATATGGCTGATTTTTTTAACGCAAGCCAGCATCTCGCGATCCCTGCACTGGCGAGGCAAGACTTGCTACGCAGTTGGTTATTCAATTTTTTGATTGGCAATCACGATGCCCACGCTAAGAATTTTTCATTTAGCTATCTTGAAAAAAAATGGCATCTTGCGCCGCTCTATGACCTGTTGTGCGTTGCGCCCTACTTGCCCAATCAGCCATTAGCGATGGGTTTACTAGATGAATACCGCCCTGGCTGGTTTGAACGCACACATTGGTTGGCATTAGCAAAGCTGGCGGGCGTTACCCCCGCCTATTTAATCTCTAGCATTCAACATTTCCTTGATGAAATGCCAAACGCCAGCGTAAGACTAGCCGCATTATTGCGACAAAAATTAACCAACGAAGAACTCTATTTTTTATCAGAACGAATCAACCCCATCATCCAATTGCGAGCCCAATGGCTTGCGGATGCTATTCAACATTTAAGGACTGTATGAACAACACCATCACCCTTGGCGGCGGTTGCTTCTGGTGTACCGAGGCGGTTTATCTTCACGTCAAAGGCGTGACGACTGTGGAATCGGGCTACACCAATGGCTATGTCAAAAATCCAACGTATGAGCAAGTTTGCACGGGGCGCACAGGGCATAACGAAGTCGTCAAAATTACTTTTGATTCAAGCGTGATTAGCCTCGATCAAATCCTGCAAATCTTCTTCTGCGTCCACGACCCCAGCACACTCAACCGCCAAGGCAATGACTCTGGAACCCAATACCGTAGCGGCATCTACGTGAACAGCGGCGCGCAAGAGGCTGCGGCAAAAGCATTTATCGCAAAGCTGATGGCGGACAAAACATTTAGCCAAATCACCACTGAAGTGGCGTTTATAGACAACTACTCCAAGGCCGAGGATTACCACCAAAACTATTTTGCAAACAACCCCAATCAAGGTTATTGCGCATTTGTGGTGGGGCCGAAGGTGGAGAAATTTAGGAAGACGTTTTTGCAGCTAAGCATCTGAAAACAATTCAATCATCAATTCGCGAAGCCACACATTGGCAGGCTCGCGGTTGTATTTGGTGTGCCAAAACAGGTTTATGGCGATTTCTGGCAGCTTGACGGGCAGCGGCGAGACCACTAAATCAAAAGGCTTCTCACAGCGAACAGCAAAGCGCTCTGGCACGGTCGCAATCAAATCTGTACTTTGAAGAATGTGTCCGACAGCGACAAAATGAGGCACCACTAAACGCACATGCCGCTTGATGCCTCGCCTCTCCATCAGCGCCTCCATCTCGCCATGTCCTGTGTTCGCAGCAATCACACCGAGGTGCTCTAGAGCAGAGAAACTCTTGAGCGATATGGGATTCTTCGCTGTTGGATGTCCTTTGCGAAACATGCAAACATAGCGATGCTTGAAAAGGCGGCGCTGAAAAAATCCAGCTTTCAGCTGAGGCAACAATCCCAGCGCCAAATCCACACTGCCCGCCTCCATTTCCTCTTTCAAATGCCCAACATTGTGCCTGAGCGTGCTAATTTTGATCTGCGGAGCCAGCCTAGCCAGCGCCTCCAGCAGGGGCGGCATAAAGTAAATCTCGCCAATGTCTGTCATCGCCAAAGTGAAGGTTCGCGTGCTGGTTTGCGGGTCAAACACATCGCGCTGAGCAAATGCCGTTTTTAGAGCCTCCAGCGCCTGCCCAACAGGAGTAGCTAGATGCAGCGCGTAAGGAGTCGGCTCCATACCTTTTGCCGTCCGTACAAACAGTTCATCTTTCAGCAAAATCCGCAAACGCCTAAGCGCGTTACTCACGGCAGGCTGCGTCAGTTCTAATTTTTCTGCCGCGGTTGACACACGGCGATCAACCAACATCTGGTTGAAGATGAGCAAGAGATTGAGGTCAATTTGTCTTAAATTCATGGCGCACCCTTTATTCACGATGGTGATTTTATCTATTCATTACCTCGTATTTACTTATAAAGCTAAGGCCTTCACAATCTCATCTTTGGAGATCAAACCATGAAAGAAGAACCCGTTCATTTTCAAAAGATGCCTAGCTGGCCACAGGATGGCAGCAGCGAAGGCGTGAGCCGTGTGCCTTTTTGGGCTTACACGCGGGACGACATTCATAAGCAAGAGCTCGATAAATTTTTCTATTCCAACCACTGGTGCTACGTGGGACTAGAGGCTGAGATCCCCAACGCTGGCGACTTTAGGCGTACGGCCATTGGCGAGCGCTCGGTCATCATGGTGCGAGATGCGGACGGTTCTGTGAACGTCGTTGAAAACGTCTGTGCGCACCGAGGCCTGCGGTTTTGCCGCGAGCGCAGCGGTAATAAGCAAGATTTTTTGTGTCCCTATCACCAGTGGAATTACAGCCTGAAGGGCGATTTGCAAGGTGTGCCGTTTAGGCGTGGGGTAAAGGAAGACGGAAAGATCAATGGCGGGATGCCCAAAGACTTCAAACCCAGTGACCACAACCTGACCAAGCTGAAAGTCGCTGTGCGCGGCGGTGTCGTGTTCGCGTCGTTCGACCACGAGATTGAGTCTTTGGAGTCGTTTTTGGGCGACACCATCCTGCATTATTTTGATCGCGTGTTTAGCAGCGAGCGCAAAATCAAAGTGCTCGGTTATCGCCGTCAACGGATTCCAGGCAACTGGAAGCTGATGCAGGAAAACATCAAAGATCCGTATCACCCAGGCTTACTCCACACTTGGTTTTCTACCTTTGGGCTTTGGCGTGCGGACAACAAATCCGAGCTCAAAATGGATGCGCATTTCCGCCATGCCGCGATGATTTCGACACGCGGCGCTGGTAACAAAAATGAAGAGGTCGTGGGCGGCGTGCAAAGCTACAAAGACCACATGACTTTAAAAGACATGCGACAACTCGACATCGTCCCCGAAGCGTGGTGGAACGGCCCCACTGCCGTAATGACCACGATCTTCCCAAGTCTGATCGTGCAGCAGCAAGTCAACAGTGTGTCGATGCGGCACATCCAACCAAACGGTCACGGCTCGTTCGATTTTGTGTGGACACATTTTGGGTTTGAGGAGGACACACCCGAGATGGAACAGCGCCGCTTGATTCAAGCCAATTTATTCGGCCCTGCGGGCTATGTGTCGGCGGACGATGGCGAAGTCATTGAGTGGTCGCAAGAAGGCTTTGAGCAAAAACCTGCGCACCGCACCGTGGTGGAAATGGGCGGGCACGATATTGGCGATGCCGATCACATGGTGACCGAGACTTTGATCCGCGGCATGTATGCCTATTGGCGCAAGGTGATGGGCATCAGCACAGAAGCTACAGGAGCTGCAACATGATGGACTTCAATACCTACTTTGAACTCGTCAATCTGTACAACGACTACGCCATGGCCTGTGATTCGGATCGCTGGGAGCAATGGCCTGAGTTTTTTATTGAGACAGGTACGTACCGCTTGCAACCGCGCGAGAATTTTGAACAAGGCTTGCCACTGTGCCTGCTGGCACTCGAGAGCAAAGGGATGATGGAAGACCGCGTGTACAGCGTGAAGGAAACGCTCTACCATGACCCGTATTACCAGCGGCACATTGTGGGTGCTCCGCGCATCACACAAGTCGAAAAGACAGCTGACGGCGAGCGCATTTGCTCAGAAGCCAATTACGCGGTGATGCGCACCAAGCTGGACGGCGAATCCACGGTCTATAACGTAGGCTTTTATCGTGATGTGATTGTGCGCACGACGGCGGGACTCAAGTTTCAATCACGCTTGTGCGTCTACGATAGCGAGATGATTGCTAACTCCATCATCTACCCCATTTAAAGAAGCTAGGAAAGACTCCCATGACTGACACATGGATAGACGTAGCGGCGCGTGCAGCCGTGCCCGAAATGTGCGCCATCAGCGTGATGGCCGCTGGCCGTGAGATTGCTCTCTACGAGGTGGATGGTGCGATTTTTGCCACCGACAATCTTTGCACGCATGGTGCCGCTCGCTTGAGCGAGGGATTTTTGGAAGGTTCTGAGATTGAATGCCCGCTACACCAAGGGCGCTTTGATGTTTGCACAGGCAAAGCCATGTGTGCACCGCTGACCACCGACATTAGGACTTATCCTGTTCAAATCAAAGATCAGCGCATTTGGCTGCAAATTCAATCATGACCCTACAACACGATCGTCAAAGACTCTACGCGGACATGTCTCCGCTCAACCTCACGCCTTTGTGGGAGGTTCTGCACTCGCTCGTACCCAACTCGCCCCTTACGCCCTGTGATCCTGCCTTCTGGAGCTACGAGGCTGTAAGGCCATATCTAGCAAGGGCTGGCGAGGTGATCTCTGCTGAGGAGGCCGTGCGCCGTGTGCTGATACTAGAGAACCCTGCGCTGCGGGGTCAATCGGCCATTACGCAATCACTCTACGCAGGCTTGCAATTGATCCTGCCAGGCGAGGTTGCCCCCAGTCATAGACACACGCAAAGCGCCTTGCGCTTCATTGTTGAAGGTAACGGCGCGTATACCGCTGTAGACGGCGAACGCACCACCATGCACGAGGGCGACTTCATCATTACGCCAAGCTGGACGTGGCACGACCACGGGTGTCCTAGCGATAAACCTGTCGTTTGGCTGGATGGACTCGATATCCCAACGATTCGTTTTTTTGATGCAGGTTTTGCCGAAAACGACACGAGCAAGTCGCAAAAAGTCACTAGAACTGAGGGGGAAAGCTTCGCTAGATTTGGCTACAACATGGCACCTGTTCAGCACGATGGCATGTACGCATCACAAAATTCGTCATCTTTTGGACGGACTTCGCCGCTATTTAGTTATCCAATTGCTCGCACGATGGAAGCGCTGCATACGCTGGAGCGCAGCGCTGAAGTGGACGCTTGGGATGGGTTCAAACTGGCCTACACCAACCCTTTGAGCGGCGGCTCGCCCATGCCCACGATTGCCACCTTTATGCAGCGTCTACCCAAAGGATTCGTTGGCAAGCCTCACCGCCAAACGGATGGCGTTGTCTACAGCGTAGTTGATGGCTCAGGAACAGTCCGGATCACAGGCGTGACGAGCGAGCACATCTTCCATTTCAAACATCGGGATCATTTTGTGATCCCGTCGTGGCACAACGTTGAGTTCTCATCAACAAATGGCGCTACACTTTTCAGCTTTTCAGATCAACCCATTCACAAAGCCCTTGGCATTCACAGAGAAGAAAGACTCCCATGAACTACACCCACCCAGTCAAAACCATCGCCGTACCCGTCAAAGGTACGGACAAACTTTTTCCTGTCACGCGCATTTATTGTGTAGGACGCAACTATGTAGCCCATGCGCAAGAGATGGGGTTTACGGGTCGTGAGCCGCCTTTCTTTTTTATGAAACCCGCGGACGCACTCGTGATAGTGGCGGACGGCGAGATGGGCGAGATGCCCTACCCTGTGATGACCAAGGACTTCCACCATGAGATTGAGCTTGTCGCTTGCATTGGCACGGGTGGCAAAAATATCAAAGCCGCTGATGCTATGAAGCACATCTACGGCTATGCAGTCGGACTGGATATGACGCGCCGCGACTTACAAGCTGAGCAAAAGAAGCTCGGTCGCCCATGGTGCATTGGTAAGGGCTTCGATCACTCGGCCCCTATTTCGCATATCGTACCTGCCGATCAAGTTGGCGACGTGGTCAATGCCGATATCAACCTTACTGTGAACGGCAAAACCGTGCAGACCAGCAATTTAGTGCACTTGATTTGGAATATGGCCGAGACAATCGAGCACTTATCCGCCGCATGGGAATTG
>JANPAS010000061.1:0-23424 GCA_031430035.1 Comamonadaceae bacterium | reverse complement strand
AAATAGGTGCGAATAAAGTCTTGCCGCCAAAGCAGGCTGTTGACTTCGTCGTTTGCGAGAAAACTCTCTGGGAAACCGCCGCGCACCCACAACTGATCGCCCTTGGCCTCGCCCACTTCATGCAGATTAAGTCCTCCCATATCAAAGTACGAAATGCGACCCGCTAGAGTTTCGCCCGATTGCTTAAGTAAATCTAGACTTGCTGAGCCCAGCAAGAGATACATGTGGCTACGCCGACCTTGACGCCTAGATTCGTCAATGAGTCCGCGCAATATAGGAAATAACCCAGGCAGGCGATGCACTTCATCCAATATGACTAATTTGTCGAGGTGATCGCGCAAATAGAGTGAGGGCTGCGCTAGTTTGGCTAGGTCAGACTCGGACTCTAGGTCAAGATAAACACTCGGTCGCGTTTTGCCAATTTCTAGTGCCAACGAAGTTTTGCCAACCTGACGCGGCCCCAAAAGCGCCACAGCAGCTGTGTTAGCCAGTCGCCCCTCTAAACCAGACTGGATATCGCGTACGAATAGATTTGGGGATTGAATGATCATTTAATTCATGCAAATATGGATTTAAGTTCCATTATTGCATGAATTTAAGCTTGTTTAAACCAACACTCCAGCGATTTAAGCAAAAACACCTGCCGTATCCTGCATGCGGTTAGACACCTCGCCCAGATGATGCATGCTATCGCCAAACGTCATCTCTAATTGGGTGAGCTTTTTGAAGCAGTGGCTGACCATGTACTCGTCTGTCACGCCAATACCGCCGTGTAGTTGCACCGCAGACTGCCCCACAAAACGCATGGACTGCCCGAGTTGGTACTTGGCGCGTGCCATGCAAGCGCGGCGCTCTGCGGCGGGCGTTTCCATTTTCAGCGCGGCGTAGTAGCTCATGGAGCGAGCCAGCTCTAGTTGCATCTTGACATCGGCTACGCGGTGGCGCAGTGATTGGAAGGAGGAGATCACCACGCCAAACTGTTTGCGTGTGTTCATGTACTCCACCGTCATGGCGAGTGTGGTGTCCATCACGCCAACCGCTTCGGCGCACAAAAGCGCAATGCCCGCATCGACAGCTAACTCTAGCGCAGCAAGTCCGTCCGTGGTGATGAGCGTAGCGGCGGCATTATCAAACGTGACTTCGGCTGCGCGGGAGCCATCTTGCAAACCAACCGCAGCCGTCTTCACACCAGCAGCGGCACGTTCAACCACGAATAGCGCGAGTTTTCCGTCTAATTTGGCGCTCACGATGTAGCCTGTGGCTTGGTCGCCAGCTGCCACTAAAACCTTTTTTCCTGATAAAGAATAGCCTGCAGAAGCCTTGCTGGATATGGCTTGGCAGGCATCTAGCTTGTAGCGTGCAGCAGATTCTTGATAAGCTAGTGAGAGCGTTGCTTCGCCCGAGGCCAGTTTTGGCAGCCACGCGGTTTGCACGTTGCTATCGGCAAATGAAGACAGCACACGGCTAGCAATCAAGGTCTGCGCGACTGATTCCATCACCATGCCGCGCCCTAGCTCTTCCATCACCACCATTGCGTCCACGGCCCCCATACCAAGCCCATCATGGCTTTCAGGCACATTGAGTCCTGCAAGGCCGAGCCCAGCTAATTCTTGGTACACAGCCGCATCAAAGCCGCCCTGCCCTTTGCCTGCAGCAATGATTTTGTTACGGCGCTCAAACGTGTAGTCTTTGCTGACCCAACGCTTGACCGCGTCGCGAAGTTGCTCTTGATCTTCTGAAAAATTGAAATCCATTTTGAAATCCTTTAACTAACTAAATCCCCTCGCCCCTTGTGGGAGAGGGTTAGGGAGAGGGGTTATCCAAGCACTGTCTGCGAAACGATATTGCGCTGCACTTCGTTGGAGCCGCCATAAATGGTCGTTTTGCGCATATTGAAGTACACACTGGCGAGTGGTGCGCAATAGTCAGGAATCATGTCGCCTTGCCAGCCTGCGTCTTTAGCTTCTTCGATGAGTGGCAAGCTGCGCGGGCCAGCGGCTAGCATCATCAGCTCGGTGTAACGCTGCTGGATTTCGCTGCCACGGATTTTGAGCAAGCCCGCAATGTCGAGTGACTGCTTGCCCGATTTTTCAGCTGACAAAACGCGCAGTACCAACATCTCTAACGCCACGATTTCAACTTCCATTTTGGCAATTTCGTCACGGAAGCGTCCGTCCTCGTATACGCCTTCGGCTTTTGCAATGCGCTTGAGGCGCTCGAGTTCGCGTTTGGCACGGTTCACATCAGCAATATTGGTGCGCTCGTGCGCTAGCAAATGTTTGGCGTAGTTCCAGCCTTTATTTTCTTCACCAATTAAATTGGCAGCAGGCACTTCGACGTTGTCAAACCACACTTCGTTCACTTCGCATTCGCCATCGAGCAGTTTGATCGGGCGAACACTCACGCCTTTGCTCTTCATATCGATCAGCAAGAAGCTAATACCTGTTTGGGGCTTGCCCTCAGACGACGTGCGTACTAAGCAAAAAATCCATTCGCCATATTGACCCAGCGTCGTCCATGTTTTTTGACCATTGACGATGTATTTGTCACCCACTCGCTCGGCTTTGCATTTCAAGGAGGCGAGGTCTGAGCCTGAACCTGGTTCGCTATAACCTTGACTCCACCACACCTCGCCAGAGCCAATGCCCGGCAAGTGTTGACGTTGTTGTTCCGCATTACCAAACGCCATGATCACGGGCGCGACCATCACGGGGCCAAACGGCACGACTCGCGGCGCACCAGCTAATGCGCATTCTTCTTCAAATAAATGCTTTTGAATAGCGTTCCAACCCGGCCCGCCAAACTCTTTAGGCCATGCGTGGCCTAGCCAGCCTTTTTTACCTAGGATTTTTGCCCAACTTTGCATGTCATCACGGCTGAGGCGATACGCGTTGTGCACTTTATGCGCAAGGTCTGCGGGCAAGTTGGCACGCACCCAATCACGGATTTCGTGCCTAAATGCTGTTTCTTCTGGGGTGAAAGCTAAATCCATAGTGACCTCTCAAAATATAAAATAGGACGAACGTGCTTTTATTGCATTATGCCGTCAAATCACAGGCATCGTCAGGGTCAACGTTACGCCCTTTGTTTTTAACCGCTGAAACGTGATCAAGGCACCAATCGCTTCGGCGCGGAAGCACATGTTGCGCACGCCATGCCCTGTCGCTTTCAACTCTTGCGGCTCAAAACCCACACCATCATCGTCAATCGTTATTTGGACAGCGTCCATATCGACTAAATGTTTGGCGCTCACCGTCACGGTTGTCGCCTTCGCATGTTGAATGATGTTGGTAAACGCCTCAAGCAAAATTCTTTGAATTTGCAGCACTTTTTGCGGGTTAAGTTCAGACATGATGGGCAGCTCATCAATCTGCCAAATCAGCGCCAAATCAGAGGCTTTAAGCCTAGGCTCTAGGCGATAGCGCAAGGTCGCCAGTACTGTTGCCAGATCGCCTTCAACGGGCTGCATCGCATCTACAGCAACACGCAACTCATCAAGTGCCATTTGTGCATGCTCGGATAATTGTTTTTGATCAAACAACGCGTGGTTACGCTCACCTTGCTTAATCATATTGACCAATCCCACCAATTGCCCGCCCACACCATCGTGAATGTCGGACATGATGCGCTGACGTTCAACCAGCCTCGCGCGCTCCTCGCCTTGCTCTTGAATTTGCTCAAAGCTACGCGATAGCTGCTGCTCGCGCTCTTGCACGCGACGCTCTAGCGTCACATTTAACTCGTGATAGAGAGCGTGTTGCTCTGTATAGCGCTGTACCAAAATCCAACCCATCACAATCACATACAGAAATAATGCGTGCGGCAAAAGCGCATTTTGTCCAATGCCAGCTTCAGGGATGTGAACCACAAACAAATCTCTCATTGCCGTCAGCGCAACGATCAAGCTCACAACAAACAGCAGTCTTGCTTGCCGCGATTGCTCTTGATCAGCCGCTTTGGCGGTATAAATTAATGCGACAACCATTGGTAGAAATAAAAAACTAACCGCTAGTGTCCAGTACACGGGCTCAGCCAACACAAAAGCGATACCAATGGAGAGCGCTGTGGCCAGCAAGGTCAAACGTACCCAAGAGGCGGTGCGTCCAGTAATGCCTAAGGTAAACCGGGTCATAAAAACGATATGCCAAGCAAGTGCCACGGAAGCCACAATACCCTGCAATGGCCAAGGCAGCCAAGAGGAGGTAGACAGTTGATTAATCGCACTAAAGCCACCCCACATGGCACTCAAGGCAAAGAGTCCATAGAGTCCTTCACGTTGTCTTAGCCAGAGCACCCATGAAATCATTCCCATGAAAAGCATAGCCACAAAAATAACAATAAACGACGACTGCTGCCACCAGTAGGCTGCAGTGTATTGACCACGCAGTTCTTGTTCGGGTCCGTAGTAGATCTCGGATATCCCTCCCCAGCGAAGCGCTTGCACGGTTGTGTGAATCAGTAAATGGTTCGGTCGATCGACTCTAAGCAAAGCAACTGGTAGTGTTGTCCACATTGGCTCCTTACTCATGTCTTGCCACGTGTCATCTAATTGACTGGGGGCATCAACCATTTGTCCATTGAGATAGATCCGCACCTGATTTCCAACGCGTGGGATAAAAATAACCTGCGGTGTTTTGTCTGCCAATGCGGAATAGGCTGGCAGAGTAATCGCATATTGCGCGCTGCCGTTCTCACCAGGAAAATTAAAATCCCATCGGAAAGGCAGTGTTTGGTTCTGAATAACCACTTCCTTGCTGGGAGTCGATACTTGCATATTGGCTTGGCGAATCGTGAGCACCGCGGCCTGTAGAGGCAAGCACAAACCACTCAGCCAAAATAAAGCGATGGTCGCAAAGCGCTCACTTTTCAAGAATACCCCGCTGCCTAGCCTGAAAAATAGCTTGCGATTTCGAGTGGACTTCCAATTTGGCGTACAGGCCACGGATATGCGTTTGGATCGTATTGATAGTGACCCCCATATCCTTTGCCAACTCTGCGTAGCTGTATCCGCGTGATAAGAGTTGCAGCACCTGCTCCTCTCGCTCCGTGAGCAGCCGCTCGGCGCCTAGCCTAGCTGGTTTAGAGGAATGGGAAATCATATGCCGCACGGCTTGCGAAGAAGCTCTACTCGCGCCACCCATACGCGATAAGAGCTGCCTCGCGATGATGGGTGACATAGGAGAGCCTCCTGCATGCAAAGTACGCACGTGCTCAGAGAGTTCAGACTCGTTACCATCTTTGAGTAAATAGCCGCTAGCGCCAGCCTCAAAGGCGCGAATCATATTAGCCTCATCACCAAACATCGTAATAACCATGATTTCGGTCGTGGGATGTATTGCCTTACAAAGGCGAATAACTTCTAGACCCGACTGATCGGGCAAGCCCAAATCGACTAGCAGCACGCTAGGCGCAGGCTCACCCATGCGCCCCACCATCCATTGCAGCATGGGTTTGGCTGCGTTAGTAGCAAATACCACTTCAATCGTCGCATCGGTCGCTAGGGCTGCCAGCAAGCGGGCATGGGTTTCGGGCTCATCTTCGACGAGTGCAACGGTGATGTGAGAAGAGGTCATGGCTGAACTATAGCGCGAAGCTAGACCTTAGCAAAGGATAATCAAGCACATGTTATCTATTGTTATCCTTATCTCGGGCTCGGGCACGAACATGCAAGCCATTGTTCGTGCGGCAAAAACCGAACATTGGGACACGCGCTACCGTGCTCGCATCACAGCCGTGATTAGCAACAAAGCGGATGCTAAGGGACTGGCTTGGGCAAATGAGCAAGGCATTCCAACTCTGGTGATTGATCACAAAGCCTACGCCTCGCGAGCCTTATTCGATAAGGCTTTGCAGGCAGCTGTTGATGCCCATAGCCCGCAACTGGTAGTGCTTGCAGGCTTTATGCGGATCCTAGGTGCTGATTTTGTTCAACACTTTGAAGGCCGAATGCTCAACATCCATCCGTCCTTGCTGCCCGCTTTTACAGGGCTTCATACCCACCAGCGTGCCATTGATGCGGGTTGCCGCTTTGCCGGCGCAACGGTTCACCGTGTGACGCCTGTGCTAGACGAAGGCGAAATTTTGGCGCAAGCCGTCGTTCCTGTTTTAAACGACGACAATGAGAGCACTTTAGCCGCACGTGTGCTCACCCAAGAGCACCTCATCTATCCCGCCGCTATCAGAGAAATCATCAAAACACTATGCATCCCCAACAACTCCTAGACGCTTGTACCGAGCTGGTCGCCCTTGTCCTCAAATTCGAGCATCCTGCTGATGCGGTGCTGTCACACTATTTCAAAGACAACCGTAAGCTCAAAAATATCGGGCAGCGCGAACGCGCCGTGCTCGCGGAGACAGCCTACACGGTGCTTCGCAGCAAGACCCGCTTGGAAGCCCTAGCCCGTGCGGGCTCTGGGGCACTGTCCCGCAGGCTTGCGATTTTGGCGTACCCCACCAGTAACCCTAGCGATGCCGACTTTTTACAAGGAGCGCTGCTGCCACACGAAAAAAATTGGCTGCTAGATTGCAAGAAGGTCGATGGCGAAGAGCTGCTCGATGCCCACAAACACAATCTACCTGCGTGGCTGGCTGAAAGTTTGCGCAAAGAACTAGGCGAGGAACAATTTTGGGCGTTTTGCGCCTCTTGCGAAACCACTGCGCCGCTCGATGTGCGCGTCAATATGCTGAACAGCAAACGCGATCAAATCCAAACCGTGTTGCAAAAAGCAGGCGTCAAAGCTGAGCCGACTCCATTTAGCCCCATGGGACTGCGCATGAATGCGCGCACGGCGCTGTCGCAGCTGACGGTCTTTACGGCAGGCGCGATTGAAGTGCAAGACGAAGGCTCGCAGTTGCTCACGTTACTCGTCGATGCCAAGCGCGGTGAAATGGTCGCAGACTTTTGCGCTGGCGCAGGCGGCAAGACGCTAGGCCTTGGCGCTGCCATGCGCAGCACAGGGCGACTCTATGCGTTTGACGTATCAGCGCACCGCTTGGCGGCGCTCAAACCACGCTTGGCGCGAAGTGGCCTGTCCAACATTCACCCCGTCGCCATTGCTCACGAGCGCGACGAGCGCATCAAGCGCCTCGCTGGCAAGATGGACCGTGTGCTGGTGGATGCGCCCTGCTCGGGTCTTGGCACCCTACGCCGCAACCCAGATTTGAAGTGGCGTCAAAAGCAAACAGCGATTGCCGAACTCTCTGTCAAACAAACCAACATCCTGCAAAGCGCCTCCAGACTTGTCAAGTCAGGCGGACGCTTGGTTTATGCCACTTGCAGCGTGCTGCCAGAGGAGAACGAGCAAATTGCCGAGGCGTTTGCTGCGGCAAATCCTGACTTCAAACTGCTACCCGCTCAAACCATACTGGCGGATTTGGGGATAGCTGGCGCGGACACTCTTTGCCGCAACGATTTCTTGCGCTTGTGGCCACACATTCACCAGACCGATGGTTTTTTTGCCTCAGTTTGGCAACGCAAATAAGCTTTAAAATGCCCCATCTTCGTTTTTTAGGTTCAATATGACATTTATGTCTTCGCTGGAATTTCTGCTCTCATGGGCAGCTAACGGATTACTCAATTTCACTTGGTGGCAGATTGTTCTGTTCACACTTGCCACCACGCATATCACCATTGCGGCGGTCACGCTCTATTTGCACCGCGTCCAAGCGCATCGAGCGCTAGAACTTAGCCCCGTCGTCTCTCATTTCTTCCGTTTTTGGCTCTGGCTCAATACAGGCATGGTCACCAAAGAGTGGACATCGATTCACCGTAAGCATCACGCTAAGTGCGAAACACATGACGATCCGCACAGTCCACAAACACGCGGCATTGACGAAGTGCTATGGCGCGGCTCCGAGCTGTACCGCATTGAAAGCCGTAACGCTGAAACCCTTGCTAAATATGGTCAAGGCACGCCAAACGATTGGATCGAGCGCAACTTGTACGCCAAGCACAGCGCCAAAGGCGTGGCACTTTTAATGGTGATTGACCTACTTTTATTTGGTTCAGCAGGTCTCGCCGTTTGGGCCGTTCAAACGGCCTGGATTCCATTTACAGCCGCTGGCGTGATTAACGGCTTGGCACACTTTTGGGGTTACCGCAACTTTGAAGCGCCAGATGCAAGCCGCAACCTCACCCCTTGGGGCATCTTAATTGGTGGCGAAGAGCTGCATAACAATCACCACACCTATCCTACATCGGCTAAATTCTCGGTCAAGTCCTACGAGTTCGACATTGGTTGGATGTACATCCGCATCTTAGAAACCTTCGGTTTGGCCAAAGCCAAAAAGACAGTACCCGTCATGACGATGGGGGAAGTGCAACCCGTAGCGGACGAAAAAACCTTGGAGGCCATCATTGCGCACCGCTATCAAGTGATGGCGCACTACGCGCAAGACGTGAAAGCCGCTTGCAAGCAAGAGATGGCCACGCTGAAAGCCAAGGGATCTGATTTGTCCGTGCTCAAAACCGCTAAGCGCTGGTTGCACCGCGATGCTGACCAAGTGCCAGCAACCGCGCAAGCGGATTTGCAGGCGGCAAGAAGCGCGCATCCCGTGCTCGACAAAATGATCACAATGCGCGAAGAACTCCGTCATGTGTGGGTCTCCACCAACCAAAGCCGTGAGCAACTCGCGCGTGATTTGCAACTGTGGTGCCAACGCGCCGAAGCTAGCGGCATTGCCGCACTGAGTGGCTTCTCCCATAAATTGAAAGCTGTTCGCGTTTAAATATATCGTCTGTCTTTTTCATGAATCGCACGCTTTACGACAAAATTTGGGACGAACACGTCGTCCATACCGAAGATGACGGTACAGCCGTTCTCTATATTGATCGTCACTTAGTGCACGAAGTCACCAGCCCGCAAGCCTTTGAGGGCTTACGCGTTGCGGGTCGCAAAGTTTGGCGCGTGAACTCCATCGTTGCTACGGCAGATCACAACACACCCACCACCAACTGGGAGCAAGGCTACGACGGCATTACCGATTTGGTCAGCAAGGAGCAAATTACAACGTTAGATGCCAACATCAAAGAGTTTGGAGCAGCAGCGTATTTCCCGTATTTGAATAAACAGCAAGGCATCGTCCACGTCATGGGGCCTGAGCAAGGCGCAACCTTGCCCGGCATGACCGTGGTCTGCGGCGACTCACACACCAGCACGCACGGCGCATTCGGAGCACTGGCACACGGCATTGGGACTAGCGAAGTTGAGCATGTGATGGCGACGCAAACGTTACTCCAAAAGAAGCAAAAAAATATGCTCATTCGGGTGGAAGGCCAAGTCCAGCGCGGCGTGACGGCCAAAGACATTGTGCTAGCCATCATTGGAAAAATCGGCACAGCAGGCGGCACGGGCTACACGATTGAGTTTGCGGGAAGCGCCATTCGAAGCCTCAGTATGGAAGGCCGCATGACGGTCTGCAATATGGCAATTGAAGCGGGCGCACGTGCTGGCCTCGTTGCTGTGGACGACAAAACAATTGACTACGTGCGCGGTCGCCCGATGGCACCGACTGGCGTCGTGTTCGATCAAGCTGCCGCTTACTGGCGCACACTACATTCAGATGCGGGGGCTGCGTTTGATGCAATCGTCGATTTGGATGCGACCCAGATCATGCCGCAAGTCACTTGGGGGAATTCCCCCGAAATGGTTTTAGGCATTGATGGCTTCGTTCCTGATCCCGACAAAGAGCGTGACGACTCCAAACGCGCCGCTATCGAGCGTGCATTAGCCTACATGGGTCTGCAGCCCGGCAAGGCTATGAACGATATCAGCATTGATAAAGTGTTCATCGGTAGCTGCACTAACAGTCGCATCGAAGATATGCGCGAAGCGGCCAGCGTCGTTAAGAAACTTGGACAAAAAGTAGCCAAAAATGTGCGTCTCGCACTTGTCGTTCCAGGCTCAGGCCTAGTCAAAGCGCAAGCCGAGCGAGAAGGTTTACACGAAATTTTTAAAGCCGCAGGCTTTGAGTGGCGCGAGCCAGGCTGCTCCATGTGCTTAGCTATGAATGCTGACCGCCTAGAGCCGCAAGAGCGCTGCGCCTCCACCAGCAACCGTAACTTCGAAGGCCGCCAAGGTGCAGGAGGACGCACGCATTTGGTGAGCCCGGCCATGGCTGCGGCAGCCGCGATTCACGGACATTTTGTGGACGTACGTAAATTCATTTAATTCATCGCTCGGGACGCTCATCATGAAAAATTTCGCCTCACTTTTACTCATCGCTCTTGTCCTCATGCTGACAGCGTGTAACACCGTGCGCGGCGTTGGTCAGGACGTACAAAAAGCAGGCACTGCTATTGAAAATGCGGTGAAAAAATAATGCAAAAATTTAGTCTGCTCAAAGGGCTTGTTGCGCCAATGGATCGCGAAAACGTCGATACCGATGCGATCATCCCTAAGCAGTTTTTAAAATCCATCCGCAAAACGGGCTTTGGTCCGCATTTGTTTGACGCAGATCGCTATCTTGATACGGGTTATCCAGGCATGGATTTGAGTACGCGCAGACCCAACCCAGACTTTGTTCTGAATCAGCCACGATACCAAAGTGCCTCCATCTTGATTGCGCGCAAGAATTTTGGTTGTGGCTCCAGCCGCGAGCATGCCCCGTGGGCGCTCGATCAATACGGCTTTCGCGCCATCATCGCCCCCAGCTACGCAGACATCTTTTTTAACAACTGTTTCAAAAACGGGCTTTTACCGCTTGTTTTACCTGAAACTGAGATCTCCCGTTTGTTTGATGAGGTTCATGCCTTTGTGGGCTATCAGCTCACGATTGATTTAGAACGCCAAATCATTTTGAAACCCGATGGCGCTGAATTACCCTTTGAAGTGCAGGCTTTTCGCAAATACTGCCTACTAGGCGGTCTCGACGACATTGGTCTCACCTTGCGTCACGCTGACAAAATTAAACTTTTTGAAGCCGAGCGCTTAACCAAGCAACCGTGGTTGAGCAGTTAACTAAATAGTTCAAAATAGTACAATCGTACTATGCTAAAATGATCGATCTAGCAAGTTTTTACTTGTTAGCACCGCATTCACTATGAACATTTACCTTATCGATGCTCATCCACTTATCTTGGAGGCCATGGCTATCCAGATTCGTCGTTTGGCGCCTATCGCAACGATCTACGAGACAACAAGCTTAGGTGATTTTGCTGGTAAAAGTGCTACACACGGAACGCCTGATTTGATCATTACCGAATTAGCGCTTCCCGATTCTTCTGGTCTTGGCAGCATTTCCCAACTAAAAGCACTTCACCCTCACTGCCCTTTGGTTATTTTTACACAGGGTTCAGCCGCTTTATTAGAAGATGCGGCCATTCAAGCTGGCGCAGACATTTTTATCCAAAAGACTGCATCCATTAGCGACATCAGCTCTGCACTACGCGCTTTAGTTGCTGCAGACACGACAGTGATTACGCAGTCGGGTGACCATACAAAAAAATTATCTCGTCGCCAAAAAGAGTTGATGCTGATGCTGAATCAAGGCCTCAGCAACCGTGATATCGCGGGGCAAATGGATATCAGCGAGCACACTGTCAAGGTTCATTTGTGGCGTTTGTTCCGCAAAATGGGCGTCAATAGTCGCACGCAAGCGCTGGCATTTGGTCGCGCAAATGGGTTGGTTTAACCAATCGCTCTAGCACTCGATAAAATCGAGGGCTATGTCTTCAAAATCTCCTCTTACTTTCCAGCAAATTATCCTCACACTTCAGTCCTATTGGGCTGACAAAGGATGTGCCATGCTCCAGCCCATTGATATGGAAGTGGGTGCAGGCACCAGCCACACCGCCACCTTTCTGCGAGCCCTAGGCCCTGAGCCTTGGAAGGCCGCCTACGTGCAACCGAGCCGCCGCCCCAAAGACGGACGTTACGGCGAAAACCCAAATCGCTTGCAGCACTACTACCAATACCAAGTGGTCTTAAAGCCTGCGCCTGCCAACATTCTCGATCTGTATCTTGGCTCACTAGAAGCGCTGGGATTTGATCTCAAAAAGAACGACATCCGTTTTGTTGAAGACGACTGGGAAAATCCCACGCTAGGCGCATGGGGGCTGGGCTGGGAAGTGTGGCTCAACGGCATGGAAGTCACGCAGTTCACCTACTTCCAACAAGTTGGCGGCATAGACTGCAAACCCATCACAGGCGAGATTACGTATGGCCTAGAGCGCCTCGCGATGTATTTACAAGAGGTTGATAACGTCTACAAACTGAAGTGGACAGAAGGTTTGACCTACGGCGACGTCTACTTGCAAAACGAACAAGAACAATCCGCTTACAACTTCGAGCACAGTGATGCGGAATTCCTCTTTACCGCCTTCACCGCGCACGAGACGCAAGCCAAGCATTTGATCGAGCAACAGCTCGCGCTGCCCGCGTATGAGCAAGTGCTCAAGTGCGGACACACCTTCAATTTGCTAGACGCACGCGGCGCCATCAGCGTGACCGAACGCGCCGCCTACATTGGCCGCATCCGCAATATCTCCCGCGCCGTGGCGCAAAGCTATTACGACTCCAGAGCACGCCTAGGTTTCCCAATGGCCAACCGCGAACATGCTGAGCAAGTGCTAGCTCAGATTGCTGCTACCCAAGCTGCGGGAGCGAAGAAATGAATAACATGACGCAAAATTTATCGTCCTCGAATCTTTTAGTGGAACTTTTTGTTGAGGAACTGCCGCCGAAAGCCCTCAAAAAACTCGGTGAAGCGTTTTCGCAAACCTTGCTCGCACAGCTCCAAAACCTAGGCCTCGCAAGCGCTACCAGCCAAGTCATCAGCTACGCTACGCCGCGCCGCTTGGGCGCTCGCATCACCGATGTCGCTGCGAAGGCTGCAGACAAAGCCGTGCAGCAAAAGCTAATGCCAGCGACTGTGGGCTTAGACGCATCGGGCAACGCCACACCCGCGCTTGCTAAAAAATTGCAATCGCTAGGTATTGCTGCCGATGCGGTTGCTACTGCGGTCGCGGGTCTTAAACGCGTCTCAGATGGCAAAGCTGAAAACTTGATTTACGAGGCAACCGCCCCAGGAGCCAGGCTGGCTGTGGGTTTGCAGCAAGCGCTAGGCGAAACGATTGCCAAGCTGCCCATCCCCAAAGTCATGACTTACCAGCTAGCAGACGGTTGGACGGACGTGAAATTTGTGCGTCCTGTTCACGGCTTGATTGCACTGCACGGCGCAACCGTTGTGCCTGTCACGGCGCTTGGCATCACAGCCAGCAACACCACGCAAGGTCATCGGTTTGAGGCCAAACAATCCGTCATCAGCATCAAAGATGCAGACTCCTACGAAGCGCAACTGCTGCTTGAGGGCGCAGTCATTGCCAGCTACGCCACACGCCGCGCTAGTATTGCCTCCCAGCTTGCCTCTGCTGCAAGCCTTGCTGGTATTGGCTTGCAGGCCATCGACGATGAAGCACTGCTAGATGAAGTGACCTCGCTGGTCGAACGCCCAAATGTTCTCACCTGCGAATTTGAAAAGGAATTTTTAGACGTGCCACAAGAGTGTTTGATTTTGACCATGAAGGCGAATCAAAAATACTTTCCACTCCTTGATGCCAAGGGCAAGCTCTCCAATAAGTTTTTGGTTGTCAGCAACATCAGCCCAAGCGACCCAAGCGCCGTGATTGAAGGCAACGAGCGCGTAGTCCGCCCTCGCCTCGCCGATGCCAAATTCTTCTTTGACCAAGATCGCAAAAAGACGTTGGAATCACGCGTGGAAGGACTCGCCAAAGTCGTCTATCACAACAAGCTAGGCACACAAGGCGAACGCACCGAGCGTGTCACGGCTATTGCTTTAGCCATCGTCAAGCAACTCAGCGCCGCAACCTTGCCGTTTACCGTGCAAGCGAAAGACGAATTTGACGTGCTGGCAAGCAAAGTGGCGCAAGCCGCGCGCCTAGCTAAGACCGATTTGGTAACCGACATGGTGGGCGAGTTCCCTGAGCTGCAAGGCATCATGGGCGGCTACTACGCAAGGCACGATGGGCTGCGCGATGGCGTGGCGATTGCGATTGAAGACCACTACAAGCCGCGCTTTGCGGGTGATGCGTTGCCGCGTAACCACACGGGCACGGTCGTTGCGCTAGCCGATAAATTGGAAACGCTGGTCGGCATGTTTGGTATTGGTAATTTGCCAACGGGCGACAAAGATCCTTATGCCTTGCGCCGCCACGCACTCGGTGTGATTCGCATGTTGGTTGAAAAAAACTTGCCATTGAATCTATTGAGCTTGATTCAATCAGCTTGTAGTGGCTCCGCTATTTGGCCTGATGGGTGGCGCCATATGGTGGAAGTCGGCAAACCGCCATTCCCATCCGTTAGCGAAGCGATACAAGAATTCATCTACGACCGATTTGCGGGCAGCTTGCGCGAACAAGGCTATTCCGCGCAAGAAGTCGATGCCGTTCTCTCTATGCGCCCTGCTCGCCTTGGTGACGTGCCCAAGCGCCTAGAAGCCGTCCGCGCTTTTGCCGCTTTGCCAGAGAGCGCCGCGCTTGCTGCCGCGAACAAGCGCGTGGGAAATATCCTGAAAAAAACAGAGGGCACAGTCGCTGCATCCGTCAACACATCGCTACTGAAAGAGCAAGCCGAAATCGACTTAAACGCCGCATTGGCACTCGTGCAGCCCATATCCGATAAGGCTTACGAGCAAGGTGACTATGCGGCGTCATTGACCGCACTAGCAAGCCTCAAAGCACCAGTCGATGCTTTCTTTGAGCACGTGATGGTCAACGCAGATGATGCGGCGCTCAAAGCCAATCGTCTTGGATTGCTCGCCACCTTGCATGCTGCCATGAACCGCGTGGCGGATTTGTCTAAACTGGCAAGCTAATTCAAAAACTCTGCATGAAGCTCATCATCCTAGACCGCGACGGCACCATCAATCACGACCGTGATGACTACGTGAAGTCTGCGGACGAGTGGCTGCCGCTGGATGGCGCTCTTGAGGCCATTGCCAAGCTCAACCAAGCGGGCTACACCATTGCAGTTGCGACCAATCAATCAGGTATTGGGCGTGGGCTGTACGACATGGCGGCTTTAAACGCCATGCACGACAAGATGCATCGCCTACTTCGAGAAGCAGGTGGGCGAGTTGATTCGATTTTCTTTTGTCCGCACAACCCAGAATCTGATGCTGAGGCTTGCAATTGCCGCAAACCACTGCCAGGTCTGTTTGAGCAAATCCGTGACCGCTACAGCATCGATATGACCACCGTGCACAGCGTAGGCGATACGCTGCGTGATTTGCAAGCGGGCTCGTCCGTCGGATGCCCCACGCACTTGGTGCGCACAGGGAAAAGTCAACTCAAAGTGCCATCCAACTTGCCTGAGGGCACCAACATTCACGCTGACCTGATGGCGTTTGCCGACTGGGTGATTGCTAATCCTACGATGTCTTATGTTTAAAACTATTTTATTTATTCGTTCCGTCGTCTGGCTCATTTGGACAGCCACCATCATCATTCCATTGGCCTTACTTTTAGTGCTCTCAGCCCCCTTCGCGGGCTGGCGCTGGCTCTACCGCATTGCTAATTGGTGGGGACTCTCGGCGGTTTACGGCATGAAATGGATTTGCGGCGTGCACTGGCGCATCACAGGCGTAGAGCATCTACCAACGGATGGTCGCAAAGCCATCGTCTTGTCCAAGCATCAATCGACTTGGGAAACCTTGGCTTTTTTAGCACTCAGCCCGCAGCCACTGTGCTATGTTTATAAAAAAGAATTGCACTGGATCCCGTTTTTTGGCTGGGCCATTGGCAGCATGAAGATGATTCACATTGATCGCTCACAGCGCGCCACCGCATTCAAAAAAGTAGTGGAGCAAGGTCAGCGCGTGATGAAAGAAAACCGCTGGGTCATCATGTTCCCAGAAGGCACGCGCATTGCACGCGGCAAGGTGGGCGCGTACAAAACAGGCGGCACACGCCTAGCTTGCGAGACAGGTGCTGAGATTATTCCGATTGCTGTCTCGTCGGCCAAATGCTGGCCAAAAGGCAGCTTTATCAAATATCCAGGCATCGTGGACATCAGCATCGGCAGCCCGATTGCAAGCGAGGGTCACACGCCCGACAGCTTGATGCTAGAAGTGCAAACTTACATTGAGTCCGAGATGCCTCGCTTGGACGCATCGGCTTACAAGCATTAACATGCTGCGCGGCCTTGTTCAGCAAGCGATTCAACAAGCATTTGATTGGGCGATAGGCCCAGAAGCCTTATCCGATAAGGCTCCGCAAAGAGCGGTTACGCCAAAACTTGAACCCGGCAAACGCCAAATCTCGCTACAAAATCAAACCATTATTTATCAGTTCGAGCGGAGTAAGCGCCGCACGATTGGCTTCATTGTGGGTGATCAAGGACTACTCGTCAGAGCGCCTCGCTGGGTGACGATTGGCGAAGTGGAGTCCAGCATCCAAGAAAAATCCAGCTGGATTTTAAAAAAACTGCACGAAACGCAAGATAGACAAGCGCACAGCGCAAAAGCAGCGATGGTTTGGGCGGATGGTGCAAGTATTGACTATCTCGGGCAGGCGCTCACTTTGCAACTGGGTGCCATGGTCACGACGATTGACCCCGAGCAGCAGCGCCTCTGGGTTGCTCTGCCAGCATCTGCCAGCGAAATCCAAATTCAAGATACCGTTCAATCCGCCATTCAGCGTGCAGCTTTGTTATTGTTTGAAGAGCGACTCAATCACTACGCGCCGCTGCTTGGCGTGCACTGGAAGGGTCTCAAGCTCAGCAATGCAGGCGGGCGCTGGGGCAGCGCCAAGTCGGACGGCACGATTCGGCTCAATTGGCGACTGATGCACTACCGCTTGCCCGTGATTGATTACGTCGTGGTGCATGAACTCAGTCACCTGCGCCACATGGATCACAGTCCGCGCTTTTGGGATACGGTCGAGTCCATCATGCCTGACTACGCAAAGCTTAAAAAAGAACTGAAGCCTTAAGCCTTCTTGGCTTTGCGCTCTTCCAGTGTTTCAGTCGGTGCGCCCGCTTCGACCCACGCTGTATAACCGCCATCAATGTGCGCCACATTAGTCATGCCCATATCTTGCAAAGTCTTAGCCGCTAAGGCGCTGCGCCAACCTGCGCCGCAAAACAGAATGAACTCTTTGCTCTCGTCGGCCCAAATTTTCTTGTGATACGGAGACTCAGGGTCAACCCAAAACTCCAGCATGCAGCGCGGTGCATGGTAACTGCCCGTGACCGTACCAGCGGTCAGTTCGCGTACATCACGGATGTCCACGATTTGCACACGGGGGTCGGCTAAACGCACACGCACCTCAGCAACAGAGTACGTTGTCACTTCCGCCATCGCAGCGTCAACTAAGACTTTAAAACCTTTAGTAATGGCCATAATGTGCAGTCCTTAAAATAAATTTCATTATCTGGCAAGGAGACCTCTGCATGGCAACACGCGCACTCAAAGCAAAATTAAATCTTGGTTGTGGCCATAACAAACTACCCGGCTATGTCAATGTGGATTCTGCGCCTGCATGCAAGCCCGATTTAGTCTGGGATTTAGACGTGACGCCTTGGCCGTGGAAGACAAGCACCATCACCGAGGTCGTCTTGTTTCATGCACTGGAGCATATGGGTGCGACCAGCGAAGGTTTCTTCAAAATCATGCAAGAGCTTTACCGCGTCTGCGATGTCAATGCCACGATTCAAATCACTGTGCCGCATCCAAGGCATGACAACTTTATAGGCGATCCCACACATGTTCGTGCCATCACGCCGCAGCTCATGGCCTTGTTTAGCCGCACCAATTGCGATTTATGGAAATCACAGGGTGCCTCCAACACACCGCTAGCGCATTACTTGGATGTTGATTTTGAAACGCTACGCGCCGAGGTCAAGCTGGACGAACCTTACGCAAGCGCCTTAACTAGCGGTCAACTTAAGTCAGAAGACGCTGCCATGATGCTGCGCGAACGCAACAACGTGGCGACCGAATTTGTGATTGATCTGCGCGTGGTTAAAAACTAAATCAACTCGATCGCGGTTGCTGTTCCTTCGCCGCCGCCAATACACAGCGTGGCGAGTCCGCGCTTTAAGCCACGGGCTTGCAAAGCATGAATCAAGGTCACGATAATGCGAGCGCCTGATGCGCCAATCGGATGACCCAGCGCACACGCGCCGCCGTTCACGTTGACGATGTCGTGCGAAAGATTGAGCTCGGTCATCAGCGCCAAGGGCACAACGGCAAAGGCTTCGTTAATTTCCCACAAATCAACGTCCACAACACTCCAGCCTGCTTTTGCTAAGGCTTTTTGCGTGGCGCCCAGCGGTGCGGTAGAGAACCACTCTGGCTCTTGAGCGTGCGTGGCATGAGCGACCATCTTTGCAATTGGCTTGCAACCTAAGCGGGCAGCCGTACTAGCGCGCATCATGACTAGCGCAGCCGCGCCGTCGTTAATCGACGAACTAGAAGCAGCGGTAATCGTGCCGTCTTTTTTGAACGCTGGCTTGAGTGAGGAAATTTTGTCGAGTTTTGCTTTGGCCGGGCCTTCATCAATCGAAATGATCGTCTCGCCTGCGCGGGTTTTAAGCATCACAGGGGCAATTTCTTTGGCAAACGCACCAGACGTAGTGGCCGCTTGGGCACGCTGCACACTGGCTATAGCAAATGCATCTTGCTGCTCGCGTGTAAAGTTGTACTTGGCTGCGCAGTCCTCGCCAAACGTTCCCATCGAACGGCCTGCCTCGTAGGCGTCTTCTAAGCCATCCAGCATCATGTGGTCAAAAATGCGGTCATGCCCAATGCGGATACCGCTGCGGCCTTTCAAGAGCAAATGCGGTGCATTCGTCATGCTCTCCATGCCACCCGCAATCATGACCTCGTGCGTGCCGGCTAAGAGCATGTCGTGCGCCAGCATCGCTGCTTTCATAGCTGAGCCGCACATTTTGGACAACGTCACCGCGCCAGCCGACTTGGGCAGTCCGCCCTTAAAACCCGCTTGACGCGCAGGCGCTTGGCCTTGCCCTGCCATCAAACAATTGCCAAACAGCACCTCACCGACGACGGCAGGGTCAATCCCAGCACGCTCTACGGCAGCTTTAATGGCCACGCCACCAAGGTCGTGTGCAGCAAGCGAGGCGAAGTCGCCTTGAAATGCGCCCATCGGGGTGCGGACGGCTGAGACGATGACGATAGGGTCAGTAGTGGTGGACATAATTAATTCAATAATGTAGAAGTTGACAAGCTTTAAATTCTACAAACTCACTGCTCACCTTTCCTGACATTTCCTGACATCTACTGACACTTGCCATGACGACTGACTTACCTGCCCACACCTTTCTCAAAACTTATCCCGCGCTATTTGAACCCCTGCCTGCTGGTGCCGCCTTCAAATTCTCCATCAAAGACTTATTTGACGTTGCGGGCGAAGTGACAACTGCTGGCTCCAAAGTCTTGCTGGATGCCGCGCCCGCCAAGATAGATGCGGTCGCCGTAGCGCGCTTGAAAGCTGCTGGTGGCGTAGCAGTGGGGCGTACCAATATGTCGGAATTTGCGTTTTCGGGCGTAGGATTCAATCCGCACTACGGCACGCCAGAGAATCCAAGCACGATGCTCGCCAAGCCCTATCAGGCAAGGGTCACAGGCGGCTCATCCTCGGGAGCCGCAGCCAGTGTGGCCTGCAAGATGGGTGCTAGTTGGATCGCTGATATGGGCCTTGGCTCCGACACAGGCGGCAGCCTGCGTATTCCTGCGGCGCTGTGCGGCTTGGTAGGCTTTAAAAGCACGGCGCGGCTCGTACCCACAACGGGTGCCTTGCCGCTGTCCAACACGCTCGATACGGTTGGCGCCATCACGCGTGACGTAACCACCGCCATCAAAGCGCACGAGATCTTGGCGGCACGACACGTTCTGCGAAACGACAAGCCACTCGCCAGCTACCGCATCGCTGTTGTCAATCACTTCTTCATGGATGGCATGGACGAGGAGGTTGCCCGTGCATGGCAAAAAAGCTTGACATCTTTATCGGATCAGGGTTTGAAGATAGAGCACATTGCCTTGCCAGAGCTGGCCGAGATCGCAGAGATGAACAAGACGGGCGGCTTTAGCCCCATCGAGTCATACCGTTGGCACAAAAATTTAATCGCAGCGCGGCAGGCTGACTACGATCTTAGAGTTGCCCAGCGCATTTTGCTAGGCAAAGCAGCCAGTGAATTGGATTACCTTAGGCTTGTTCGCTCTCGCAAAGACTGGATCACGCGCATCACGGAAAAGTTAACGGATTTTGATGCCGTGCTCTCGCCTACCGTGCCCATCGTGGCGCCAACCATTGCATCACTTGAGACCGACGACACGGAATTCTTCCGTGTTAACGCTCTCCTACTGCGCAACCCCAGCATCGTTAATTTGCTTGATGGCTGTGCCATCGCGCTCCCCCCTAATCTGATGCTTTGGCACGCGGCCTTGCACGACGATGCCATCCTGAATCTCGCCTTACGCATAGAAGAAGTGCTGACCGCCTAAAATCAACGTCATGAAAATTGCCATTATTGGTGCGGGGATCATTGGGGTCACCACCGCTTACGAATTAGCTGCCGACGGTCACGAGGTTCATGTCTTTGAGCGCAGGAACAGTGCCTGCGAAGAAACTAGCTTTGCTAACGCGGGTGTCGTCTCTCCAGGCTACGTCACCCCGTGGGCCGCACCGGGTATGCCGTCCAAGGTTTTGAAATATCTCTTTCAAAAACACGCCCCCGTTCGCGTCAAACTGCCCTTCAAGCATGGCGAGCTGGGCTGGATGAGCCAATGGCTCAAAGCCTGCAAGCCCGCAGCCTATGCCAGCACGCGTAGCGCCCTGCAAAGCCTTGCCAGTTATAGCGCAGAGCGATTGCAGCACTTAACAAAAACGCTAGATTTGGAATACGACAAAGCGCAAGGCTATATGGTCTTGCTACGCAGTGAACAAGAATTGGCACAGATACAAGCCAGCTTGCAAATTTTGAAAGATGCTGGCTTTTCGCACAAGCTATTGGATGCCGATGCAGTGCGCAAGATTGAACCCGCACTCAGCACGGCAACCGCGCTGCACGCCGCGCTGCACCTACCAAACGATCTGGTGGCTAATTGCCGCCAGTTTGCACTGCTCTTACGCGATAAAGCACAGGCACTGGGTGCTCAATTCCATTTTGGAACGACGGTAAGCCATATACAGCAAGGCTTACAAGGCATTCAACTCAGTCACGATAAAGGCGATGTCCAGCACTCGTTCGACCAAGTCGTTGTCTGCGCGGGCGTTGAAAGCGACACCTTGCTCAAGCCACTGGGTATTCACATTCCCCTGATTCCTGTCTATGGCTATTCGGTCAGCGCCCCTGTTCGCGAGCCCATGGATGCGCCCATTTCGGGCGTGATGGACGAGCGCTACAAAGTGGCGATTTCACGCATCGGCAACCGGGTGCGCGTCGCAGGTGGCGCACAGATTGGCGGCGATCCCGCTCGCATCAATCAAAGCGCGATTCAAACCCTCTACAAAGTTCTAGACGATTGGTTCCCAGCAGCAGCCGACACCAAGAATCAAGTGCAAGTCTGGAAGGGCGCTCGCCCTATGCTGCCAAGCGGTCCACCTCGTGTGGGAGAGAGCGGCGTGCAAAACGTATGGCTGAACCTTGGGCACGGCTCTAGCGGCTGGGCGCTGTCATGTGGCAGTGCTAGGCTACTAGCTGACAAAATTTCTGGCAAAAAACCTACAATTGATTTATGAACACTAAAAACGCTACTCCTCTCACCTCCAACGGTTTATCCAAGCTCATTTTTGCCAGCCGCTGGCTGCAAATGCCGCTGTACTTGGGACTCATTGCTGCGCAAGCAGTGTATGTTTTTCACTTTGGTGTCGAGCTTTACCACTTAATCGGCGCGGCATTTGGCAATCAAGCTGACATTGACGCACTCGTCAAAGGTATTGGCTACGCATCGGAGGCCAAAGTCACGGCTCTGAACGAGACCATCATCATGTTGGTTGTTTTGGCGCTGATCGACGTGGTGATGATCTCCAACCTACTCATCATGGTGATTGTGGGCGGCTACGAAACTTTTGTCAGCCGTATGAATCTGCAAGACCATCCCGATCAACCCGAGTGGCTCAGCCACGTGAACGCGAGTGTTTTAAAAGTCAAACTGGCCACTGCCATCATCGGCATTTCGTCCATCCACTTGCTCAAAACTTTTATCAATGCCGCCAACTACACCGAGCAAGTGCTGATGTGGCAAACGCTGATTCACATGACGTTCTTATTCAGCGCGATGGCAATTGCTTATACCGACAAGCTGATGTCGCACGCGGATAAGCCAGCGAAGCATTAACCAATTATTTTTTAATTTTTAAAGTTAAGTCATGTCCTCACAAATCACCATCCAAGCCGCTGACATCGTCGAATCCATTGCTGCATCGATTCAATACATCAGCTACTACCACCCCGCCGACTACATCACCAACTTGGCACGTGCGTATGAGCGCGAGCAAAGCCCTGCAGCCAAAGACGCGATTGCACAAATCTTGACCAATAGCCGCATGAGCGCTGTGGGTCACCGCCCCATGTGTCAAGACACAGGCATCGTGAACGTCTTCATCAAAGTCGGGATGGATGTTCGTTTTGCTGGTTTCGATCAATACGGCAGCGGCTCGCTAGATGATGTAATTAACGAAGGTGTGCGCCGTGGCTATAACCACCCCGACAACGTGCTACGGGCATCTGTTGTGGCCGATCCGCAATTTGCCCGTAAAAACACCAAAGACAACACGCCAGCGGTCATATTTACCGAGCTCGTGAAGGGCCATACGGTGGATATCACGATTGCCTCCAAAGGCGGCGGATCGGAGAATAAAAGCAAACTCATCATGATGAACCCTAGCGACTCCATCGTGGACTGGGTGCTCAAAACCGTCCCCACCATGGGCGCGGGCTGGTGCCCACCTGGGATGCTGGGCATTGGTATTGGCGGCACAGCCGAAAAAGCCATGCTGCTTGCCAAAGAAGCACTCATGGACGACATCGACATGTACGAGCTGCAAATGAAGGCTGGCAAGGGAGAGAAGCTCACGCAAGTTGAAGAGCTCCGCCTTGAGTTGCACGACAAAGTCAACGCGCTAGGCATTGGCGCACAGGGCTTGGGCGGCTTGACGACCGTGCTAGACGTAAAAATCAATATGTACCCCACGCACGCGGCCAGCAAGCCCGTGGCGATGATCCCTAACTGCGCTGCCACGCGTCATGCGCACTTTGTCATGCGCGGCGAGGGCGCGGTGTACCTAGAACCACCAAGTCTTGATTTGTGGCCTAACGTCAACTGGACACCTGATACGCAAAAAAGCCAGCGTGTCGATTTAAATACATTGACCAAAGAACAAGTAGCCGCTTGGAAGCCAGGTCAAACCTTGTTACTCAACGGCAAGATGCTCACAGGGCG
>JANPAS010000060.1:0-9340 GCA_031430035.1 Comamonadaceae bacterium | reverse complement strand
CCTTTGCGAAGAACGAGCTCGGCATCCAGCGCCATCAAGCAGGGCATGGAGTCACCAATGGGTGAGCCGTTGGCGATATTGCCCGCCAGCGTGGCGGTGGAGCGAATGGGCGGCGAGCCAAAGCGGCGTAGCACTTCACTGAAGTCAGGGTAGGCGGTGCTGACCAAGGACTCGACAGCGGTGAGTGACACCGCAGCGCCAATCGTCCAGCTGGTCGCAGTTTCTTTAATTACTTTCAGTTCCGCCACGTTGCCAAGGTACACGATGTGATCGGGGCGGCTAAATTGCTTGTTCACTTGCAGGCCAATCTCCGTGCTGCCTGCCAGCAAGGTGGCCTTTGGGTGTGCCAGTAAATACTCGGCCACCTCGGCAGTCGTGGCTGGTGCGACGAATTCGTTACCCTTCTTGGTGCGCAGCACAGGCTGAATCACTGTTTGACCATCTAAGCCAATCGTTGCCTCGGTAGGGCGCTGAATTTCTTTGAGTAAGGCAACGTCAGCAGCATCTTCGATTTTGGTCACGCCTGCCTGCAAAGCCGCATCCACTATGGGTTTGTAGCCTGTGCAGCGGCATAAATTGCCCGATAGCGAATCGTTAATCTGCTGGCGACTTGGGCATGTGCCGCACTTGGCATGCGTGTCGGATAGCCCCGCTAAGCTCATCACAATACCTGGTGTGCAAAAGCCGCACTGCGAGCCGTGGCAAGTCACCATGGCTTCTTGCACGGGATGCAATTTGCCGTCCGCGCCTTGCAAGCTCTCAACTGTTTTGAGCGATTTGCCGTCAATCGAAGGTAGCAATTGCATGCAGGAGTTAGTCGGAATGTAGTTGACGGTTTTGCCGTCCGCTGCCAGCTCGCCCACTAGCACCACGCAAGCGCCGCAGTCGCCTTCCGCGCAGCCCTCTTTGGTGCCTGTGCGATGGAGTGACTCGCGAACGTAATCGAGTACGGTGGTGGTGCGGCGCACGCCCACGGCTTCTTCAATTTTTCCATCTAAAACGAAGCGGACGGTGTTGGTAACTTGGGTCATGCGAACTTTCAAATGGCTTTCAGAGAGCCTTAATTCAGGGAGGATTGATTTTAACTGGCTGACAAACTTGCGAGTAGCCACTCACGTGTAGCGGCTGGATCAATCACAGCATCAATTTCTAACGTGGTCGCCATGTTGATGGCGCTGCCGCGTTCTACATGCTGGGCTAGTAGTTTTTGAAACAGGGATTCGCGCTCTTGTTCTGTGGTGCAGGCCTCTAATTCTTTTCGGAAACCGAGGCGCACGGCGCCTTCCAAGCCCATGGCGCCAAACTCAGCAGTTGGCCAAGCGATGGTTGCCGTGCTGGCATGAAAGCCTCCAGCGGACATTGCCATCGCGCCGAGGCCGTAGCCTTTGCGCAGCACGATGCTTAAAAACGGTATGGGTCTTAGAGCTGTTTGGGTTTTTTCTAAAAACGCTGCTCCAGCGATAAACATGTGGCTTGCGTAGCGCACGTGACCTGCTGCTTCGGATTCAGGGCCGACCATAAAGCCGGGCGTGTCAATCAGGCTGACGATAGGTAATTTGAAACGCGCGCAGAAATCTATGAAGAGCGCAGCTTTATCGGCAGCGTCCGCATCAATCGCACCGCCAAGATGCAGAGGATTGTTGGCCATGATGCCCACGGAGCGCCCACCGATATGGGCTAGCGCGGTGTGGATGCCTTGGCCGTAGCCAGTTTTGAGGTGAATCACGCTGCCTGCATCAGCCAGCAAATCAATGATCGGTTTTGTGTCGTAGACGCGAACGCGGTTTTCGGGGACGGCGTTTCTTAGGGCGTTTGATCTGCTTGGGAGAACCCCTCTGTCACTACGTGACATCTCCCCTATTTCATAGGGGCGACCCAAGGCAGCAGCTTCGGTATTGGGTTGCCCCTGCGTAGTAGGGGAAATGTCAGCGCGAGCGGACAAAGGGGTCAAAGCCTTCAGTAAACGTTTCGCCACCTCCACCGCCTGCACCTCATCCTCCACCAGTACATCAATCACGCCATTTCTGTGCTGCACTTCAGCTGGGCCAATGTCTTCGGGCTTAAATAAGCCTAGCCCGCCGCCTTCAATCATGGCGGGGCCGCCCATGCCGATGTTGCTGCGCTTGGTGGCAATGATGATGTCGCAGCAGCCGAGCAGGGCAGCATTACCCGCAAAGCAGCGTCCTTCGGCGATGCCAATCACGGGCACATGTCCGCGCAGTTTGGCAAAACTAGAAAAGGTGGTGATATGCAGCCCCGCTGTGATGGGCATGTCCGTGTCGCCTGGCCGTCCACCGCCGCCTTCGGCAAACAGGACGACGGGGAGCTTTTGCGCGAGCGCTACGCCAAGCAATCTGTCTGTTTTTTGGTGATTACGCATGCCTTGCGTGCCTGCTAACACGGTGGCGTCGTAGGCGAGGATGGCGATTGCTATGCCATTTACTTTCGCAATGCCAGTGACCATGCCATCGGCTGGCGTGTTGACTATCAAATCCTCCTGCGTGCGCCGCTGGGCTTGGGCTGCAACGGCTAGTGCGCCGTATTCCATAAATGAGTCTGGATCGCAAAGTTGGGCGATGTTTTCGCGGGCGGTTTTGAACCCGAGTGCGTGGCGCTTGGCAACGGCGCTTTCACGATTGGCGTCTAGAGTGAGGCTGTGGCGGGCTATGACGGCAGCTAGGTCGGGGCGTAATTGTTCGGACACAACCCCTTTGTCGCTACGCGACATTTCCCCTACTGCCGCAGGGGCAAACAAGTCGGCATTTTTTGTATTGGATTGCCCCTGCGCAGTAGGGGAAATGTCCGCACCAGCGGACAAAGGGGTTGCATCCGCGCCAGCCACACAAAGAACCCCCAACACCTCCCCCTGCTGCACCAAATCGCCTACCTTGGCTAGGCACTCCGTTATGCGAGCATCACATCCCACGCTGATTTCGTGTTCCATCTTCATGGCTTCCAAAATCACAACGACTTGATCTTTGGTGACCGCATCGCCTACCGCGACTAGCCACTCAACAACGGTTGCTTGAAGCGGCGCAGTGAGGTTCATCTGGAGACTTTACTTTCGCGCCTTAAACCAATCGGCAATCAATTGCCGCTCGGCTGGCGTGACACCCGTCGCGTTGTTCATCGGCATGAGTTTGGTCACAACGACTTGCTGGTACACCAGCGCTGCATGCTTGTCGACCAGCTCAATTGAATCTAGGCGAATGTTTTTTGATTGCAACCCTGCGCCATGGCACATGATGCAACGCTCTTTGGCGATAGCCAGTACCGCGTTTGTGTCCGCAGGGGTATTGGCCTGCAGGCCAAGTGGGGCTTGGGCTGCAGAGGGTATGCCTTGAGAGGCCTTATTTAATATGGCCTGCGGGCTAGCTGCCTTGCCCGATGGCGCAAGCCACACAATGACTGCCAAGATGACGATCACACCTGCTATGGCGTATTTGATTGGGTTGCCGTTTCTGCCGTGATGGAAGCCGTGGCGGATCACGAAGTATTGCCTAATCGCCGCGCCAGCTAGCATCATGAGCACGAGCACGATCCAGTTGTATTCGTGCGTATAGGTAAAGCTGTAATGGTTGCTGAGCATGGCAAACAAAACGGGCAAGGTGAAGTAAGTGTTGTGCACGCTGCGCTGCTTGGCCAGTTTGCCGTGAATGGCGAGTGCTTTGCCATCGTATGGCTTTCCGCTGGTCATGGCGGCGACTACGATGCGCTGACCTGGGATGATGCCAAAGAACACGTTGGCGCTCATGGCGGTGGCAATCATGGCGCCGACCAGTAAGAACGCGGCGCGTCCTGCAAACCATTGGCAAGCCAAATACGCGGCGGCGGTTATCACCACCAGCATGACCGCGCCCACAATGGCTTCGCCGTTTTTACGAAAGCCAAAGATGCGGCAGGTGAAGTCGTAAATCAACCAAAAGCCACCTAAGAAGCACAGCGCCACGCCAATCGCGTCGGCTTTGTCCCAATCGACAAGCGACTTGTCAATCAAATATGTGCCCGCGTTGTACAGGTACATCAAGGTAAACAGTGCAAAGCCCGACAGCCACGTGCTGTAGCTCTCCCAATAAAACCAATGCAATTTGCTGTGAATGGTTTTGGGTGCCACCATGTACTTTTGCGGGTTGTAAAAGCCTCCGCCATGTACCGCCCACATCGCGCCGTCCACGCCTTTTTCTAACAAATCGGGCGAGTTAGGTTTGAGCAAATTACTGTCTAAAAAGACAAAGTAAAACGAAGAGCCAATCCAAGCAATCGCGGTGATGACGTGCACCCAGCGCAGTAGCAAGTTAGCCCAGTCTAGTAAGTAGGATTCCATAAGCTTAAAGTGTATACAGTTTTTGCAGCAATTGCGCCGCTACTGCCACAGCAATGACCTCGGGCTCTTTCCCTGATATGCCAGTAATACCAATTGGACAAGTCACTTGCGCCAGTTCGGCATCCGTAAATCCACGCTCGTGCAGTCGATTTTTAAATGTTGCCCATTTGGTTTTAGAGCCAATCAGGCCAATGAATGGCAGGTCGTTTTGTTCGCGATTGCGCTTTAGGCATTGCTGCACGATCTCCAAATCTTCGGCATGGCTAAAGCTCATGATGAGAACGCTACTTCCCGCGTCTAAATCTGCCACCGCGCTTTGCACGGGGTCAGAGTGCTCGCAGACCATTTTGCTGGGCACATCCTCTGGGAAGATTTCATCTCGGCTATCAATCCAAGTGACGCGGTACGGAAGCGCGCTCAAAACATGGACGATGGCGCGTCCCACATGGCCTCCGCCAAATAAAGCAATCGGCCTGTAGGCCATATCCAGCTTGGCCTGCAGGGCATCGTATTGGGCAGAATTGATGCGCTCAAACGACAATTCCATCACGCCGCCGCAGCATTGACCCAAGCTCGGACCTAAGGCGAAACGCCTTGTTTCGAGTTTCTCGAAACGTTTGCTGGTTTTATCCCCTCTCCCCTCGTGGGAGAGGGTTAGGGAGAGGGCAATCGCTTGAAACTCCACATTCCCACCGCCCAGCGTCCCGATGATGCCGCCCTCAGTCACCACCATCCAAGTGCCCGCCTCGCGCGGCACTGAGCCTTCGGTGTGTGTGACGGTGATAAGGATCATGGCAAGATTTTAAGACGCGAGATTTTGAATTAGGGTTTCTCATAATGTGCATAATTATTATTTTGTGCACAATTATTAAATTATGGAAAATATACCTTCTTCTGCAACCGTCTCAGAGCAAGCCTTTCAGGCCTTGCGCAACGACGTTTTGTTTGGGATTCACAGCCCCGATGTCAAACTGAAGGTGGATGCGCTGCAATCTTTATATGGATTCTCTAGCAGCCCCCTACGCGAAGCACTCAATCGATTGACGCAGGAAGGCTTGGTCAATGCAGACGAGCGACGTGGTTTTAAGGTCGCGCCCATTTCGCCAGCGGATTTGGCTGACATCACAAAAATGCGATTGATGATTGACTTGCCAGCCCTGCGAGAGGCCATTGCGCTAGGCGACGATGCTTGGGAGGCGGACATCGTGTCGTGCTTCCATCGATTGTCAAAAATTGAATCGCGTCTGCCAGATGGCCCCGTTGTGCTGGATACAGAGTGGAGTCAGCATCATCGCGCGTTCCACTTGGCATTGATAGCGGCTTGTCCTTCAGAGCGGCAACTGGCGCTGAGTAGAAGCTTGTTTGATCAAGCAGAGCGTTATCGCCAGTATTCGGCGCGAAATAGGCAGGTACTGAAGCGCAAAGACGAAGAACACAAAATTTTGATGGAAGCGGTTTTAAACCGTAAGGCCGAGCAGGCAGTCGCTTTCCTTGCCGAGCACATTGAAAGCACCCAGCGTAATGTCCTATTGGCCTTTCAAGGTCAAAAAATAGTTATTTAAATCCAGAGGAAAGCATGCTTAAAGTTACCCAGCCCACACCTTCGCACTTTGGTATCTACGTGACCGACGTTGAAAAAATGGTGCATTTCTATACAACCGTTTTTGGTCTCAAACAAACTGACCGAGGTGTGGGTAAGACGTTTAAAGCGCCGCTTGTGTTTTTGAGTTCTAGCCCAGATCAGCATCACCAATTGGTGATTGCGGGTGGTCGCCCAGTGGAAGCCACTTTTAGTACGGTGATGCAACTCTCGTTTGCCGTGCCCTCCATTCAGCATTTACGCGATTTGACGGCCGCTGCCAAGGCGCTAGGCGCGAGCAAGGTGTTGCCGCTCAATCACGGCAATGCGCTGTCTGTGTACTTTGCTGACCCAGAAGGCAACACGGTTGAAATTTATTTAGATATGCCGTTTTATATTACGCAGCCGCATGGCGATCCGCTCGATTTGACCAAGGACGACGAGACCTTGATGCGCGAGACCGAAGCCATTTGCAGAAGCGACCCGACATTTATGCCGATAGCCGAGTGGCAAGCAAAGTTTGCCAATAAATCAATTCAATAAATCACAAACATTTCATTTTTCAACAAGGACTCACCATGAAATTACTTTCTTACAGCTATCAAGGTCGCGAAACTTGGGGCGCTGTTGTTGGCACGGACGATGTTGTCGATTTGGGCAAAGCCATGCCCGAGTACGCAACACTGCTTGACTACATTGCCGCTGATGCCTATTTAAATGCAGCCAATGACGTGCAAGGCAAACCCGTTAGCGCCAAACTTGCTGACATCACGTTTTTGCCAGTTATTACAAAGCCTGAAAAAATTGTATGCGCGGTGCGCAATTACATGGATCACCATAAGGAAGTGATCGCCGCAGGTATGCACCGAGAGCTCTCCGAAGAGCCGCCCATCTTTTTGCGCGTTTGGCGTTCCCAAGTAGCGCATGGTCAGCCCATGATTTGTCCACGAGTCTCTGGCTCTTTCGATTGGGAAGGTGAGTTGGCCGTCATCATTGGCAAAGCAGGGCGCGATATTCCAGAAGACAAAGCGTTTGAGCATGTCGCGGGCTATGCTTGCTACAACGATGGCAGTATTCGCGATTGGCAATTCCACGCCAAACAAATTGCGTCAGGAAAAAACTTTGAAGCCACTGGCGGCTTTGGTCCTTGGATGGTGACGGCGGATGAAATCCGCCCGAATCAAAAGCTGAAATTGGTCGTTCGTTTAAACGGTGAAGTCATGCAAAACGGCCACACAGGCGACATGATTTTTTCCATTGCCAAGCTCATCAATTACGCCTCTACCATCTTCACCTTAGTGCCAGGCGACGTGATCATCACGGGTACGCCTGCAGGCGTGGGCTGGAGCCGCAAACCGCCTCGTTATATGAAGCCTGGCGATGTGTGCGAAGTGGAAATCGAAGGTGTGGGCACTTTGGTCAACCCCATCATTGCGCAGGATTGATGATGCGCGCCATTCAAGTACAGGTACCAGGCGGTCCCGAATGCTTGATTGAAGTGAATTTGCCTGAGCCGATGCCCAGCGCTGGGCAGGTCAGGGTCAGAGCGGAGGCGATTGGCGTAGGCCGCCCTGATGTGCTCATTCGCCAAGGCACGTACAAATGGATGCCAGCGCTGCCCGCTATTCCTGGCGCGGAATTGGCAGGAAGGATTGACGCCATTGGCGCAGGCGTGCAGCAATGGCAAATCGGTGACAGGGTTTTGGTGAGCGCGCGCGAGTTGCCAGAGCGCGGTGGGTGTTATGTGGAGGCTATGGTGGTGTCACAAGACACCCTTTATCGCCTGCCGACAACCATCTCTTGCGCAGATGCAGTGAGTTTGCCTAATCTTCAATTGGCGATTGCCTTGATGCGCGTTGGCGGAACGCCGCAAACCACTCAGCCAAGTGTGTTGATAACGGGCGCTTCTGGCGGCGTGGCAGGGATGTTGTCAAGCTTAGCCAAGCATTTGGGATTTATGACCATTGGTACAAGCAGAAAGACCGTTCAACCAAACGATCCAGCGATGGCAGGTTTTGACCATGTGCTTGTGGGTGGCGGAGCGAATTTGCCAGAGCGTATTCACGCATTGACAGCGGGGCGCGGTGTCGATCTGGTGTTTGATCATTTGGGTGGTCAAAGTTTGATTGACGGCCTCTACTCTTTGGCCTCGTTGGGTACAGCCGTGTCTTACAACATTGTGCAAGGACCGCCTAGCGAGGACGTGTTTCAAGTGCTTCGCAAATTGCTAGGGAAAAGTCTTGCAGTGCGGTGCTTTTCGATGCACACACTAGATTCAGACAAAGTGACACGGCGTGCTTTGATGCAAAGCGCGATTAATTTGATGGCCAATGGGAGCGTCAAGCCGCCCGCGCCTCAGATCCAATCCTTGTCCGATGTACAGCTTATTCACGACTGGTTGGATAAAGGGTTGGTGAGCGGCAAGATTGTGATGCAAATTTAATTTTTATAAGGAGATAGCCATGAAACGGACTTTTTTAAAACAACTACTCATCGCCTCTGTGGCAACGTGTGCCACGGTCATTGGCTTTGCACAAACCTATCCAGAGCGGCCTATCAAAATGATCCAAGGCTTTGCACCGGGCGGTAATGCCGACGCGATTGCAAGAGCGGTCAGTGGCGAAATGAGTAAAGGGCTGTTGCAGTCGATAGTTGTGGAAGCACAAGCGGGCGCTGGCGGAACGATTGCTGCAACGACCGTGTCAAAAGCCAAACCTGATGGGTACACCTTGCTTTTGGCAACAGGTGGTCATGCCGTGGCAGGCGCGCTATATAACAATTTGGCGTATCGCACGGTGCAAGACTTTGAGATGGTCAGCACCATTACTTATTTTCCGTTTTTGATCGTTGTGGCGGCTGATAGCAAGATGAACAGCCTGACAGCCCTGCTCGCTAACGCCAAAGCCAATCCAGACAAGGTGGGTTACGGCACGGCGGGAATTGGCTCTACGCATCATCTGGCTGGAGAGTTGCTGGCTAGTATGTCAAAAACACAGCTGCTGCATGTGCCTTACCGTGGTGATGCTGCCTCGCTGACAGCTTTACTGGCCGGTGATATTCCTATGATCATTGCGCCGCCAACTGCGGTCTTGTCCAATATCAAAGCGGGCAAGCTGCGTGCCATCGCCACCACGGGACCGCAGCGCTGGCTGGGCTTGCCCGATGTGCCGACAGTCGCTGAACAAGGCGTGGCTGGCTACGACGTGCGCTCATGGGCGGGCGTGATGGCGCCAGCAGGGACACCGCGTGGAGTGATGGATCGGTTAAATGTTGAATTGCAAAAAGCGATTCAAGTGCCTGCTGTGAAAACAAGACTAGAAGAAATGGGCGGAGAAGTCAGAGGCAGCACACCCGAAGAGATGAAAACCATGGTCGCCAATCAAACCCAAAAATGGATTCAAGTGGTGAGTGAAGCCAAGATTCCTAAGCAATAAATT
>JANPAS010000059.1:0-3298 GCA_031430035.1 Comamonadaceae bacterium | reverse complement strand
CCCGTACACGTCAACGCAACCATTAATTTAGCGAATAGCCTGCAAAGCCTCATGCAGCGCGGCTCCGCGCAGGAGCTGATGCGCCGCGCTCAGCAGCTGGCGCCAGATAACTATTTGCCAGCCGCCTTTGATCTGTTCGAGTCCACGTATGACATCGGTAGTACGGACGCTACTATTTTTGCCAAAGCGAAGCAAGCGGCTGATTTACGCTGTGGTGGGTTTCAAATACACGCCCAAGCGATACCAGATAAGGCGTGCAGAAGTGGCGAGCGCCCACTACACGTTGGATTGGTCTCGGGCGACTTCAAAACACATCCTGTTGGATTTTTTTTGCAAGACTGGTTGCCACACGTTGATAAAAGCCGTTTGACGTTGCATGCGCTGTCGATGCTGGAGGTGGATGATGTGGTCACGCAAAAGCTGAGACCGCAGTTTGCAGGCTGGAATGACATCTCGCGGATGAGCGACGAGGCCGTGCAGGCGCTTATCGCCAAGCTGGGTATTGATGTACTGATTGACCTCTCGGGGCATACGGATATGAATCGTTTGTCGCTGTTTGCCCGCCGCGCTGCGCCTGTGCAAATCTCGTGGCTCGGCTGGTACGCCACGACGGGCGTGGTCAATATGGATTACTTTTTGACCGACCGAATCAGTAGCCCCGAGTCGTCCGCCGCACATCACTCGGAGCGCTTGCTCTACTTGCCAGATACGCGGCTTTGCCTGTGTGAGCCGATTTTTGCACCGCCAGTTAGCCCATTGCCTGCGCTGCAAAACAAGCACATCACCTTTGGTTCGCTGCAGTCTTTACTCAAAATAACGGATGCCACGCTCCATTTGTGGTGGCAAGTGCTAGAGACGGTTCCAACAGCGCGTTTGCACATCCGCTGTTCGCAATTTGGGCAAAGTGAGATGGTGGCGCTGTTTAAACAGCGGCTGGAGGGTTTTGGGCTGCCGCTAGAGAGGATCAAGTTTTTACCGGCAGTTTCCTATTTTGCGTACTTGGAGAGCTATCAAAACATTGATTTCATGTTGGATACGATTCCATTCTCAGGCGGCACAACGACCGCTGAGGCCTTGTGGATGGGCGTTCCCACGCTGACCTTGTTTGGGAACACGCTGATTGCACGGCAAGGCGCCAGTTTGATGTCGGCGGCTGGTCTGGGCGATTGGGCGGCTGATTCGACTGAGGCATACCTTGCCAAGGCGGTGTACTGGAGTGAACATGTAGAGGCGTTGGCAACGCTTCGGGCTGGTTTGAGGGAGCGGGTGCGCACCAGTCCTTTGTTCGATAGTCCACGGTTTGCACGGGCGTTTACCGAGGCCATCGAGTCAGCGTACAATGCAAAGCTTCTTTTACAACCCTTGAGGGATATATGAGCGATATCGAAACCCGTGTCAAAAAAATCATTGCCGAGCAACTTGGCGTTGAAGAGTCTGCTGTTACTAACGAAAAAGCCTTCGTGGCCGATTTGGGCGCTGATTCACTAGACACAGTGGAATTGGTCATGGCCTTGGAAGACGCGTTTGGTATTGAGATTCCTGATGAAGACGCAGAGAAGATCACGACCGTGCAAAACGCGGTTGACTACGCCAGTACCCACAGCAAGGCTTAAGCCTTCGGTTAATCAAATCTAAAAAAGCCTGATCCTTGAACAAGGTCAGGCTTTTTGTTGTTGGAGAATGAGCATGACAAAACGTAGAGTCGTAGTGACAGGCCTTGGTTGCGTCACCCCCGTGGGTAACGATGTGGCAACCAGCTGGGCTAATTTATTGGCAGGTCAATCGGGTATTGCCACGATCACCAAGTTTGATGCCAGCGCCTTTTCTTGCAAGATCGCAGGCGAAGTTAAAGGTTTCAATGTGGAGGAATATCTGTCTTCCAAAGAAGCCCGAACGATGGACACCTTTATCCACTATGGCATTGCGGCTGCTGTGCAGGCCGTGAAAGATTCGGGTCTTGGCGTTAATGAGGCCTTGAGCGACGAGCAATCAGTCCGCATCGGGGTGAATATTGGCTCGGGCATTGGTGGTTTGCCGCTGATTGAAGAGACGCAAATTGAGCTTGCCGCTCGTGGTCCACGCCGTATTACGCCGTTTTTTGTACCCGCCAGCATCATCAACATGATTTCTGGCCATGTGAGTATGAAGTTTGGCTTTAAAGGCCCGAATATCGCTGTCGTCACCGCTTGCACCACGGGCTTGCATGCCATTGGCATCTCTGCGCGGATGATTGAATATGGTGATGCCGATGTGATGATTTGTGGGGGTGCAGAAGCCACCGTTTCGCCGCTGGGTATTGGTGGTTTTGCTGCGATGCGTGCACTGTCCACACGCAATGATGACCCCGCTACGGCCTCTCGTCCTTGGGACAAAGACCGCGACGGCTTCGTGCTGGGCGAAGGCGCGGGCGTGATGGTGTTAGAGGAATACGAGCACGCCGTGGCACGCGGTGCAAAAATCTATGCAGAAATTGCGGGCTTTGGCATGAGCGCTGATGCGGGGCACATGACAGCACCGAACATGGATGGCCCGCGCCGCGCCATGCTCTCGGCCATTGCCAACGCGGGTTTGCAGCCCAGCGACGTGGATTATGTGAACGCCCACGGCACGTCTACCCCGCTAGGTGACATTAACGAGACGCATGCGATTAAAGCGGCTTTTGGCGATCATGCCAAGAACTTGGTGGTCAACTCCACCAAGGGCGCCACGGGTCATTTGCTGGGCGGCGCAGGCGGTATCGAGAGTGTGTTTACCGTGCTGGCCGTGCATCACCAAACGATTCCGCCCACGATCAACATTTTTAATCAAGACCCTGAGTGCGATTTGGATTACTGCGCGAATACCGCCCGCAAGACTGAGATTAAGGTTGCGTTAAAAAACAATTTTGGTTTTGGCGGCACCAACGGTGCTTTGGTGTTCAAGAAGATTTAATTAGGGTCAGATCCTCATTCTTTATGCTGTACACATCACTCGCCATCCTTGCCGCCTATTTGCTTGGCTCACTCACTTTTGCTGTGTTTGTTTGCAAACTGCTGGGTCTTCCTGACCCACGTACTTTCGGCAGCAAAAACCCAGGCTCTAGTAACGTGCTGCGCTCGGGAAGCAAGATTGCGGCGCTGCTCACGCTTTTGCTCGATGCCCTCAAAGGTTTTATTCCTGTGCTGCTAGTCAAACTCTATGGCGAGCCTTATGGGCTCGGCGTTGGTACGATGGCGCTCGTCGGTCTTGCCGCCTTCTTTGGACATCTTTACCCCGTGTTTTTTAAGTTCAAAGGCGGCAAGGGCGTGGCAACGGCGGC
>JANPAS010000058.1:0-2520 GCA_031430035.1 Comamonadaceae bacterium | reverse complement strand
GAATAAAAAAAGCCTCTAAGAATCGCTTCTTAAAGGCTTTTTTATTCGTGGTCGGTGTGAAAGGATTCGAACCTTCGACCCCTTGCACCCCATGCAAGTGCGCTACCAGGCTGCGCCACACACCGAAGCTTTTGATTATAGTGGTCGCTTCAGAAAAACCTTAGGTTTTCCCCTTCAAAATCTTTTGAATTGCTTGTAATTCCGCGCGTAGCCAGTCGGGCGAGTCCATGTCAACGGGCAAGCTCTCATCGTCCGACATTGCCATTGCCAACGCGCCACCCAGATGATTTCTAGCGCCACTAATGGTGAAGCCTTCGTCGTACAGCAGCTCGCGGATGCGGCGAATCATGAGCACTTCGTGATGCTGGTAATAGCGGCGATTACCGCGCCGCTTCATAGGCTTGAGCTGCGTGAACTCTTGCTCCCAATAACGCAGCACGTGCGGCTTGACCATGCACAGCTCGGCGACCTCGCCAATCGCAAAGTAGCGTTTGGCTGGAATAAGGGGTAGTACAACTTTGTCGATCGCCATGGAGCTTGCTTAACGTTTGCTATTACAGCAACTGATCTTTCAACTTAGGGCTGGCGTGGAAGGTCACCACGCGGCGGGCATCAATTTTGGTGGCTTCGCCCGTGCGCGGATTGCGCCCTGGCCGCTCGGTCTTATGCCTGACCATAAAGTTACCAAAGCTTGATATTTTGACATCGTCGCCTGCGACCAAACTCTCAGACATCAAATCGTAGACTGCTTCAACAATCTCTTTAGATTCGCGTTTGGACAGTCCAATACCTGCGTACAAACCTTCCGCCAATTCAGCTTTGGTTAGCGCAGGGTTTTCTAAAGTGTCAAGTGTCAGATTCATTGCTTAAGTTTTTGAGTTTGTTCACTATTATCACCGCAAGCATTACCGCAATCTTGCACCTAGCTTTGCGGCAAGCGCGGCTGTAATGGTCGCCATTGCTCCTTCAATTTGCACATCGGTGAGCGTCGCGTCTGCATCGCCAAGCAAGAATCGCACGGCAAGGCTCTTCTCATCAGCAGCCATGGAAGCATCGCCCACTTTGGCACGGTAAATGTCAAACAGAGCGGCACTCTTCACTAACGATTGCTTCGCGTCCGCTACGGCATCCATCAACTGCGCATGTGTCACGGATTCTTTGACGACGACCGCCAAATCGCGCTGCACAAACGGTACTTTGGGTACAGCTTCTAGCTTTGGAAGTTGACGCGTGGTGACAGCGACTAAATCGAGTTCAAACAACACGGGAGCGCTCGTCAAACCATACGACTGCTTCCACTTGGGATGCAACTCGCCGATAAAACCAATCGCCTGCCCACTCAGGTGCACGCTAGCACTACGACCTGGATGCAGCGCTGGATGCACCGCAGGTTTAAACACAAGCACTTGCGGCGCAAACAGCGCCTCAACGTCGGCGCGCACATCAAAAAAATCAACAGCGGTGGCGCGAACGCCCCAGTTGGAAGGCTGTGCGTCGCCGCTAGCTAATCCTGCCACGCGCAAAGGCTGATGCAGTCCTTTGACGGTGCTGTCGCTATCCACGGCTGACTCGTCACGCAAAAATACACGTCCGAGTTCAAACACGCGCACATCACCCGCTTTGCGGTCTTGGTTGTACTTGGCAACTGCAATCAGAGAGCCCAGCAAGGACGAGCGCATCACGTTCATCTGGCTCGCAATCGGATTCGTCAATCGGACGGGATTCGTATTCGCGGTAAGTTCCAATTCCCACTGCTCGGGTACAAAGCTAAAGTTAATCGTCTCTTGGTAGCCCAAAGCAGCCAATTGGCGGCGCACCGCAAAGCTCCCGCGTTTCGTCTCTAATCGCAACTTGGGCGAGGTTGGCGCCAGCGGCTTGGTTGTTGCCAAGTTGTCGTAGCCCATGGTACGAACCACTTCTTCGATCAGGTCTTCTTCAATCTGCAAATCAAAGCGGTACGCGGGCGGCGTGACGACTAACTTGTCGGCATCATTTGCATCGCCCTCTACCTGCAAGCCCAAGCTGGATAAGGCTTTTCGGCAGTCATCCTTGGTGAGGGGCATCCCTATTACCTTGGCGGCGCGTGTCGCCCGCAAGGCCACAGGGCGTATGGCTGGCACGTTGGGCTGGTGGTCATCAAGCGCGCCAATCTTTGTCAACAACGCTCCGCTAGCATCATGCGTGCCGCAAATGGCAACGACAAGCTCGGTGATTCGCTCGATATGCTCTAGCGTCGTGCTCGGGTCCACGCCGCGCTCAAAGCGGTGCCCTGCGTCGGTTGAAAAATTGAACCGGCGCGAGCGTCCTGCAATCGCGCTTGGATACCAAAACGCGGCTTCGATGTAGATATTTTGCGTGGATTCGCTCACAGCGGTAGCGTCGCCGCCCATGATGCCTGCGAGCGACTCTACGGCTTGCTCGTCGGCAATCACACCCACTTTTGCGCCAAACTTTTCTTCTAGCGTAACGGTGTTGCCATTCAGCAATTTGAGGCTCTCGCCCTCCGCGGCGAAGCGTACA
>JANPAS010000057.1:0-13760 GCA_031430035.1 Comamonadaceae bacterium | reverse complement strand
GTCTCAGGCTCAAACAAGATGATGCTGTGCGGGTCGTGCCCAGGCGCGGCGTGGACTTGCCACTTGGAGTCACCCAGCCGCACCTCGTCGCCATGCTGCAAGGTGTGCTCAAACGTAAAGCGTGGGCAATTTTGTCCTGTGGGTTTGTAGCTGAGTTGCTCTTCGTCCCAGCTTGCCACATGCCTCGCTAGGCCATAAGGGATATGGGTTTGCACAATGCCGTTTGCGGCGCTATACGCGGTTTGCAACGCCGCATTGCCGCCGCAGTGGTCGCTGTGTAGATGGGTGTTGATGATGTGATTAAGAGGCCTCCCTTTGAGCGCCGATTGCACGAGCGCCAGCGTCTGGTGGGCGTGCGTGCAATAACCCGTATCGACCAGCGCCGTGCTGTCCTTGCCGATAAATAGGATGTTGTTGCTGGACAGCCAACCACGCTCGAAAACTTGATAAGTGGTTGCGGGAGATAGCATGCGTTCAATTATCTTTGAAGGCTCAGCGTAAAAATGCAGCCCTGCGTAGGCTGAAGTAGTTCCATCCGCAAATCAACAGCGTCGCAGGCTTGAATCTCAAATCCATATCGATTGGCCAATTGGTCAATGTAGGTTTGGTGATGCGCGTAGCGCCCCGAAGGCGTTAAAAAAATAGGTTCGCTTGCCGAGTCTTCCGTTGAAAAAATAAACAAGCCGTTTGCGCGCAGCAAACCAGCAACGCACTCAAAAACAAGCGCTAAATCGCCCATATAGATAAAGACATCCGCTGCCGTAATGACATCAAAGTACTTGCGCGCTAGGTTTGATGTTTCGGCCTTTAGATACGCATCAATGCTAGATTCTTGCAGCTCGTGATACAGCTGCTTATCTTTGGCCTTGGCGAGCATCTTGGGCGAAAGATCGACGCCCACCAAACGATACGGCCTGCTGTGAAGTGCAGCTCCCACTAAACCCGTGCCGCAACCCAAATCCAACATATTGATAGCCACATTAGGAAGAGCTTTATGGATGATGTCGCCCATTAATCGGGGGACTTGGTAGTTCAAGTGTGTCACCAAATCGGTGTCGAAATGGCTGGCAAAACCATCGAACAAATTTTTGACATATCCGGCTGGTGCCTTATCGGATATTGGGTAGCCGTCATACTGGGCTAAGTGGTAATTGGCTAAATCTGCCCCTTCAACCCCCAATGTTTGCATAGCAACGAAAGCCTCCTTGGCTTTGTCTGTCTGCCCCAGTTGTCCCAAAATAATGGCCTGTGCATATCGGTAATCTAGGTGATCAGGCGCAATCGCTAGCGCCGACTCGTTCGCCAATAAGGCCTCAGGCCACTGCCGCATTTGTACGTGCAGAGCCACGCATTGATGCCAGACGGCATCCAAGCTTGGATCTACTTGAAGTGCTAAGCGAAGGCTTCGAATGGCCGCCTCTTTCAAATCCGTTTTGAGCAGTGTCTGTGCCTTGTGAATATGCGCTTGCGTATATTGAGGATTCAAACGGATGGCTTCGTCGAAGGATGCCACCGCTTCATCAAACAAGGTCAGTTCGTCCAGCACTAGCCCGATATTGTTGTGCAGCGATGCGATACTGGCGTTGAGCGCTAATGCCGATTGAAAACACTGGAGCGCTTGTTCGGGTTGCGCTAGCCTTGCCAAACAAATGCCTTGCATGTGCCATGCATCGAAGCTTTCGGGATCTTGCCTTGCCGCCTGCTGAAAGAGCTCAGAGGCTCGCGCAAAATCACCCTTTTCGTAAAGCGCGTTAGCAGTCTCAGAAACGGTGAGGTCTAGGCTTAGCGATACATCTAGAATTTGGCTCATGAAGTTGATTGCTTTTTCTTTGTTTGGGCAAGACCCTAAGTATCTCATTGGCGCCATCCGAAATGCGGACATGGCCGAGGAGTTTTACCCTGGTTACATTTGCCGCTTTTATTGCGCTAGCGATGTCGATCCGCACATTCAAAATGAATTGCGCGCTAAGCCCAATGTGCAGCTTCTCTCTATCACGCCCGATGCAGGTCGCTTGGGCGCGTTTTGGCGATTTTTAGCTTTGAACGACCCAGCTGCTGACATTATTTTGATCCGCGATGTGGACTCGCGCTTTTCTAAACGCGAAACCTCTGCCGTTGACGAATGGCTTACGAGCGGCCTGCCTTTTCATGTCATGCATGACCATCCGCTGCATAGCAACCCCATCATTGCCAGCATGTTTGGCGCTCGTGGACAGTTGCTACCTGAGCTATTGCCACTCATTCAGCAATTCAACCCAACACTGGGTTATGGGCCCGATGAAGATTTTTTAGCACAAGTCGTTCACCCCATGATGGCTGGCAAGGTACTCACGCACGCAGATTTTTTTGATGCGCCACCCAGTACGCCGCGTACAGCTTTTCCCACAGCACGCGTAGGCCTTGAGTTTGTGGGGCAAGTGTTTGACGAGCACGATGTGCCAAGCAGCTATTACGAATCAGTACTTGCAGAGCACCTAGCTAAGCGTACTGGCTAAGGCGTTCTCTAAACTGCGCACATACTGCGTTTGATTGAAGTAACGTCCCGCCGCCTTACTGCGCTCTAGCTTTTGACGAAGCACGGGCAACCGCGCAGGTTGAATGGCTAGTTCTATCGCCAAAGCTTCGTAAGCGGCTATGTTCGTGGTGACAAGCTCTGGCAAATTCAGCGCAATGAGAATGCTACTGGCTACACGTGATGCAAACGACTGACCTTGCAGCGTCAGCACGGGCAAGCCCATCCATAGGCTATCGGCGGACGTCACATGTGCGTTGTAGGGAAAGCTATCTAAAAACAAATCGGCAAGTTGGTAACGCTGCAAATGCTCGTCAAAACTATCGACACGCTTGGCAAACACCAGCCGCTGGGGAGCTACCCCTGCCGCCACACCTGCGGCTTCGATATGCTTTTGCGCCACATCGTTATTGGCTTGCAACCAGAGCACGCTTTTTGGCACTGCGCTCAAAAGTCTGAACCAGCATGCCAACATCTCGGGGGTGATTTTGTAGGGGTTGCTAAACGCACAAAATACAAATCCGCTCCCTGGTAAGCCTTGCTGGATGCGGCTTGCAACCAAATCATCCAATTGGCGCACAGGCGGACGCTGGTTGTTGTCGGGCATAAAGCTGCTGGGCAAACGAATGATTTTTTCCGAATAAAGAGATTCATGAGTGGGTGGAATCACCACCCCGTCCGCGATTAAATAGTCGATCCACGGCGCGCTCGATGTGCCCGCATAGCCCAAGAAGGCGACTTGCACACGGCAAGGACGACTCGCCAAAATAAGTGGTCTACCGCTTTGCATGTAGAGTGACAAATCGATCGCGATGTCGATATCCATGCTGCGAAGTTGCTCCGCAATTTGGTTGTCGTTCAAAGCCCCGAGCATGAAGAACTGATCAAACGCACGCTCAATACGTGCTCGCCACGGCGTCTCGTCGGCACCCCCATCGGTGGCAATGCCGATGACTTCAAATTTGCTTCGGTCATGCGCTTCAATGCTAGTGATCAGTTGCTGTGGCACAGGATGTTGATGCCAATCGCAGGAAAGATACGCGATGCGAATTCGTCTGGGTATCGATTCATTTTGACGCGCAGACAATGTGCTAGCGGGGCGCGTCACGCGCACACCCGTCTCATTGCAAAGCCTTGTCACGTGGCGCTTGGCCACCAGTCTATGCCATGCAGGTTGATCAACAGCCGCCAGTAGTGGATAAGGGTGCGGCAAATACGATTCGTCCGCACGGGTTCGTGCCATCATGATGACCAGATGCGTGGCGACATGCTGATGCTCGCACGTCTCTAGCAAAAGTTGCAAATAACTATGGTCGTAATCTGCCAAAGCCAAAGGCGCCAAACCCTGTGTTGCAGCCATTTGAAAGGCCGTTAGCGCCTCTTGCAATTGGCCTGCCGCATACAAAATGCCGCCTTGCCTATAGGCGATGATCGCCAGATTTTTTTTGGGACTCGCGTAGTCTGGATCTATCGCCAGAGCCGTTTTGAGTGCTTGGTATGCGCCCACCACGTCACCCAACTCATCACGCACATTGCCCAGATTGTTCCAAGCAACTTTGTGTGTGGGTTCCTGCTGGAGGACGTGCTCAAAGCAAGCGGCGGCCTCTGGCCAGTGCTTTTCAGCACAAAATGCTAAACCCTGCTGCAAGCCTTGTTCTATAAGGCTTGCAGCAGGGTTTAATGAGGAAGGGTCAGAGTTATTTACCAGCTCGGAGTTCACGTCGTAAGATTTTACCGACGTTCGTTTTGGGCAAGTCGTCGCGGAACTCGATGTACTTAGGAATCTTATAGCCAGTTAGATTTTGACGGCAGTATTTCGCCACATCATCCTCGGTCAGCATCGGATCGTTTTTGACTACGAACACCTTAATAGCCTCACCCGCTTTATCGTCTGCAACACCAATCGCGGCACACTCCACCACGCCTGGGCAGAGCGAAATCACGTTCTCAAGCTCGTTCGGGAAGACATTAAAGCCGCTCACAATAATCATGTCTTTTTTCCGGTCAACGATGCGAAAGTAGCCGTGTTCGTCCATCACGCCTACGTCGCCTGTGCGCATAAAGCCGTCTTTTGTAAACGCCGCCGCCGTCTCTTCTGGCTGGTTGTAATAGCCCGTCATGACGTTGGGGCCTTTGATGCAAATCTCGCCCGAACTACCCATGGGCTGCGACACGCCATCGTCATCTTTGATCGCCATTTCAATGCTCGGCAGTGGCAAGCCGATCGTGCCCGAGAACGTTGTTGCGTTCACAGGATTGTTCGTCCCAATCGCGCAGGTCTCGCTCATGCCCCAGCCTTCAATCATGGTTGAACCCGTGAGCTCTTGCCACGCCTTGGCTGTGCCAATGCTGGCCGCCATGCCGCCCGCTTGGCTATTGCACAGCATGCTGAAGTCCATTGCCTTAAATTCTGCGTTTTGCAAGAGCGCGTTAAACAGTGTGTTAACGGCTGGCAACATGTGGAAAGGACGCTTTTTAAGCACTCCCACAAAACCTGGGATGTCGCGTGGATTGGGAATCATCGTTAAATGCGAACCCCAGCGAATCGCCAGCAAGCAGAGCGTTAAAGCGAAGATGTGATACAGCGGCAGCGCCGCAATGCCGTTGACTTTGCTGATATCGCCCACGCGCTTGAGCGCTGGCGTAAACCAAGCCTCAGCCTGCAGCACCGCTGCAATGATGTTGCGATGTGTCAGCACCGCACCTTTAGAGAGCCCCGTTGTACCGCCCGTGTATTGCAAAAACGCAATGCTGTCGCCGTTGGCGGTACTGGGTTTCATGCTGAGTCCTGCACCCGCAGCCATCACAGCTTTAAAACTAATGACTTGGCGCGGCTTGCCTGCTGCTGTTTGCAGGGGAATCTTGTACGCAGGCACCATCTTTTTGAGATGCCGCACGGCAAATGTGATGAAGTTACCCTTCCAAAAACCCAGCAAATCGCCCATGCTGGCAACCACGACGCGCTCAATCGGCGTGTCTTGAATCACCTCTTCGAGTGTTCCCGCAAAGTTCTCCAAAATCACAATCGTCGTTGCGCCCGAGTCTTTAAGTTGATGCTTCAGCTCTCGCGCCGTATAAAGAGGATTGACGTTCACACAGGTGTAGCCCGCGCGCAAAATGCCCGCCATCGTGACGGGGAACTGCGGCACGTTGGGCAGCATCAACGCCACGCGCTCGCCTACAGGCAAACCTTGCGCTTGCAGCCACGCGCCAAGGGCAGTGGAGAGCTCGTCTAATTCGCCATACGTCATCCACTTATCCATGCAGACGGAAAAGGGGCCGGACGCATTTTTTTTGAATGACTCATTAAACAATTGCGCCACCGAGGTGTACGCATTTGGGTTAATCTCGTGCGGAACGCCTGCGGGGTAGCTGTCATGCCAAGCTTGTTTCATGCGTATCTCTCCTAAAAAAAGGGGGGTGATTAAAAGCACGATTGTGCTTATATTTGATCTGCTGGGGTATTGGTAAAAACCTAGGGTAAGTATGATGTGAGGCATGAACTCTGACAGTCCCGCCTCGCCGCGTTCGTTCCTTCGCAAAATTGCCGAATACCTGCACCCAGGCCCAGACTCCATCGCCGAGCTCTTTGCCACGCTAGAAGAGGCCGAGGACGGTGGGCTTATCAATGCGCAAAGTTTGGCTATGTTGGAGGGCGTTTTAAAGCTATCGAGCATGACCGCCGGCGACGTGATGGTCGCCGCGCCGCGTATGGATTTACTGGATATTGATGCCGATTTTGATGAGCTACTCCATGTGGTGATTGACACCGCGCATTCGCGCTTTCCCGTCTTTGAGGGCGAACAAGACAACATCATTGGCATCCTGTTGGCCAAAGACTTACTCAAGCGTCAGCGCGCGCCAGAAATCAATTTGCGCGCCCTGCTGCGTCCGGCCGTCTTTGTGCCAGAGAGCAAGGGACTCAACGACTTGCTCACTGACTTTAGAGGCAAGCGTAATCACCTAGCGCTAGTGGTGGATGAGTTTGGTAAGACGGCAGGCCTTATCACCATTGAAGATATTTTGGAAGAAATCGTCGGCGAGATCGAAGACGAATTCGACACCATAGACGGCGATGCTGCATCCATGGACATCGTCTCGCTACCCGACGATGGCGCGTACCGTGTGAGCGGCCAAGCCCCACTGGCTAAGCTCGCAGAGCACTTCGACTCTGAATTTAGCGCGGCCGAGCAGGAACAATTTGAAACCATCGGTGGACTGGTGGCGCACCGTATGGGGCACGTGCCGCGCAAAGGCGAAGAGCACATCGTGGGTGGTCTTCGCCTTGTCGTGCTTATCTCCACCAGCGGTGCCATCAAGTGGTTTCGCGCCACGCGTATTGCCTAATTGATGCCCCAGATGACAGCGCTTCTTTTTGGCATGCTGCATGGCTGGTCGATTGCCAATCCTTGGAGTGGGGAGGCTCTCTGGTGGTTGCAACTAATTGCAATAGCATGGCTGATACGCACCATCATGCGCATCGAATCCCCCAAGACTGCGTTTGCATGCGGCCTTCTCTTTGCTAGCGCTTGGTTCACATCCAGTCTATGGTGGCTCTACACCTCGATGCACACGTATGGCGGCTTGGCTGCACCACTTGCCGCTCTTGCGGTATTAGCGCTCTCGGTGTTTTTAGCCAGTTTTTATGCGGCCGCTTGCGCTGGGTTTGTATGGCTCGCATGCGGCAAACCTTGGTTTGATACCATTTTGGTTTCTACCTGTTGGTTGCTGGCGGATCTGGCACGTGCGGTCATCTTCTCTGGATTTCCGTGGGGCACCGTAGGCTACGCGCACATCGACAGCCCGCTGATTGGCGCTGCGCCTTGGGTCGGCGTATATGGCATTTCGGCACTGGCGGCTTTTGTTGCGGCGCTGTTTGTGTTGACACGCTCGTGCGGACTCAAAATATTGATCGTACTGGTGCTGGGCATCAAAGCCTACATGATGCCTAGTCCAGAGGCCATACTGGATAAGCCTTCCCAAGCCCTCTCCTCTGCAAGCCTGACAGTGCGCCTCTTGCAAGGCAACATCCCGCAAAACGAAAAGTTTGATGCCCAAACAGGTGTGGCATTGGCACTAGCTTGGTACCAAGAGCGCCTGCTGGCTGCGGCCAAAGATGGCGTCGATTTGGTCGTCACACCTGAGACGGGTGTGCCACTCTTGCCGCAGCAATTGCCACTGGGCTATTGGTCAAAGATAAGCGATGCGTTCTCGCAGCAGAGCAAGACGGCGGCGCTCATCGGTATTCCACTGGGTTCGATGTCGGAGGGCTACACCAACTCCGTGATAGGACTCAACAGCGCGGCGACGCCTTATCGCTACGACAAGCATCACCTCGTGCCGTTTGGTGAGTTCATACCGCCACTGTTTCGCTGGTTTACCGATCTCATGAATATTCCGTTAGGTGATTTCAACCGAGGCGGCTTGGCGCAGCCCTCCTTTGCTCATGCCGGTCAGCGCTTTGCCGTCAACATTTGCTTTGAGGATTTATTTGGTGAAGAGCTAGCCAAACGCTTTGCCGATCAAGCCACTGCACCCACGATATTTGTTAACGTCAGCAACATGGGTTGGTTTGGTGACGGCATGGCGATTGATGAGCACATCAACATTTCGCGCATGCGTGCGATTGAGTTTGATCGCCCCATGCTTCGCGCCACCAATACGGGCGCAACAGCCGTCATCAACCACAAAGGCGTGGTCACGCAAAGCCTTGCTCGTAGCAAACGCGGCATGTTAAACGCCGAACTACCCGCCGAGATGCTGGGTCGCAACAGCCTCACACCGTATGCCCGCTGGGCATCACAACATGGCCTGCAGCCCTTATGGGTATTGGCCTGCACATGGGTTATTCTTGCTCTCATTCGCAAAAAATACGCGCCAGAATCATTTTCTAAACTATGACCACTGCTGTGCCATCACCTTGTATTTCGATTTGCCAAATGAGCCTTAAAACAGGGCTGTGCACGGGCTGTCTGCGCACGATTGACGAGATCGCCAATTGGTCGATACTTGAAGATGCTGAGAAATTAGAAGTTTTAAAACTGGTGGAGGAGCGCACGCTATGAATCACATCACTTTTTATTACGACCCCATTTCGCCCTACGCCTACCTCGCGTTTGAGCAGCTAACCAAGGCACTAGAGGGGCTCAGCTGCAGCGTCACATACACGCCCATTTTGTTTGCGGGCTTACTCAAAACCTATGGCCAGCTCGGCCCCGCCGAAATTGCACCCAAGCGCGATTGGACGTATCGGCAAGTGCTGTGGCAAGCCAAGCAACTTGAGGTTGATTTTCAAATGCCAGCGGCGCATCCGTTTAATCCGCTGCCGTTATTGCGCTTAGCCGCTGCTTGCGGTGATGAAAACGGAAACACGAATCGCTTTGTGACGCAACAAATTTTTAATCACGTCTGGCATGGCGGCGCGGATGCGGCGGATGGCGTGCGATTAGAAACGCTCACAAAGCTACTTTCAAACAATGTTAAATGCAACGCTGAGACTGCGAAAGAACGCCTCAAAGCCAATACAGACAAGGCTTTACAGGCAGGGGTGTTTGGCGTACCCAGTTTTGTAGTAGGTGAAAAAGTATTTTGGGGCTTGGACAGCTTGCCCATGCTGCGCGAATACTTAAATGGCGACGCGTGGTTTGAAGGGAACGATGGTTGGAACTCGGTCGCCAAAATTGGCGTGGGCATCAAACGGATTTGACGCGGGTTTAAGAGCCTGCCAACAGCTGCTTCACATCCTCGGTCAACTTATCCGCGCCCGATCCATAACGCGTAAACAATCGCACACGTCCTTTGGTATCAAACACATAACTGGCAGCCGTGTGATCCATGGTGTAGCTACCCGCCGTTTTACCATCTACTTTTTTGTAATAAATTTTGAACGCCTTCGCAGCATCTGCCAAAGCTTCAGCGCTTGCAGGACGCAGCCCCACAAACGATGAATCAAAGTTGGCGACATACGCCTTCAGCACGGGTGCTGTATCACGCTCAGGGTCAATCGAAATAAACACTGCTTGCAACTTGTCGCCGTCTTTGCCAAGCGCCTTTTTAACAGCGCTGACTTCTGCCATCGTGGTAGGGCAAACATCTGGGCACTGGGTAAAGCCAAAAAACACAACGGTCACCTTGCCAGCAAAGTCTTTCATGGTGCGGGGGTTTCCGTCCACATCAGGCAAAGAAAAATCTTGCGCGTAGGTTGCTCCTGTGATGTCAACGGAGTTGAAAGCGGCTTTTTTTTCAGAGCAGGCTAGAAGCGCAAGTGCCGTGACGAATAGCGCAGTGATACGAATGATGCGAGCGATGGATGTCATGTTTTACTTTTTAGGTGCGGTTGTTAAAATTTTTGCCAATTCGTTCTTCCACCATTTTGCTTGCCCCGTGGTGCCGTGACCTGCCGTGTTTTCACTGGCTGGAATCAAGTAGTAGCTGCCATTTTTAACTCGCTTTATTTCGCGCTCCATCACGCCGACCTCAATCGGATTGCGCTCGTCGTCGGCTGAGTTGATAGCGAGCAGTGTGGCGGTGATTTTTTCTAACCCTGCGCTTGGGTTGTAGTCGCCAGACGACTCCCACTGGTACAGGTGATTGTTTGCATCGCCCGTGTATTTGGCGGCGAGGCGTGAGTCCAAAATGGCATCCGCCTTGGCCCGCGTGGGCGCGGCTTTGTAAAACGCTTGATTGCCGCCGTTGGTGGCGATGGCGTAAAAGGTGCTGGCAAAGAGCGCACTTGGCGGTTGTTCTTTGTAGTCGCCGTTCATCCAAAGTGGGTCGCGGCGGATGGACTCTGAGATCAGGCGGCGCAGCATCCAGTTGCGGCTGGACATCTCGGTTGGCAAGCTTGCCATGGGTACAGCAATGTCCATGATGGGGTATTTGCTCGCCCAGATCCATGTTTGCATACCGCCCATCGAGTTACCAATCACTAACCGTAGGCGCTTCAGTCCGAAGTGTTCGCTCACTAAGCGGTACTGGGCATCGACCATGTCGTCATAGTTGTAGCGCGGAAACTTGGCTTTGAGACCGTCCGATGGCTTGGTGCTTTTGCCTGTGCCAATCGCGTCGGGCAGGATGATGAAGTACTTGGCGGCATCCAGCGGCTGCCCCGCGCCAAACAGCTCGCCCGCAAAGCCTGGATTGACCATGCCGATGCCTGAGCCTGTTGTGCCGTGCAGCACGAGTACGGGTTCATTCTTAGGGTCACCAATCGTAGTGAAGTGAATTTTGAGTTCAGGAAAAACTTCGCCCGTGCTGAACTTAAAGTTTTTAGCGATGTAGTCGCCTTCCTTTAGGGTTGGGAAATTGGCAGGCTGCGCGTAGGCCAAGCCTACAGCGGATACAAATTCAAAACCGATTAACGCCTGCATGAGAAACCTTTTGATAGTCACGATCCATCCTTTAGAACAAGTAATGGTCAACGAGCAGCGCAGCAAACAAAACAGACAAATGAATCAGCGAGAACTTAAAAGTGGCGCGTGCGAGCGGCTCAGAGTACGAACGCCACAGCTTAAACCCGTACCAACAAAATCCGAGGCTCAAAATCACCGCCGTGACAAGGTAGAGCCAGCCGCTCATGCCAATCACAAATGGCAGCAAGCAAGCCGCAAACAAAACGAAGGTGTAGAGCAAGATATGCAAGCGCGTAAATGCGTTGCCATGCGTGACGGGCAACATCGGCAGCCCCGCCTTGGCGTACTCTTCCACGCGGTAAAGCGCCAGCGCCCAAAAGTGCGGCGGTGTCCACAAAAAGATGATGAGAAACAGCAGGATGGCCTCAGGCCCGACATCGTTCGCCATGGCGGCCCAGCCAAGCACGGGAGGCATTGCACCCGATGCACCGCCAATCACAATGTTTTGCGGTGTGGCTGGTTTCAAGATGACGGTGTAGACAATGGCGTAGCCGACAAAGGTCGCCAACGTCAGCCACATGGTGAGCATATTGGCTTGCCACCACAAAATCACTGAGCCGACAATGCACAAGACCGCCGAGAAGATCAGCGTTTGCGTTTGCGTGATTTCGCCGCTAGCCGTGGGTCGCCATGCGGTGCGCTGCATCCGCGCATCCAGTTTGGCTTCGACGATGCAATTGAACGCAGCCGCCGCGCCAGAGACCATCCAAATGCCGAGGCAGGACCACGCCATTGTGATCCACTGCTCACCGCTTGGCATTCCTGGCACAGCGAGCAGCATGCCGACGAAGGCACAAAACACGATGAGTTGAATCACGCGCGGCTTCATGAGCGCGTAGAACTGTTGATAAGTAGTCATCGGATTCATCGTTTCATTTTCGTCCATAGCTTGGTCAGCACCAAAACCAAACCTGCCGCGCCGCCCGTATGCATCACTGCAGCCAAAAGCGGCCAGCCCAGCACCACGTTACTAATGCCGGTGATGATTTGTAGCGTCAAAATAATCATCAACCACAATTTGAGACTTCGCAGCTCGGGATGACGCTTGATTTGCATGATGAGCCCCGCAATCGCCATCACCACAGCAACGGCAACTATGCGGTGCGTGAGATGAATGGCCGTGAGGGCGGAAAAGGAAACCCCTCCCAGCTCACGCCAAAGCGTGAAACCTACGCTCCAGTCATTGCTAGTTGCTGGCAACCACGCGCCGTTTAAGCAAGCGGGAAACTCGTTGCACGCTAGCACGGCATAGTTGGTGCTGACCCACGCCCCAAAAAATATTTGCAACCACACGGCAATGGATGCTGCTGCAAGCCATATCCAGTATGGCCTAGCGGGCATTGTTTGCATAACATTTTTGCTCTCAGCTTGCGCCGCAAGCAGCGCCAAAAGCACCATACCACCCAGCAAATGCAGCGTCACGATGAGTGGAAACAACTTCATCGTCACCGTGAATGCACCAAACGCGCCTTGCACGCAAACCCACAAAAAGGTGACGATGGGCAGAGCCAGTTTTTGTTTGAGTTGCACGCTCCAAATCAAACGCAGCACAATGAGTGCGCCAACGATGGTGGCAAAGTAACGATGCAGCATTTCAATCCACGCCTTGGTGTGCGTCACAGGGCCCATAGGCATGGCGCTTTGTGCCGCGCTGATGTGCGAGGACGCGCCAATCGGGCTAAAGCTGGCATAGCAGCCAGGCCAATCGGGGCAGCCAAGGCCAGAGTCGGTCAGGCGAGTGAACGCACCAAACAAAATCAAATCGAATGTGAGGAAGACCAGCAGGTAAGTGAGCTTGCGCAATCTTGCAGGAGTAGCGATCATTTTTTGACATTCTCCCGGCCTGGCGTATCCCAGAAACTGGAGGCGCGTAGCACTTTGTTGATATCCGATTTGGCTTTGGCAGCTTGCTCAATCGTCATATTTTCAGCAAAGCGCATCATGTAGTTGCCCTGCGGGTCAATCAGATAAAGCCTTGCAGAGCCTCCTTGCAACCACTGCGTTGCATCGGACTCTTTGATTCTGAGTGCCCGAAAACCCTTGGCCTGCAACGCCGAGTCCGTCAATCGCGCTTGCAGCGCAGGCGCAAGCGGCGCATCGTCCGTAATCAGCCAAACCCAATCTAAGCGGTCTTTTTCTTTGCCTAGCGTTTCACGTAGCTGTCGCTGGATATAGAGGTGCTGCTCGCAGGATTTATCGCATGCGCCACCCGCCGTACTGACTAGCAGCCATTGGCCGCGCAAGCTGGGTAGCGTTGTGGCCTTGCCATCCAGCGTAACCCCAGCAACATTAGGCATGGGGCGCTGCGGCTGCACGAGTTCGCCAAAGCTTTTTGTACCGCTGGGTTTAATGACGTAATACGTGACGTAGGACGCAATCACAGGCGCAGCGCAAATCAAGAGCACGGCGAACATCTTCCAGCGGCCACCGCTGGTGCGGCCTTCGGCCAAGGCAGATGTGCCAGTGGCAGGCAGTTTGTGGACGGTTAAGTCAAGTGGTCGATCAGTCGATTTTTTATTCATATTTATTTCATTAATTTCGGCTTCATCCATTGAAACCAAAGGTAGAGTCCCGCCAGCACGGCGCACATGGCAAACCACTGGAAGGCGTAGCCGTAATGCTTTTCTACGCCGCTTGAAGGTTCGTACCAGTCGCGTTTGAGACCTTCGCTCGCAGAGCCAATTTGTTGCACCATACCCTTGTAGACCTTATCTGGTAAGGCTGCGCCAAGAGCAGCCAAATCGATTGAGGCGACGATAGGGTACTCGCTGGCGGCTGCTTTGGCAAAGACAGCTGGCGGCGTGGGGTCAGGCAATGCCCTAGCTTCAATCGTCACC
>JANPAS010000056.1:0-2848 GCA_031430035.1 Comamonadaceae bacterium | reverse complement strand
GGCGATCATCCACTTGGAAGTTTGCCCTCCTCACGATAGAGGCGGGTAGCGTCACCTGATGCTTAGGTCGCATCCTTATTTCGGCTAGAGTTGCGGTTTGCATGGTATGGCTCAATTCTTAAAAAGTTGGATATCTAACATATTATCTAACTTTTTTCAGAAGTCAGAATTTTTTTATTTATAACCCGACTGATCCATTTAAATCTAAGCCTGAGATTAGGGCGAAGCTGAAAGCGGCGCTGCAGGTGGATTGAGAGCAAAGGCTGTTTCTAACGTGGAAGTTGAGCCACGGGGGGGCGTCTCGCCGACTCGAGTCGGCTCGAGCGACTGGTTAGCCCACATCGTATTCGTCGAAATCAAGTTGAAAGCTAGTTGCGCTGAGCTTTGCACGAAACAAACGCATCTCAGGTAGATGGGCTTTCGCCAGCGTTGCGAAATCAGCGGCCTGCGCATCCGACATACGGCACCCAAGAATGGCAGCACGAAAGACTGCTCCCGGCTCGGGAAGAATTGAATGACCCTCGGCTTCGTAGAGAGGTATGTGTACGCGCCATTCCCGTTCGTAAAACCAGTCGGTGTGCTTAGTAAATGCGATCTGCCATACAAGCTGCAAGAGATCGAACGGAACCTCCCCAGTCAAATGCTTTGCATACAACTCCGCGCTCGGAAATGTAAGGAAGCGGCCACTGTACTCAACCTTTCTCGCAGCAAGAAGGCGGTTGTCTAGGTCATCGATGCAGGCTAGCTCAAAGACTACGCCGTGATGTTCGTCACCATAGTGCGACCACATGACCACGTTGTCTCGCGTCTCGGTCACGCAAAATACACGTGATCGACAAAGTTGTTCGCGCAGGTTTGCGTTAAGTTGGTCGAGCATATAGGGAAGACTGTGGGCCATTTCCATGCAGCTTTGCTGCAGCATCCTTACCAACTCGTCTTTAGGAAGGTGCGCTCGTTTGGCCCGCATAGCCATCGTCGCATTGAAGTACGCAGACTCCGGATTTGGTTTTGCTGGTTCGATGTCGCTAAAAATTAGGCGCCACATTGAATCGTAGAGTTGAGCAGCGAATTTCTCTGGTGCTTCGTCAATGACAAAGCCGAGTTGATGATCGAAGGGATCATTGAAGAGAGTTGGTGCGCTCCAGCGGAAGCTCTTGGACTTAATGACTCTGCTCGCCGTGCTGAGAGTCGTGTACTTGAAGAATGACTGGCGATCGTGCCGGCTTGTGCTCATGCTGGCTAACGTGATATGCACGACAAAACTGTCGCAGAACAATTAAAAACGCTTGAAAAATCAACATATCCAACTAATTGCTGGTTGCGCCTTCTGCACACAGTCATATTGAGAAAATTGTTTTTCATGCCATCTATTATGCTCAAACGAAAGTGCAATCACGCATAAAATCTTTAGCAGTAGGCGGTGTTTGTATCGCTTTTTATTGGATAGTAAAAAGGTTTTCGTGGATTTATTTAAGCAACTCGCCAATGAGATTAAGGTTGGCATTCATCAAATTAAGGCGGCGGTAGAACTGATGGATAGCGGGGCGACTGTTCCGTTTATCGCCCGCTATCGCAAGGAAGTCACTGGCGGGCTCGACGACATTCAACTGCGTGAATTGGAGGCTCGGCTTTCCTATTTGCGTGAGCTAGAGGATCGCCGCTCGGTCATTATCAAAACCATTGACGCGCAGGGCAAGCTCACTCCCGAGTTGCATGCGCTTTTGCTCACTGCCCCAAGCAAACAGGAACTGGAAGACCTCTACACGCCGTACAAGGTCAAGCGTCGCACCAAAGGGCAGATGGCCCGCGAGGCAGGACTGGAGCCGCTTGCAGACTTGCTGTTCTCGCAGCCCAATCGGGATGCGGCCTCTGAGGCATTGCCTTTTGTACAAGCGACCAAGCCTGACGATGGCGCAGACTTTACGACCGTACTGCTGGTGCTGGACGGTGTGCGCGACATTTTGTCCGAGCGCTGGGCGGAGGACGCACGGCTCGTGCAATTGATGCGTGAGTGGCTGTGGAGCAATGGCGAGTTGCAAAGCAAACTTGTCGCAGGTAAAAATGAGTCAGACCCTGAAATTGCAAAGTTTCGTGATTACTTCGATTACAGCGAGCCCATAGCCCGTGTGCCTTCGCACCGAGCGCTGGCGGTTTTTCGAGGGCGTGGATTAGAAATGTTAGATGTGAAGGTTGTCATTCCAGAACCCCCTCACCCTAACCCTCTCCCACAAGGGGAGAGGGGACTAAACACCATGTCGGTTCTTGCCGAGGGGCGTATTGCCGCTCATCTCAAGTGGACAAACCAAGACCGAGGCAGCGACGCGCTCATCAAAAAAACAATTCTGTGGACTTGGCGTGTCAAGCTGTCGCTCTCGACTGAGCGTGACTTGCTCACCCGCTTGCGTGAAGACGCTGAGAAAGTCGCGACCAAGGTGTTTGCCGATAATCTGCGCGATTTGCTTCTGGCTGCACCCGCAGGTCCTAAAGCCGTGATGGGGCTTGATCCTGGTATTCGGACTGGTGTGAAGGTGGCGATTGTGGATAGCACGGGCAAGTTACTCGACACCGCAACCATCTTTCCACATGAACCGCGCCGCGAGTGGGAGGGTTCGCTCTTTACGCTGGCTAAGCTGTGCCAGCATCACCGCGTGGAGCTGATCGCTATCGGCAACGGCACGGCGAGTAGAGAAACGGACAAGCTGGCGGGTGAACTGATTGCCAAGTTCAAGCTCAACAACGTGCACATGCAAAAGATTGTGGTGAGCGAAGCGGGTGCGTCGGTCTATAGCGCGAGCGAGTACGCCAGCGCTGAGATGCCCGATATTGATGTGAGCATTCGCGGCGCGGT
>JANPAS010000055.1:0-11315 GCA_031430035.1 Comamonadaceae bacterium | reverse complement strand
GGCGGATATTAAAGACCAAGTGTCGCGGTTGCCTAAGCCCGACCCCAAAATTGTCAAAACTGCTGACAAAGCCGAGCAAGAAAAAAAACGCAAACAATTACTCAAGCTGCTGGCGGCAATTGAAAAACGCATTAACGAAGAAAATGCGAAGCCCAAAAAACGCTACATCAGCCCAGCCACGCGGCAAGAGGCGTATGCGCTTTACTATGATGATTTACGCCGCAAGATTGAACGCGTGGGTACAGATAACTTTCCAAATGCTGCGGGGCGTAAGCTTTATGGCGAACTCACCATGCTGATGACGGTCAATCACGATGGAAAAATTGTCAGCACTGAAGTGGTCAACGGTGGCTCGGGCGACAAGCTGCTAGACAGACGTGCGCAGGCGATCGCCTTGCAAGCCTCACCATTTGGCGTGTTCACCCAGGCCATGCGCCGCACGGCAGATCAGTTGGTGGTGGTGTCGCGGTTTCAGTTCACCAAAGACCAAGTGTTGGAGACAACACTGGCGGCGCAATGATTAAAAAATACCTGATTCGCTTTAGTCTCCTGCTTGTAATCGGCGTGCTAGCGCTGCAAGTTTTTTTCCTTGCACGCGTTGCGATGATGCGGTGGATTGACCCAGAGTCCACCAGCTTTGAGCGCAGCAGTATCTATCAAATAGCGGCCACAAAACCAAGGCCTTGGGCCTTTGGGTGGCAGCAAACGTGGGTGCCTTACGAGCAGATGAGCAAGAACCTCAAACGCGCCATCATTGCCTCGGAAGATGCTAGCTTTACCGATCACGACGGTGTAGATTGGGGCGCCATTGAGAAGGCGTGGGACAAAAATAAAAAGGCAGAGAGGCTTGCTGAAAAAAATAAACCACGCAAATCTGCGCAAGCCACATCCGTCAAGCCTCCCAAAACGGTGGGCGGATCGACTATCACGCAGCAATTGGCTAAAAATCTATTTTTAAGTGGCGAGCGGACCTATCTTCGCAAAGCACAAGAATATGTGCTGGTGGTGATGCTAGAGACTGTGCTCTCCAAAGAGCGCATCTTTGAGATTTATCTCAACCACGTCGAATGGGGCGAAGGCGTGTTTGGCGCGGAAGCCGCGTCGCAATACTACTTTCGCAAAAGCGCGGCGAAGCTAGACGCGTATCAAGCGTCGCTCTTAGCCGTGATGCTGCCGCGTCCTAAATATTTTGAACGCCGCATTCATACCTCTGAGTATTTGCAAAACCAAGCTGGGACAGTGCAGGCGCGTATGGGCGGCGTGGATATTCCTTAAAAAACATGAACATCATTACAGACCCATGGTTTTACGCCGTTGCGATTCCTGCCGTCTTAGTCACAGGACTTAGCAAAAGCGGCTTTGCAACGGGCATAGGAACTTTGTCTGTACCGCTGATGGCTCTGGTGATTTCTGTGCCGCAAGCCGCTGCGGTCATGATGCCGCTTTTGCTTCTGGCCGATTTAATTGGTCTGCGAATGTTTAGGCGCGATTACGACAAAAACCTGCTTCGTTTTATGCTGCCTTGCGGCTTACTCGGCATTGCGATTGGTACGCTTACTTTCAAAATTCTCTCCCCTCCTGTGGTGGCGGGCTGCGTGGGCGCGTTCACACTATTGTTTTTAGCGCAGCAATTACTTTTCCCGACAAGCGCTAACAGCAAGCCGCAGCCGCGCTGGCTGGGTGCTGTGTTTGTAACAACGGCGGGGTTCACCAGTTTTATTGCCCACGCAGGAGGGCCACCCACCAACGCGTATGCGTTACCGCTTAGGCTCAAGCCAATCGTGTTTTCAGCGACGATGGCGTATTTTTATTTTTTTATTAATCTATCTAAATGGGTTCCGTATGCCTATTTAGGATTATTAGATTTACGTAATTTTTGGACAGCGCTTGCGCTGATGCCCTTTGCCGGATTCGGTGTTTGGGCTGGAAAAAAAATGGCCGAGCGCATGAGCCCCAAAATGTTTTATCGCTTGATTCATCTCGGCATGTTGCTCAGTGGCAGCAAGCTGTTGTGGGATGCTTTTTAAAGGATGACGTCACCATGATTGACCTTGGCTTTATCCAACAGAATTTTTCGGTGTTGACCGACAACTTTCAGCAAGCGCCTGCGCTTTTTGCAGCAGGCTTCTTTGTTATTTACGTTTTAGTGACTGCTGCATCACTTCCGTTTGCAACGCTGCTCACGCTACTGGGCGGTGCCCTCTTTGGTTTTTGGAAGGGATTACTACTCGTCTCATTTGCCTCTAGCTTGGGCGCATTGTTTGCCATGTTGGTTTCGCGATATTTTTTGTCGGGCGTTGTCGAGCGAAAATTTGGCGCGCAAATGGAGGGTATCAATCAAGGCGTCGCAAAAGACGGCGCGTTTTATTTATTTGCGCTACGGCTCACACCCGTCGTTCCGTTCTTTATCGTCAATTTGCTGATGGGTTTGACCAAGATTCGCGCTTTGACGTTCTATTGGGTTAGTCAGCTAGGCATGCTTGCCTTTACGGCGGTGTACGTGAACGCGGGAACGCAACTGGCCAACTTGAAATCACTGTCAGGTATTGTGAGTCCCACATTGCTTATCTCGTTTGCGCTGATTGGCTTGTTGCCATTGGTGCTCAAAAAGGTGAATGCCCTGATACAACAATATCAGCAGAGCAAACGAGCACTCAAACCCTGGGTTGCGGTTCGTCCCAAAACCTTCGATCGCAATTTGATCGTCATTGGCGGCGGTGCTGGCGGTCTCGTATCGGCTTACATCGCTGCAGCAGTGAAGGCAAAAGTCACGTTGATCGAAGCGCACAAAATGGGCGGCGACTGTTTGAACTATGGCTGCGTGCCCAGCAAGGCGTTGATCAAAAGCGCCAAGGTCGCGCATCAAATGCGGCACGCGTCTAAGTATGGTTTGCAAGATACAGATAGTGCGCCCCGCTTCAAAACCGTCATGGCAAGGGTGCATGCCGTGATTGCTGCCATTGAACCGCACGATAGCGTGGAACGTTACACAAACCTTGGGGTTGATGTTTTGCAAGGTTACGCAAAAATCGTCAATCCGTGGACAGTGGAAATTACGCTCCACGACGGCGGCAAACAAACGCTCACTGCGCGATCGATTGTGATTGCTACAGGCGCTGCGCCATTCGTTCCACCATTGGCTGGCATTGAAACATCGGGCTATTTGACCAGCGATACGCTGTGGGACGCGTTTGCGAAACTGGATGAAATTCCCAAGCGAATCGTGGTGCTTGGCGGTGGCCCGATTGGCTGTGAACTCGCGCAAGCCTTGCAGCGATTGGGCGCAGAGGTGACACAAATTGAAATGGCGGATCGGCTTTTGATTCGAGAAGATGTGGAGGTGTCCGCGTTCGCGAAGGTGGCGCTGGAAGCTGACGGCGTGCGTGTTCTAACGGGACACAAAGCCAAAGCCGTTCGGGCTGAGCCCGTCGAAGCCTACACAAAAAGCACTTCGACAAGCTCAGTGCGAACGGTTGGTGTGCTGGTGGCGGAGTCAAACGGACAAGAATCAATGATTCCTTACGACGCGCTCATCTGCGCCGTTGGCCGCTCGGCAAGGCTTTCTGGATATGGCTTAGAGGCGCTTGGCATTCCTACCAACAAGACGATTGAAACCAACGAATATCTGCAAACCATCTACCCGAACATTTACGCGGCGGGCGATGTGGCGGGGCCGTATCAATTCACGCATGCGGCCGCGCATCAAGCTTGGTATGCCGCAGTGAACGCACTATTTGGTGATTTCAAAAAATTCAAAGCCGACTACTCGGTCATTCCTGCCGCCACGTTTATCGACCCCGAAATTGCACGAGTCGGTTTGAACGAGCAAGAGGCTAAGGCAAAAGGCATCGCCTATGAAGTCACCCAATATGGCATCGACGACTTAGACCGCGCTATTGCTGATAGCGCCGCCGAGGGCTTTGTCAAAGTGCTCACCGTGCCTGGCAAAGACAAAATTTTAGGTGTCACGATTGTGGGCACGAGCGCCGCCGAGTTGCTGGCCGAATACGTGCTCGCCATGAAGCACGGCCTTGGACTCAACAAAATTTTGGGCACGATTCACACCTACCCTACCCTCTCAGAAGCCAATAAATACGCGGCTGGCGAGTGGAAACGGGCGCATCAGCCAGCAAAATTATTAGCGTTCGTTAAACGCTTTCACGACTGGCGACGCGGATAACCGCTTAATCAGGATGACCCCCCTGTCACTACGTGACATCCCCCCTACTACGCAGGGGAGAACAAGGTTTTTGTTTGCCCCTATGCAATAGGGGAAATGTCCCGAAGGGACAAAGGGGTTGCAGTTTTATCCGAGCGCTTTGCGAATCCAGTAACTGAGCGTATCGACCAGCACAACCAACGCCAGCATCGCAAGCAGTACCGAGCTGGTCTCCGCCATTTGGAACAGGCTCATGTGGAACGAGAGCATGGCACCCAGTCCGCCTGCTCCCACCACGCCCAGCACAGCGGCTGCGCGGATATTATTTTCCCAGCGGTAGAGCGTGTAGCTCACTAACTGCGGGATGATTTGCGGCAAGGTCGCGTAGCAAAAAACCTTTATTTCACTCACGCCTCTTGTTCGCAGTGCCATAGCGGGCGCACTTTCCGCATTCTCAATCGCCTCAGCAAACAACCGCCCTAGTACGCCGCTGGTATGCAGCGCCAGCGCCAGCGTGCCAGCCATAGGGCCAAGCCCCGCTGCGATCAAAAGTAGTGTTGCCCAAATAAGCTCAGGGATGCTGCGTAGGGCATTAAGTACCGCTCGCGTGGCGCTGCGTGCAAAGCTGCTTTTACTACTGGCCGGCATTGCCAATAACAGCCCTAGCACCACCGCAAGCAGCGTGCCCAGCGCCGACATGGCGAGCGTCTCAAGCGTTGCCCACCATAGCTTGTTTAGAAAGACGGCTTCAAAATTGGGTGCCAGTAACTCAGCCACAAAGCGCCCCATTTTTTGTACGGCATCCTTTGATAAGAACTTGCCCCACTGCAAATCGAGTGACCAAAAACTGGCGATAGTGAGTAGTGCAATCAGGACGACATACCAACAAGCCTTGCAGCGCGCATCCCACAGCGGCGGCGGTAGCGTCTTCAAGATAGCCCCTCTCGGAAGCGACTACTGGCACGGTCTGCCAGCCACACCAAGAGCATAAAAACGATCAGCATGGTGCTGACTTCCGAGCCGTTGAACATCTTCATCGACGCATCCATTTGTTGCCCGAGGCCGCCTGCGCCGACAAAGCCCAGTACCGCCGATGAGCGAATCGCGCACTCCCAGCGGTAAACCGTGTAGCTAGTGAGTTCTGCGGCACTTTGTGGCAGTAAGCCATAAAAAAATGCTTGCATGCGCCCTGCGCCATTGCGTAGCAAACTGTGCGTCACGGCTGGGTCACTCGACTCCAAAATCTCACCGTAAACTTTGCCCAGCATGCCTGTGTAGGTGAGCGCAATCGCCAGCACGCCAGCCGTAGGGCCCAATCCGACCACGCGGACAAAGATGAGCGCCCAGATGAGTTCGGGCACGCTTCTAAGCACAATCAGCAACCAACGGATACCTGTGCGAATGGCCGCTGAGCCAATACCCATATGGCCTGCAAGGGCACTGACCGATAGCACTCTAGCAGAAATGAGTGATAACGGAATGGCAAAAACAAGCGCGAGCGCGATGCCCGCCGTCGCCATCGCCACCGTGCGCCAAGTCTCTCTCGCCACCATCAGCAAAAACTCAGGCTCTAATTTGGGTGGAAAAAAATCGGCCAAAAATTTCAGAGTTGGCTTCAAACTCTCGGGCGTGAAGAGCGTCCAGATTTTGAATTCGGACAGCACGAGCATTGGCCAGAGCATCACAGCCGCGGCAGCGATCCAAAAGACGCGCTTTAAGAATGCAGGGTCGCGCCGAGGTGCAGAGTCAAGTGAGCTCATCGAGATGCTGGGCATACAGATCTTTAAGTCGCTCAGGTGTGACTTCAGCGGTTGGTAGGTCAAACGCCAGCTCGCCATTTTTTAGTCCAATGATGCGCGGGAAGTGCGCCAGTGCCATCTGCACGTGATGCAGCGTTGCGACTAGCGTTACCTTGCGCGTGCGTGCACTACTCGTTAATGTTTGGATGGCTTGCTCGGCGCGCGTGGGGTCGAGTGCCGAGAGCGGCTCATCAATGAGCCACAGCTTGCTATCAGAGACTAAACCCCTCGCAAGCCCCACCCGTTGGCGCTCGCCACCCGATAGCCTATCGACACGTTCAAATAATTTATCGGTCAAATCAAATTGCGCCAATGCTGCTTGCGCCGCTGGAATATCGACTGGATAAAACAGACTCCGGATACTCGTCCAAAGCCCCATGTGCGGCAATTGCCCAGCGAGCACGCTGGTGATAACGCGTTGACGCGGTGGCAAGGGCGGCACTTGTGGGGCCAAAAATAAATGACCACGAAGGCGCTGCAAGTCCTGTTTAGAGAGCAGCCATGGATCACGCTTATCTAGTTGTAAAGAACCTGATGCTGGTAAGAGGGCGCACGCCATTAAGTGGAGTAACGTGGTTTTTCCTGCGCCCGACGGGCCAATCACCGCGACTTGCTCGCCCGCTTCTATGGTCAGCGTGATTGGCTGCAAAGCCAAGCTGGCTGGGGCGGCGGCAGGATGCCTGCCTGCGGCGGCGAGCAGTTCAACTTTCATGGCGTTGGTTATTTGACTAAACCCGCGTTACGTGCCGAGGCTTCAATGCCTTTGTAGTTATCAGTTTTTGTGGGGATGAAGCGCGTAGCGCGTTGCAACTCCAAAATCTCTTTGCCCTCTACCGTGTTTTTATTCAAATCAAGGAAGGCTTTAGCAAGCTTCTCGCGCATGGCGGCAGGCATGTCAGCATGAACCGTCCAGTTGTAATCAAAATAAGCGGGCGTGGTGTAGAACACGCGCACTTTGGTGGTGTCCACTTTTTTATCCGCGACAAACTTTTCCCATACCGAGATGTTGACTGCGCCTGCGTCTACTTTTCCAGCGGCGACGGCGGCAATGGTGGCATCGTGCGCACCCGAGTAAGCCACGCGCTTGAGGTCAACGTCAGGATTGATTTTGGCTTCCAACATAAAACTGCGCGGCATCACGTGTCCCGAGGTGCTGGAGGCCGAGCCAAAACTGAGCGTTTTTCCTTTGAGGTCAGCCAAGCTTTTGATGGCAGTGTCGCTGGTGATGAATACCGAGCGGAATTTTTCGTCTTCTTCGCGCTGCACCAGTGGAATCATCTTCCCGCCCGAGCGGATATTGGCTTGAACAAACGTCAGGCCACCAAACCAAGCGAGATCGACTTGTTTATTGGCAAGCGCCTCGACCGATGCCGCGTAGTCAGACACAGGCGTGAACTCGACCTTCATACCTAATTTGGATTCCAAATATTTCACCAGCGGCGCGGCTTTGCGGGCTAGTTCGGTGGGCGATTCATCAGGAATCGCGGTGACTTTAAAAACGGTTTGAGCAAAAGCGCTAAATGCACAAAGGGATAAGAGTAGAGCGGGTAAAAATTTCAACATACTGACTTTCTAAATAATGAGCCTCTATTTTCCACGTATATTGAGGTACATGAAAACACCACAGTTCTTTCAGTTACACCGCGAGGATGCAAGCAAAGTCCGTCTTGAGTTGATAAATGGTTTGCAAGCTGAGCAAGCATTTACTTCGCCCAAATATTTATATGACTCGTTAGGTTCAAAACTCTTCGAAGCGATTTGCGAGCTGCCCGAGTACTACCCCACGCGCACCGAGGAGGCGATTTTTTTAGAGCATGCCGTATCGATGGCAAGCAACATCCCGCAAGGCGCAGTGCTAGTTGACCTTGGCGCTGGCAATTGCCAAAAAGCGGCTAGTTTGTTTGTGCACTTCAAGCCCTCGCGCTACATGGCGGTTGATATCTCAGTAAATTTTTTACGTGGCACGCTGGGCAGTTTGCAGCGTCAATATCCCGATTTGGAGATGGCGGGTGTGGGCATGGATTTTTCTGAATCTTTGGATTTGCCAAATGCCGCAATGGGTCACGAGGCTGCGCCGCGCGTGTTCTTTTATCCAGGTTCTAGCATCGGAAATTTCACCCCTGACGAGGCGCTGACGTTCTTAAAGCGCCTTTATGCGTCGTGCAGCAAAAAAGGCGGCTTGCTGATTGGTGTGGATTTGGTCAAAGGCGTGCCTGAGCTAGAGGCCGCATACGACGATGCGCTGGGCGTGACGGCCGCGTTCAATCGCAACATGCTCCTGCACATCAACCGTTTAATTGGCAGCGATTTCAACATTAGCGATTGGGCACATGTCGCGCTTTATAACGAATCTCTTTCGCGTATCGAAATGCACTTGCAGGCCAAGCGGGACGTGGCTTTGCACTGGACAGGTGGCGGACGAGTTTTCGCTAAAGACGAGCGCATTCATACAGAAAATTCGTACAAATGGACAACGCAGAGCTTTAGTGATTTGCTACAAAGCGCAGGCTTTGCAAAGCCTCTGGTCTGGACGGATGTGGACGCAAAATTTGCCGTGATGTGGGCGGCAGCCAATTGAAGTTTTAGATTTTGCAACTTCTAAATCCTGCATGAATATCTGTGCGATTGGGCGTAAAAAAATTGCGATATTTGGGATGCATCATTCGCTCGTGAGTGGCGATCGATGCGCCGCGTAGCACTTTGTGTGTTCCGCCAAACCACGGTTCAGAATACTCTTTGTACGCATGCGCTTCAAAGTTCGGATAGGGCTCGAAGCTGCTGGCTGTCCATTCCCACACCTCGCCCCATGAAAAAGGTGTGTCGCTTTGCGAATCAAATGTCATTGCGGCGCATTCCCACTCGGCCTCTGTGGGTAATCGCCTGCCCGCCCAATCACACCAAGCCTTCGCGTCAAACCAGCTGAGGTGAACTGCGGCATCGTTTGGATTGAGTGTGCTCGCGCCCTCATGGCGCGGAATTTCGCGCCCAGTGGCTTTGATAAATGGCAAATACTCGGCCCACGTCACGACTCGCGCGTCAATGTCAAACGCATGCAAATCCACTTCGTGTTGCCCTAGCTCGTTGTCAAATGCAAAACCTTTCTTTTCAGAGCCCAAAAGCCACTTGCTCGCTGGCACAGATAGGTTGGCCTTTGTAGGCGGCTCTGCCCTGCAGCCCTTTCGCCATATGGCTTGCGGGATAGGTATATTTAAAAATTCGGCGGAATAGATGGCGGCCTCTGCGTGCATGTCTTCGTGAAAGAGTACGAGACGATAAAAGTAGAGCGCCTCGTCTGAGTCCGATTTTTCTGCGGCCAGTTTGGCAAGAATGTCGTCCAAACTGGCTTGCATCAGTGCCCTGGTCTCTCGCAGATTGGGCAGTGGCAAATCCCAGCGCGTGTCGTGCGCCACAAAGCTGGAGTCGTAGAGCGCGTCGTTATTTTTTTTAGGACACAGCCAGTGATCGGCAAACCACGCGATGTGCCCGAGCTCCCATAAAGGTGGATTGAGTGTGGCTAGTTTGGGTACAGTGAGCGCGGCGCCAAGTGCCGCTGCATAAGCATCTGCCAAGACCAAGGTACGGTTGCGTGAGTCTTGCAGCATCAAGGCAAGCTCTTTAGCGGTGGCGGTGCGGGCATTCATGTCTAAACTGTAATGGATTGTTAAATGGTGCGACCAAAATAAACGCATTCACTTTATTGAGGAGATTTTTCATGACAACAAGCACAGTAGCTACGCCCACTTTGCACTGCGACGCACTCATTATTGGCGCGGGACAAGCCGCACCTGCGCTAGCCGTCGCTCTGGCAGGACGAGGAGAAAAAGTCATTTTGGTGGAAGGCAACCAATTGGGCGGCACATGCGTGAACGTAGGCTGCACGCCAACCAAGACGCTGCGTAAAAGTGCGCGCGTGGCTTACATGGCAAGGCGAGGTGCAGAGTTTGGGGTCAACACCGGCGTGGTCACGATTGATTTTGCCAAGGCAATGGAGCGCATGCAAGCTCGCGTGGATGTCTCGCGCGGCGGACTTGAGGGTTGGCTTGCCAGCACGCCCAACGTGACAGTGTTGCGCGGCTGGGGATCCCTTGCAGGCCATACGGATAAGGGCTTTCAGGCAATCGTTGATGGCGTCGATGGACAGCAGCACATCACGGCAAGTCGCGTGTATTTAAATACGGGCACGCGCCCCTTTATGCCGCCGATTAAGGGATTAGATGGCTTCGACCCGCGCATCCTGAACAACGAAGGTTTGCTGCAACTGCGCGAATGCCCCAAGCATTTGTTTATTTTGGGCGGAAGTTATATCGGGCTTGAGTTCGCGCAAATTTTTAGGCGCTTGGGCGCCGAGGTCACCGTGATTGAACCTAGCAGCCGCATCGCCATGCGCGAAGATGAGATCGTGACGAACGCCATCACCGACTTTTTATTGGAAGAAGGTGTGCAAATTTTGACAGGCACAACACTTGAAAGCGTGGATGGCAAGGGCGGTGATTTGCAGCTGTATGTGCAAACAAAAAATAGTGACGGCAGCGTGCAGACCAATAGCCATAAGGCTTCCCACTTACTGGTGGCAACTGGGCGCCTGCCCAATACCGAGCGATTAAATCTGGCGTCAATCGGTTTGCCAGTCGATACCCGCGGCTATCTGGACGTGAATGGACAGTTGGAGACAGCAGTTGCAGGCGTCTGGGCGCTGGGCGACATCAACAAACGTGGTGCGTTTACGCACACCAGTTATCACGACTTTGAAATCGTGCGGGATAACCTCAAAACGCCAAAGCAGTTACGCAGCGCTGATGACCGCGTGACGGCCTACGCCATGTTTACCGATCCACCGCTGGGGCGCGTGGGGCTGAATCGCACGCAGGCCAAGGCCGAGAGCGAACGCACGGGGCGGCAATTTTTAATTGCTGAGCACCACATGCGTTTTGTCAGCCGCGCCAAAGAGGAGAGTGAAACGCACGGCGTGATTCAGTTTGTGGTGGACGCGAAGACGGAAAGCTTTGTGGGCGCAACCGTGCTGGGCATTAACGGCGACGAGATCATCCAAGTGGTAAGCAACTACATGGCAACAGGCGCAAGTTATAAGCTGATGCGCAACTGCTTGCCTGTGCACCCCACCGTGACCGAATTCTTTCCCACGATATTGGATAAGCTAGCGGCACTATGAACCCACCGCGTCCGCACATCGTCATCGTCAGCCCCGCCCTATCAGATGCGAACAACGGCAATTGGCAAACCGCCAATCGTTGGCGGCAGATGCTCGCCCCCAATTTCCATTGCCGCATCGTTAAAACATGGCCCGATAAATTTGCCAACCAAGACGACGTGATGATTGCCCTGCATGCGCGGCGCTC
>JANPAS010000054.1:0-12615 GCA_031430035.1 Comamonadaceae bacterium | reverse complement strand
CAAGATTCGATTGGACTGCGTTGCCCATCGCATAGGGTGGCGCTGTCATTGCTGCGAGCCTCCGAACGGCTTGGCATCCACGGCGTGGCCGCTCCTAGCGCCAACCGATTTGGTCGCGTCAGCCCCACATCGGCTGCGCATGTGCGCGAGGAATTTGACGCCTCTTTGATGATTTTGGATGGCGGCGATTGCGAAATTGGGATTGAGTCCGCCATCATCGACTGCACACGCGGCGCGCCCGTGCTGCTGCGCCACGGGATGTTAACTTTTAAAGAGTTAGAAGCCGCTTGTGGTGAGCCATTGCTGATGCCAGAATCCTTATCCAGCAATGCTCCCAGAGCCTCGGGTACGCTTGAATCACATTACGCACCAAGCGCGAAAGTGCACATGATTCGCGTGGAAGATACGCAAAAATTACAACTGGCTGTTAACCAAGTCTTGTACCGACTGCCAGCTACCGTCGGGCAAGCCGCGCACGAGTTATTTGCCAAATTACGCGAGCTCGATCAAGTTGGCGTGACGGATATCTTTGTGACGCGGCCACCCGCAGATGCGGCTTGGGATGGCGTACGAGACCGACTGACCAGAGCTTCGGCGTAAAGTTGGATAAGATTAGCAGTTGCTTGGAGAAACCTTGACATGACCCCTTACTTTTTAATGCGAGCAATTAAGCTCGGTCTTTTTGCGCTTAGCACGATGTTAGTCTCGTGTGGGTCAAGCACGATCTATGATCCGTTTAAACCAACACGCGTGATCGTGTTTGGCGATAGCTTTAGTTTCATATCGACGACGGTCGCCTATACGGTTAACGATAGCACGACCAACAATTGGGCGAGTCAAATTGCTTCCCACTATTCAGTTGCAAATGTAGTAAACCGAGCTGCGGCGAACGCGCTCGTGACTGACGTGCAGACCCAAGTTAATACGTTTGGTGCAAGTTATCAGGCGGGCGACTTGGTGGTGGTCAGCGCAGGTTACCGCGACATCATTAACGATGCTCGTAATAGCACCAACAATGCGACGGCCAATGGAACAGCCTATGCTAATTTGATCCGCAGCATGGTCACCAATGGTGCTAAGCATATTGCCGTTAGTGGTGTTTATGATTTATCTAAAGCACCAGCAGCAGGTATTCAAACCAATTTGGCCACACTCACGGGTTCTCGTGGGACATTAATTGCGGCCTTTAATGATGCCTTGAAAAGCAATTTGGGTAGCGCGACGTTGACGAATGTGGGTGAGTATGTGCGCTTGCTCGATCTGGAGGCTTACTTCAATACGGTCCGCGCTTCACCAACCACCTATTCGTTTCTTGACACCACAACGGTGACCTGCAATTCAAACGACGCATCTGCCGCACCAGGTGGGCTTGGCATTGGCACGAACCAGATCAACTCTAGCCTGTGCGGTACTGGCACCTTGGCGCAAGCCGCATACAACAGCTATGTGTTTGCCGATGCCGTCTATCCGACGCCAGCCTTCCACCGGTCATGGGGTACGAATGCCTATAACCAGCTGATTGCACGCTGGTAATTTTTTTCGGCTGTCGCAGCTTACTGCCGCGCCGTCCAATCAATCAGTACATCAAGTACGGATCTAGCGCCCGCTAGTACTGCAGGATTGTCCGAATTGACAATGGCAATGAGCACATAGCGCTTGCCCTCTTTACCAAGAGAAGTGGCGTCCACATAACCTGCACGCGCCACTACGTTATTCAGACTGCCTGTTTTAAGATGCGCCGCACCTAGAGTCGCCTTGCTGCGGCGCAGTGTGCCATCCACGCCAGTTTGCGGCAATGACGCAATCAGTTCTGGCATGTACGGCGCGGCGTAAGCGTTTTGCAGCATGCGTGCCAAGCTGAGCGCTGAAATGCGCTCCTCACGCGAAAGCCCCGAGCCGTTCTCTACAGCAGGGATGGGCATATCGGCAAGCGTGCCATAGCGGGACTTCCACCACTTAGCCAGCACAGCGCGGGAGGCTTCAAACGTAGCGGGTTTGCCACCATTGGCATTCAAACTGAGCGTTAAAAAAAGCTGCTGCGCCATCACGTTATTACTAAATTTATTCATATCACGCATCACCTCAGCAAGGCTTGGTGAGCTGAGAACAAATGCCAGCTTGGCCTGCGCGGATGCCTGCCCCGCACGGCTTACCCCAATTAGCTTGCCGCCCATGCTTTCCCACAAGCCTTGCACAGCAAGGCTTGCAAAGGCGCTTGGGTCTGCATAGGCGACTGGCCAGACACGCTCGCCGCAGCTCTTGGGGTAGCTGCCCAAAAAGCGAATACGTTTGGAATCTGAAAAATCGGCTCGCAAACTGCTTCGGTAGTCGATGCAGTCACCGCCAGATAGCGCCGCCGTCATGGGCATGAGCACGCCAGAGAGCGGCGGGTCGTAATGGATATTGGCAACGCCGGCTACGGCATTCACCGTGAATGTCATCACGCTAGCTTTGTAATTAATCAGGAGCGCATCGGGGCTGGCGTTGTAGGGGCGCATCGGCTCGCCATCAAACGCGGCGGCGCTGGCAACGCTTGCTGGGGGGACGGCAAAGGCGCTGCTGTCCAAAACGATGTCGCCGTTGATGGTGCTGATCCCTAGGCTACGCACACGGCTAAGGAGCAGCCACAATCGTTCGGTCACCAGCTTGGGGTCGCCGCCGCCCTTGATGACGAGATCGCCATTTAAAACACCATCCTTTATCGAGCCGTCTTTGCCCGCAGGATCAATCAGCACTTGGGTCTGCCATGTATAGGCAGGCCCCAGCAAGTCGAGTGCGGCAACGCTGGTGACGAGTTTCATGACCGATGCGGGATTCATCGCAGCGCTAGCGCGATGTGAAATCAGCGGCGACGCGTTGTTCGAACTTGCATCCACAACGTACAGGGTAATCGCGTCTTTGGGGATACGTGCGCGGCCGAGTGCCGCATCAATTTCTGGGGGCAGATTTTGAGCGCCTGCGGCCAGAGCGGACAAAGCTAAAAAGAAAAACGGTAGCAGCTTGGATAATGAAGGCATGACAAATTTTAGTTCTCGTACGATCGGCATCGCTGCCGCCGCCATCACCATCTTCATTTGGACCGCCTTTGTCGTCATTGGCAGAGCCTCCGCCAAAATGACGCTCACGCCCTTCGATATGGTTTTTGTCCGCTTGGTTGGCGCAGCCATTGTGCTTTTGCCTTGGGGTTTTTGGATGGTGAAGAGGATGCGCAAAGCTGATACCAGTGCTGGCAGCTTGTTTGGTTTATCGCCATTGCCGCTTCGCGTGACCGTGACGCTGGGCGTGTTTGGCGGCCTATTTACACCGTTTGCTTACACCGCATTCACCTATGCACCCGCTGCGCATGGCGCGGTGCTGATGCCTGGTACTTTGCCGCTTTTTACCGCCTTATTTGCGATGTTGATTCTGGGGGAGCGCTTCACGCGGCAGCGCTCATTCGGCTTGGCACTGATTGCCCTGGGTGGGCTGCTGGTCGGGGGTGCGAGCTTGCTTAAAGCTTTTGAAGGCGGCAGCGTGTGGGTGGGCGACGCGCTCTTTTTATGCGCCTCTAGTTGCTGGGCCATGTATTCGGTGCTGGCGCGTAAATATAAAGTTGACCCTGTGCAAGCCACGATTGCCTTCACCGTTTTCACCATATTGGGCTTTGTGCCGCTGTACGGAGTTTTGGCCTACACCAATAGCTTGCCGTTTGGCATGGTGACTCATTTAGCCGAAGCCTCTCGGTCAGAAATCGTGCTGCAAATGCTGATGCAAGGCATTGCCTCGGGCATCGTAGGTAATATCGGCTTTACGCTGATGCTCCAAACCTTTGGCCCCGTCAAAACAACGATGATGACGGCGCTCGTCCCCTCGCTGGCGGCGCTGTCAGCGGTGTTTTTTTTGAGCGAGCCGCTGTATTGGAACTTAATCGCAGGTTTGTTGCTTGCCTTATTGGGCGTGGCTTTGGGTGTGTTTTCTAGTGCAAAAAAATGAAGCTGACCGCTCTCAAAATCCTCGCATTCGATACCAGCACTGAAGTGTTGTCTATTGCCGTGCAAAACGGCACAGACGTGTACGAGTTTGTCGGCACGGGCGGTGCGCAGGCTTCGGCGCGACTGATTCCTGAAATTCAAGCTTTGATGGCAAAGGCGGGACTGGCGCTGCAAGACCTAGACGGAATCGCCTTTGGCGCAGGGCCAGGCGCGTTTACGGGTTTAAGGGCCAGCTGCGCCGTGGCGCAAGGCCTTGGTTTTGGTTTGAGCGTGCCGCTGTTGCCGATTAACACGCTACACGCTGTCGCCGTGCAACTTCACGCCAAAGCAGGCGAATCTACGGGCGACGCACAAATCACCGCGGCGCTGGATGCCCGAATGGGCGAGATTTATTGGCAAGTGTTTGATTTTGCAAGCGATCCACTGGGCACACCTGTGGGCGAGCCAGAGCTCTCAAAGGCAGAGACACAAAGCTTTGTGCTGGGCACCTTGCCCGCAGCCCTGACTCTGCTTGGTTTGGCGGGCGACATGCTTGTAAAAGGCCAGCAGATAAGGCCTGCGGACGCGCTGCCTTTTTATGTGCGAAATAAAGTCGCGCAAACCACGGCTGAGCGAGAAGCTGCAAAAGTATGAATTTGACTTTTACGCGCAAAGAAAATAATGAAATAGTCGCCAGCCTTGAGTTGCTACGCGGCGTGGATGATGCTGAAATTCTAAATATCGAAACAAACCTGAGTCATAGGCGGCAAGGCTTGGCGCAAAGCTTGCTGCTTGAGGCCTTCGATTGGGCGCAGCAAAACCAGCGGCAATCGGTTTGGCTAGAGGTTCGCTCTGGAAACGATGCGGCGATCAACCTGTATCGCACAACGGGCTTTGTGCAGATCAGCACGCGTAAGCGTTATTACGCAGATGGCGAGGACGCACTTGTGATGAAATACACCCTATGAAATACACCCTATGACAGCGAATTTGGTTTTAGACCCTCGGCAACGTGCCATGCTGGCAGAGATGGGCGTGCGCGTGTGGCAGCCAAGCGAGGTCAAGCGGGACGTGGCTTCCCAGCCCGCTTCGGTAGAGCCAATCGCCACTGCCGTGCCCGTGCCTATAAGACGAGAGCCGCCGCTGCGCCTGCCTGTGCTTGAGCGCCCGCCCGTTACCGTGGGTGCTGCACCCGTTCGGTACGTGATTAGCAATCTACCAACTGACGCACAGACATTTGATTGCGTGTTGCTGGGTGAACCCTGCACGGGCGAGGCTGAGAAGTTGCTTGCAAACATGACCCGAGTGCTTGGGGATAAGGTTTTTGTGGCGCAAATGGTGCCATCAAGCTATGAGGCGGAGTCACTCCTTGACCAACTTCAGCATTTGTCTGCCAAGGCGGTGCTCTTGCTGGGGCCTCACCCTGCAAAAGCCTTGCTGGGGGAGACTTCTGGGGCAACGCCTTTTGGCAAGCTGCGCGGTATGCCCCACAGCGTAGAGGGGCTGAGTAGTCAAGTCATCGTCTCCTACCACCCACTTCAGCTGCTGAGGCAACCACTGGCTAAAGCGCAAGCATGGCTTGACCTACGGCAAGTGCTCCAAATCGTTAGCCATGCATAATTGATGCTTTCCTGACACCTAACTGACCTCATTTATATTGACTTGGAGTTTTTATGCGTATTGGCGTTCCCCTAGAGACCACCCCCCGCGAAACCCGCGTTGCCGTGACCCCCGAAACGGCGAAGAAACTGATCGCGCAAGGGCATCAGATTTTTGTGCAATCTGGCGCAGGCGTAGCGGCTAGTTGCACAGACGCCGCCTACGAGGCCGTTGGCGTGACCATGACGGACGCGGCGACAAGCCTTGGCTGCGAACTGGTGCTTAAAGTACGTAGCCCAAACAGCGCCGAACTAGCCTCCATGAGCAGCGGTCAAACGCTGGTTGGCATGCTCAATCCTTTCGATAAAGAAGGCCTGCAGGCCTTATCCAGCAAGGGCTTACAGGCCTATGCCTTGGAAGCCGCGCCGCGTACCACTCGCGCGCAGTCGATGGACGTGCTCTCAAGCCAAGCCAATATCGCGGGCTACAAAGCCGTGATGATGGCGGCGAACAGCTACCAACGCCTGATGCCGATGCTCATGACAGCAGCTGGCACGATCAAAGCGGCAAGGGTCGTGATTCTTGGCGTAGGCGTGGCGGGCTTGCAAGCCATTGCGACGGCCAAGCGCCTTGGCGCCGTGATTGAAGCCTCCGACGTGCGCCCCAGCGTGAAAGAGCAAATCGAATCCTTGGGCGGCAAATTTATTGACGTGCCCTACGAGACCGACGAAGAGAAAGAAGCCGCAGTCGGCGTGGGCGGCTACGCCAAACCCATGCCACCTAGCTGGCTGGCGCGTCAAGCCGTTGAGGTTGCCAAGCGAGTCGCTAATGCCGACATCGTGATCTCCACGGCTTTGATTCCTGGCCGCGCAGCGCCAACACTCATTACCGAAGACATGGTTAAGTCCATGAAGCCAGGCTCCGTGATTGTGGATATGGCAGCAGGCAAGGGCAAAAATTCGGCTGGTGAAATCGGTGGCGGCAATTGCCCACTCACCGAGACCGATCAAACCGTGATCAAACACGGCGTCACGCTGATTGGCGAGACCAATATCCCCGCGCTCGTGGCGGCTGATTCGTCAGCGCTCTATGCGCGTAACGTGCTCGATTTCTTAAAGCTCATCGTCACCAAAGAGGGCGCGCTGCAATGTCCAGCGGATGACGACATCGTGCAAGCTTGCCTCATGACGAAGTAAGTGACCCAATAATAAAAACTGAAGGAATAAAAAATGGAAGCTGTCTCCCCCACCATCCTCAACCTCATCATTTTCGTGCTCGCCATTTACGTCGGCTACCACGTCGTGTGGACGGTCACCCCTGCGCTGCATACGCCGCTGATGGCGGTGACGAATGCGATTTCTGCCATCGTCATCGTCGGTGCCATGCTGGCTGCGGCTTTGACGGAAACGACACTCGGCAAAACCATGGGCGTGCTCGCCGTGGCGCTGGCGGCGGTCAACGTGTTTGGCGGTTTTTTAGTGACGCGCCGAATGCTGGAAATGTTTAAGAAAAAAGAAAAGAAAGCAGCGCCTGCGACTGAAGGAGCAAAAGCATGAGCATGAATTTAGTTACTTTTTTATATCTTGTCGCTTCAGTTTGCTTTATTCAAGCGCTGAAAGGCTTGTCGCATCCCACCACCTCGATTCGCGGCAACGCGTTTGGTATGGCGGGTATGTTGATTGCTGCGGTCACCACAGCCGCTCTGATATTTGAGCTATCTAAAGGCTCGCTGACTGGCTTGTCTTGGGTTCTCTTGGGGCTGCTGGTTGGCGGCGCGGCGGGCACGATTATGGCCAAGCGTGTAGAGATGACCAAGATGCCAGAATTAGTGGCTTTTATGCACAGCATGATTGGTTTGGCTGCGGTGTTTATTGCGATTGCGGCGGCTGTCGAGCCTCATGCTTTTGGCATTGTGGCCAAGGGCGCAGAAGGCGCGGCTGCGATGATTCCTGCTGGCAATCGCTTGGAGTTGGCGCTGGGCGCGGTCATTGGTGCGGTCACGTTTAGCGGCTCAGTGATTGCGTTTGGCAAACTCTCTGGCAAGTACAAATTCCGTTTGTTCCAAGGCGCGCCTGTGCAATTTGCGGGTCAACACAAGCTGAATTTGGGGCTGGGACTTTTGATGCTGGCTGCGATTGGTAACTACACCTTCACGCAATCGACGGAAGCGTTTTATGCGGCGCTGGCGATTGCGTTTGTCATGGGCGTACTCATCATCATCCCGATTGGTGGCGCGGACATGCCCGTGGTGGTCTCGATGCTCAATAGCTACTCGGGCTGGGCAGCAGCGGGTATTGGCTTTTCGCTGAACAACTCGATGCTCATCATTGCTGGGTCACTGGTCGGCTCTAGCGGCGCGATTCTCTCCTACATCATGTGCAAGGCGATGAACCGCTCGTTCTTCAACGTGATTTTGGGCGGCTTTGGCGGCGAAGCCACAACTGCAGTCGCTGGTAGCGCCGTACAGCGCGCCGTGAAGTCTGGCAGTGCAGATGATGCAGCTTTCGTTTTGGGCAATGCTGAGACGGTGGTGATCGTTCCAGGTTACGGTCTTGCCGTGGCTCGCGCCCAGCACGCTGTGAAAGAGCTAGCAGCCAAGTTGACCGCCAAAGGCATCACCGTCAAATACGCGATTCACCCCGTGGCAGGCCGTATGCCAGGCCACATGAACGTGCTCTTGGCGGAGGCCGAAGTGCCATATGACCAAGTGCATGAAATGGAAGACATCAACGGTGAGTTTGGACAGGTCGATGTGGCGATCATCTTGGGCGCCAACGACGTGGTGAATCCTGCGGCGCACATCAAGGGCAGCGCGATTTATGGCATGCCGATTTTGGAGGCCTACAAAGCCAAAACGATCATCGTCAATAAGCGCTCCATGGCGGCGGGTTACGCGGGCCTAGACAACGAACTCTTCTACATGGACAAAACCATGATGGTGTTTGGCGACGCGAAGAAGGTGGTTGAGGATATGGGGAAGGCGATCGAATAAGTGAGCGATTCAAGCGCCTGCTTGAATCCGCTTCACCAACGCCGTCGTCGAGTACCCATCCACAAACGAGAGCGCCAGCGCCCGTCCACCGTAGCTCTCGACCAGCTTGGCCTCGGCAAGCTTGCCCATGTCGTAATCCCCGCCCTTAACCAGCACGTCGGGGCGTAGCTCGCCAATGATCTCTAGCGGCGTGTCTTCATCAAACATGGTGACTAGGCTGGCAGACTCTAGCGCCGCAATCACGTGAGCGCGATCCGACTCGTTGTTGAGAGGCCTGTCAGGCCCTTTGCCTAGGCGCTTCGCAGAGGCATCCGTGTTCAAAGCCACAACCAGCGAGGCTCCCAGAGCACGCGCCGCCGCAAGGTAGGTCACATGCCCCTTGTGGAGCACATCGAATACGCCATTGGTAAAAATGACAGGTTTTGGCAAAGCGGCAATGGCAGCGACGGCATCTGCACGAGAGACGATTTTTGAAGTAAAGCTCATGCCAATTTAGGAGCAAGCGTCGCAGTGATTTCCTTACGAAAGCGATTCAGCTCTTGCACCGTCGTAAAACTGCGCTCCATCAGCAAACTCATGTTGTGCAGAATGCGCTCAACGACTTTGTTCTCCCACACCGCATCAAAATTGATTTGCTTATCCAGCCAATGCTCTAGCCACTCGGGGTTGGGCAAGCGGCTTTGGATGGTGTCACGCGGAAACAGCGCTTTGTTGACGTGCAAATTGGTGGGGTGCAGCGCCTGCGCCGTGCGGCGAGCCGATGCCATCAGCACGCCAATCTTGGCAAAGGAGGCCTTGGCTTCTGCGCCAAATTTATTGATCGCACGCTTCATGTAGCGCAGGTAAGCGCCGCCGTGCCGCGCTTCGTCTTGCGAGAGCGTGGTGTAGATGTGCTTGATGACGGGCTCGGTGTGCCAATCGGAGGCGCGGCGGTACCAGTGATTGAGGCGAATTTCGCCGCAAAAATGCAGCATTAAGGTCTCTAGCGGCGGGGCGGGCTCAAATTCAAAACGCACGTTGTGCAACTCTTCTTCGGTCGGCACGAGGTCGGGGCGGAAACGGCGCAGATACTCCATCAGCACCAGAGAGTGCTTTTGCTCTTCAAAAAACCAAATCGACATGAAGGCGGAAAAATCGGAATCGTCTTTGTTGTCACGCAAAAACATTTCGGTAGCGGGCAGGGCCGACCACTCGGTAATGGCGTTCATGCGGATGGTTTGCGCTTGCTCGTCCGAGAGAGTGGACGCATCAAACTTGTCCCAAGGGATATCTTTCTCCATATCCCAGCGGACGGATTCAAGCTGTTTGAAGAGTTCTGGATATAGCATTGGACTTGCCATGATTTAACCTTTTAAAGACAATTTAGCTGATTTTAACAACAAAAGAAGCGAATAAAGCGAAATAATGATGCCAAACGAGGCGGTCGCCATCTGCCAGAGGATCGCATCTGGGTAACCCATAGGGGTTGCAAAAAGGCTTGCACTCACCAGCAAAATGATACCCGCTTGGCATGACGAGTAAATGACAGTTTGCGTCCAGGGCTTTTGGTGCAGCCATTTGGAGGCTTGCCAGCCGCTCCAGCCGCAGGCTGCGCCTAGTACTGCGCCGCCCAGCACATCGAGCGGCCAGTGCACACCGACTGCGAGGCGGGAGAGTCCAATCAGCGAAGCCAAAGCAAGCGCGGCAGCTAGCCGCCAGCCACGCAGTTGGAACCCTAAGACCAACAACGTGGTAACCCCAAACGCTGTGAGAGTGTGACCCGACGGAAAGCTCACCAAATCCAATTGGTGACCAATCAGATGAAATTGTTCAAGCGAGAGCACGGCAGGTGGACGCATGATTTGAAAGGACTCTTTCACCACCGTGCTAACGATGCCGCCCAAAATGGCTGCCGCAAACAGCCCAGTGATGACATCCGTCCGCTTAAATCTTGGCAGCAAAAACAAGCCAAACAGAGCAAACACCATGCTGGTGTGCCCCGTGATGGTGAGGCTAGACCACAGCCAGTCGGGTAGCGCTGTGCAGGCTTGATTGATCCATAAAAATAAAGATTGGTTCATGGTCTACCGCATTTATAAAAATCGAAGCTGGAGTGAGTGCCTGGATAAGTGCCGGCTGCACCGTCCAGTTTTTTGCAACCGACTGGAGGCAGTTGCCGCATTTGCGACCAATCCACCCAAATGAAACTTTGCCCGTACTCAAGTTTGCCAAACCACATCTCGAACTGTTTGTTTTTACCATCAAGCGCCCACACCTTTGAAGGCTGCGCGTACCAAGCGAGGCGGCTCGCTAATGTCCAATTGCTCACCGCCAGTGCGCTCGTCTGATGCTCAGTTTGTAGCTTGGCGGCTTGCTTGGACGCGGCTTGCCAATCGTGCAAATCGGCAAAGGGATTGCCTACGCCGACAAGTAAGGGCTTGCCTTGCCATTGCCCACCCGTGCTCATGGCAAGCCCCAAGGCCAATAGCGACGTGGCTTGCAGCAGCCCTAGCCCACAGGTCAATACCCGCTTGGCCTTCAGGGCATATCCCGCGCCGCTCTGCCATAAGTGCTGCAACCCTAAAGCCGAGAGCGGCAGCAGCGCCAGCCAAGCGCCAGCCGTCCAATGCGGCAGTGCCGCGCCTTTGCCCGACAAAAACAGCGTGACCAGCATGAGTGGTACGCCAAACGCGAGGCATAGCTGCATCAGTGCGCGGTGTTTGGCACGAAGTCGCATCATAAAAACGACGAACCCCAGCAGCGGAAGTAGTCCATACGCCAGCAGTTGAATGACGCTGTAAGTCAATACCCGCTTGGCTTCCCAAGCATTTGTATTGCCATCAGCATGACCCATTTGATACGCAAACGACACCCAGTCGTGCTGTGCATTCCAAATCAAAACAGGCAAAATCATGAAGGCGCTAATAACGGCTGCCAGCCAAAACCCGCTAGATTTAAAAAGTGCAGCGCCGTACTGAGGTAGCAAAACAATCGCAACGCCCAGCGCCAAAAATATACCCGTGTATTTAGACAATCCAGCCAGTCCTAATGCCACGCCAAGCCATACCCAGTAAGGCTTGTGGGCTATGTTTCCTGATAATTGAGATGTCAAAATCATCACCCACAGCGTAAGCGGAAGCAAAAGCGAGTCAGGCACCAACGCCAGCCCCAGCAACTCATGAATGGGACTAAGAAGAAACAGACCAACCAGGACGAGCTTGTAGGTCGCCGGCTCTTTAGAGATAACAAAATCAAGCTCCCCTCTTCTGCCCACAGGGCGGGAGAGGGGCGGGGGGGAGTGAGTGGGGAAAGAAAATAATAAATATGCAGTAATACCCCAAAGCGCCAGCGGCACCACTCGCATCATCCAGTCCGTACCGCCAGCAAAAACAAACGGCATCTGAACCCATCCCACCAGCGGCGGATGGTCAAAATAAGACAAGGCAGGATGCAAAGCATAGAGCGCATAGTGCGCCTCATCGACCGACAGCCCCAGCGTAAAGCCAAGCCACACATGGCCTGCAAGGCAGATGGCAAGCGCGGCAGCCAATAACTTAGGCATAAGTCTGCATCGCTCGGCCAGCGGCATTATCTAAATGCGGCAGGTTATTAAAGGTGAGCAGCACGCAGCGCTTAGGCGTGACCAAGAGCTCGCTCACGGCGGTATTGCGCATGCGCATATTGAGCTCGATCCCCGCTTCGTGACTAAGCCCCAGCACTTGCGCAACAGCGCTAGACAATGGCCCGCCGCTGGATGAAATCAAAACGGACTTTGCATCGGATGCACGCACTTCATCGAGCACCGCCATCACGCCAGCGGCAAATTCTGCGTAAGTCGTCATGCCTACGGGTTGTGTCTCGCCGCGCATCCAAGCGCCGATGCCTTTGCGTAGCATCGCAAAATGCTGTTTGTAGCCGTCAAGCGATTTGGGCGATTTCAGCTCGGCGATTTGCTCAGGTGTGAGGATGGCGCCAATGACCGCTTCGGAGTCATATTCATTCAACCCTGGCCGCAAAGCCATAGTGGGTAAGGGCTGCGCAAGAGATATGCCTGCGTAGGTTTGCGCATGGCGTTTGAGCGTTCCGCCGTACACA
>JANPAS010000053.1:0-16055 GCA_031430035.1 Comamonadaceae bacterium | reverse complement strand
CTAGTGCCATCCTTGCAAAAGCGTGCGGTGTCGATGTGTTTCATGTTTCAATTGTAAGAAAATCACCAAATGAACCCAGCCATCACACAAAGCCACACACCGCCGTCTCGCCCGCTCATCCTCGGCTCCACCTCCAAATATCGGCGCGAACTCCTTTCGCGTCTTCGCATTCCGTTTGATTGCATCCCGCCCGAAGTCGATGAAACGCCGCTAGTAAACGAGACACCGCGAGGCCTCGCTCTACGCCTTGCCCTAGCCAAAGCCAAGGCGGTTGCGGCTTTGCAACCAGATGCAGTCGTCATTGGCTCCGATCAAGTCGCAGATTTAAATGGTCAACCGCTTGGCAAACCCGGCAACTTTGAACGCGCAACCAAGCAACTGAGTGCCATGCGCGGGCAAACCGTCATCTTCCAAACCGCACTGGCTGTAGTCTGCCAAGCAACAGGGTTTGAGCAAGTTGATATTTCTGCTGTTCGCGTGGTCTTTCGCGATGTAACCGATGAAGAAATTACGGCATACCTGCTCGCAGAAGAACCTTACGACTGCGCGGGCAGCGCCAAAAGCGAAGGGCTTGGCATCGCCCTGCTTGAGCGCATCGACAGCGACGATCCCACGGCGCTCGTGGGCTTGCCGCTCATTCGCACCGCCAAAATGATTGCTGCTGCGGGCATCAAAATCTTATGAGTAACTCAACTAAAGGCAAACTCTACCTCGTCCCCGCCCCGCTAGATTTTGGCTGTACGGACGAGCAGCAAACACCGATTACAGACAGCATCCCAAGCGGCACGCTCAAAGCCGCATCGCAAATCAAACATTGGATTTGCGAAAACGCCAAATCTTGCCGAGTCGTTTTAAAACGCATCGCCGAGCACTCTCCACTCGCCTGCACACTGCAAGAAATGACGATCACGGAGCTGCCGCGTGAAGCGCATAAAAAAGGCGATCATGCGCCCAATTCAGCCACAGATAATGCCTCGCAGGCCATACTGGATAAGGCTTTGCAGGGCATAGATATCGGCCTGATGAGCGAAGCGGGCATGCCCGCCATTGCAGACCCAGGCTCGTCCATCGTCCGCGCGGCGCATGCACTGGGGCTTGAAGTCGTGCCGCTCACTGGCCCTGTGTCCATGATGCTGGCGTTGGCGGCGAGCGGCCTGAATGGTCAAAATTTCGCCTTCAACGGCTACTTACCGCAGGACTCGGCAGCTCGAAAAACCCGCATCCAGCAATTAGAAAAATTAGCGCTCACAAGTGGTCAATCGCAGCTATTTATTGAAACGCCGTACCGCAACTCAGCTTTACTTTTAGACCTCATCAATACCCTGCAGCCCAATACCCGCTTGGCCTGTAGCGTAGGTGTCACACTAAAAAACGCGCAAACTGTCAGCCTGCTGGTGAAAGACTGGCGTTCCAAGCAGTCGATTGCCCAGACACTCCTTGCCAGCAAACTACCCGCGATTTTTAGTTTCGGAATGTAAGAACCCGCCCCTTTGCGCGACTGACTGATACAACATCAGGAGCTCGTCATGAAAAATCAAAAAACTGCCCGCTACGCCATGTTGGCATTGGCCTGCAGCAGTGCCATTTCAACTTCTTTTGCGCAAACATGCAGCGCCAAATCAGGCGAAAAAATTACGCCTGTGATTGAGCTCTACACCTCCGAAGGATGCAGCTCGTGCCCACCTGCGGACAAGTGGCTCTCCACGTTGAAAGATGCAAACGCTGCCGGTCAAAGCCCCGTCGTGCAAGCCTTCCACGTCAATTACTGGGACTACATCGGCTGGACAGATCGCTTCGCCACGCCCGCTCATACGGCTCGCCAGCGGCAAGTCTCGGCTTGGCAAAAATCAGGGCAAATCTACACACCGCAAATAGTGGGCAATGGGCGCGACCTACGACACTGGAATCGCTGGAACGCTGATCAGGAAACAACCTCGGTTGCGATCTCGATCAAACAAGAGGCTGGCAGCGTATTTTCGGCACAGGTGCAAAGCGCACCCAGTATGGCTTGGAGCGCCTACTGGACGATAACGGAAGATGGTCACAGCAGCAAAGTCAAAGCGGGTGAGAACTCTGGCGAGTTTTTAAAACACGACTTCGTGGTGCGGCAATATCAAGCGGCCGGTGACCACACGGGCAGTAGCAAATTGGTGTTGCAAGCGATTCCAAAAGATTCGGCGCATCCAAGGCGAGTCAACCTCGTGATTTTTAATCCGCAAACAGGCAAGCCATTGCAAGCGATTAGCGTGCCTTGTTGAGCATTTTTTGCAGCAAGACTAGACCAAGGCTCACCACCAGCGCCACCAGTAAATTGACCGCCACGGTCAATGCAAACGTCACCCATAGCACCGTTTGATCAAAGCGTGTGCGCTCTTTGAGGCGTACAAATTCGTGCCACTCGCCCATATTCCACGCCACCAGCATCAGCAAGCCCGCCAGCACAGACAGCGGCACTAGCGCTGCCAACTTAGACGCCAGCATCACAAATGCCGCAATCGTTACCGCATGAACCAGACCCGCTACGGGTGATGTAGCTCCGCATTTGATATTGGTCAACGTTCTGGCAATCGTGCCTGTGGCAGGCATGCCGCCTACAAAGCCCAGCACAGTATTGGTCACGCCCTGCGCCATCAGCTCTTGGTTGGGGTCATGCGGCGGATAAAGGGGCTTGCCGTTTTGCGTACCGACTTCATCCGCGATACGGGCGCATAACAACGACTCAAATGCACCCAACAGCGTCAAGGTCGCAATCGGCATGGCTAGCTTTTGCAGTCCTTGCATAGAGAAATCAAACGTGCCTGCGGCAAACGGATTTAAAAACTGGGGGAGCGCTGCCGATATTTCGCCAAATCGTGAACCAATGGTCTCGGCTGGAAGGTGCATTTGCCAAGCCAAAAAAGTCAGCGCAACCAGCGCCAGCATAGGCGCAGGAAGCCTTGCCAGTATTGGCCTTGTGGGTGCAACGTAACGACTCCAGCACACAATCAAAACAACCGTCGCCAACCCCAATAGGGCGGCATAAGCGCTTGCAAATAAGTCCTTGACTTGCGACAGTGCAATCAGCACAGCGATGCCGTTGGTAAAACCAATCACGATGCTTTCGGGCACTAGCCGCACAAAGCGACCCAAACCAAACCATCCCAGCAAAAAAATCAGTACGCCAGAGATGGCCGTACACACTAGCAACCCTGCTGCGCCGTGTTGCTGAACGATGGCGTACACCACCACAATAAATGCACCTGCGGGGCCACCAATTTGGACGCTGCTACCGCCAAGGGCTGAGATAAGAAATCCGCCAATAATCGCCGTCCAAAGCCCCACCTGCGGCGAGAGCCCACTCGCAATGGCAAATGCCATTGCCAGCGGCAATGCCACAACGCCCACCGTGAGGCCTGCGCCTATGTCCGTCGCCAAACGCACCTGCGAATAGCTTTTTAAATCTTGGAGTAGTCGTATGCCCTTAAGCAACGTAAATCGCCCTAAAGTCGTTCACGTTGGTATGCGTGGGCCCCGTGATGTGCAAATCACCTAAGCCCGCAAAGAAGCGGTACGAATCGTTTCGCAGTAAGTGGTCGCTAACTCCAAGGCCATGCTGGCTAGCTCTTTGCAGCGTATCGGGAGTCACAAATGCGCCTGCGTTGTCCTCTACGCCATCAATGCCATCGGTATCAGCTGCCAGCGCCCAAATCCCAGCACGTCCATGTAGCGCCTCAGTCAAACCAAGGCAAAACTCCCCCGCCCTACCGCCCTTGCCTTTGAGTTGTCCCTCGCTTCGCGGCTTCACAGTTACCGTGGTTTCGCCGCCGCTCAAAATCACGCAGGGCGTTTTAAATGACGTTTTCCCCTGAGCGGTACTGATGGCAAGCGCGGCGTGAACCTTCGCCACTTCGCGCGATTCGCCTTCAATTTCATCGGAGAGGATGTAGGCAGTCACACCAAGCGCCCGCGCCGCATCCGCAGCGGCTTCCAGCGATTGCTGCGGTGTTGCAATCAGATGAATCTGCGCGAGGACGCTTGAAGGCAAGCCAAGCGCCTTGGGCGTTTCCAACGTGCCTGCCCGCAAAGCCTTATCCAATGTGGCGTTCAAGGCAATGCCGTATTTAGACAGTATTCCCAGCGCATCTGCGCATGTCGTCTCATCCACAACCGTAGGGCCGCTCGCAATGACCGACACATCATCGCCAGGCACGTCGCTAATTGCCAGCGTCACCAAACGCGCTGCGCCGCAAGCAGCCGCTAGACGTCCGCCTTTGATCCGCGACAGATGTTTACGCACACAATTCATCTCGCCGATATTCGCACCGCTCATCAAAAGCTGCTGATTGATCGCTTGTTTTTCAGGAAAGCTTAAGTCCTCGCACGGCAGCGTGAGCAAAGACGAACCGCCACCTGAAATCAAGCAAACCACCAAATCGTCGCTTGTCAAACCTTGCACCGATTGCAAAATTTGCTCGGCAGCGGCAAGCCCCGCATCATCTGGCACAGGATGTGACGCTTCCACAATTTTGATGTTTCCTTGCAGACCGATTGGCGTGGGCGGCGTATGCCCGTAGCGCGTAACGACCATGCCGCTCATAGGCGCATTTGGATAGCGTTCTAACCACAATTGCTCAAAAGCCTGCGCCATCGCGCCAGCCGCCTTGCCTGCACCCACCACCACGGTGCGAGCGCCCGCCTTGGTTGGCGGCGTGGGCATGAAGTTACCTAGCGTATGCGCTGGCTGGGCTCGTTTAACGGCAACGCCGTAGAGGTCTTTTAAAAATTCACGCGGATCTTGCATCACAGCCTTATGGATATTGCTATGGTTATTGCCCTTGCCCAATGGCACGGTTGAACTCCGCCGCATCCACCATGCGTCCATGCAGCGGTAAAAAGCGCGCCACCTGCAAACTGTTGGCTTGGATGTTGACGGCAAGGTTAAGGTGGTTGTCATTCAGCTTGGCTGGCGTTGGCGCGTTGGGTGCACCTGGCGTGTAGGCATCCGCTTCAATCAAGATTTTTTCAGCTGGCAAGTACACCATCATGAAACCTTGTGCGTGGACGCTGTCCTTGATCTCGTAGATCTCCACGGTACGCCCACCACTGAGCATCACACGTTTACCGTTCACGCCCTCCACGCTCCATTTAGCGCTGCTTGTAGCCAAAGCATCAGGGCGCAAACGGTTTGGATTAGCCAGTGCCTTCTCAAAATAGGGCTTGGCTGCTTGACTAGTCACCAAGGTCAATCCTGCGGACGCTGCCGTGCGCAATCCACCCGCGTGATCGAAGTGGTGATGCGAATTAATGACGTAACGCACGGGCTTGGCAGGCAGCAATTCTTTGGCCTTTGCCAGCACCGCGAGCGAGCGACCATCGTAGAGCGGCGACTCCACCAACACAGCGTGATCCGCCATTTCAATCAGCACGCTGTTGTGCGAGCCACCTGCTAAAAACCACACGCCTGCACCATTCGTATCCACCGCTTGAGTAGCCACCACGTTTTCTTTGAAATTGCGCACGCCGTCTGGCACAGCCGCATCCAGCGGCGCCCCCACTTGCACGCTAGACACCGCAACATCCAGCGTAGGATGCCCTGCCATCTCTTGCCTGATACGGCTTGGAAACTTCACACCTGAGAAATCTTTGTAATCGTCATACCAAGTGGTCACCGATACATCACCCAGCACAGGACTTGGCATCACCGAATCCACGCCCGCGACCATGCCCCGAGCGTTGATGTACACAACAGCCGCAAAACGCCCCGGCACGGTAAAGCCCAAAGTCGTCATCGCTTGTTTATTTACCGTCACCTTTTTAACGACGGCGTTGTAGTTGGCGGCAGCGCGAAGCGCGCCATGCGGACTCGTCCACAAATCGTGGATACGGCCATCGACATCTCTTGGCGAAGCTGATGGCGCAGGGGTCATGTTCCACGCAAAGTCACCACTCAAACGCCCCGATGTTTTTTGCTCGCCCGTGCCCATCAGCGGCACCGCCCCACCGCCATTGGGTTCAGCGCGAGCCCGTGCGGCCTCTTCGCTCATGGCGCTATTGGCATAGTCATAATGCCGCGCAAAATTGGAATAGTTAATTTTTGGCCAAGGCGATGAGGGCAGGTGCGCCTGACCAAACGTAGCGCCCGTGCCACTGGCAGTGAAGGCTAGGCTATTGACCGCAGCCGAACCCATTGCAGCTTGCGCACGCTCAATCACCTTAGCGGCGCTCTCCACTTTGGCTATCGCCTTCGCAGGCGTGGCTGCTGGTGTTTGCGCTTGCGCAAACGCCCCTAAAACAGTCCAACTACTCAAAGCAAAACAAATCAGTTTTTTCATGGTGCCCTCCTTTTGATATCAATCACTTCGTTAATTGCCGCATCGCGTCTTCCAAACCCTTGAGCGTCATCGGGAACATTTTGTTGCCCACAATTTGCTGGATGATGCCAATGCTTTGCCTGTACTGCCACACGCCTTGCGGCTCAGGGTTAATCCACGCGTGTTTGGGGAAAGTGTTGATGAGGCGTACCAGCCACTCCGCACCTGCCTCGGCATTGTTGTACTCCACGCTACCGCCTGGCTGCAAAATTTCGTAAGGGCTCATGGTCGCGTCACCAATAAAGATGAGCTTGTAGTCCTTGTTGTACTTGCGCAGAATATCCCACGTTTCAAACTTTTCGGCGTAGCGGCGGCGGTTGTTTTTCCACATGAAGTCGTACACACAGTTGTGGAAATAATAAAACTCCATATGCTTGAACTCGGCCTTGGCGGCGGAGAACATTTCTTCCACGCGCTGGATGTGCTCATCCATCGTGCCGCCCACATCCATCAAGATCAGCACCTTCACGTTGTTGTGCCGCTCGGGGCGCATCTTGATGTCCAAGAAGCCCGCATTCGCGGCGGTCTTGGTGATGGTTTGATCAAGATCTAACTCGTCCTCGTGGCCTTCTCTAGCAAATTTGCGCAGGCGGCGCAGCGCGATTTTGATATTGCGCGTGCCCAGTTCCTGCGTATCGTCATAGTCCTTATAGGCGCGTTGATCCCACACCTTGACAGCGCTTTTGTTGCGCCCGCCTGCTTGGCCAATCCGCACACCCGCTGGGTTTTGCCCATACGCACCAAACGGCGAGGTACCGCCCGTGCCAATCCATTTACTGCCGCCTTCGTGGCGCTCTTTTTGTTCTTCCAAGCGTTTCTTGAGCGTCTCCATCAGCTCGTCCCAGCCCATGGCTTTGAGCTTGGCGGCCTCTTCGGCAGACAACATGGACTCTAGGTTTTTACGAAGCCACTCAGCAGGAATTTCTTTGTTGAAGTCGGCAACCGACTCCACGCCTTTGAAATACTGCGCAAAAGCACGGTCAAACTTGTCGTAGTGCTTTTCGTCCTTGATGAGCGTCGCCCGCGAGAGGTAATAAAAATCATCCATCGACGCGGCATCGTCCGAGCGCGGCCCCACGACATTGGCGTTTAAGGCCTCCAAGAGCGAGAGATGCTCTTTAACGGAGACGGGGAGTTTTGCGGCGCGTAGCGCGTAGAAGAAATCGATCAGCATGTTGGTAATTATCGAGCCAGTCGATACTTTAAATGCGCCTTGGCGCTAGGCCACTCACTGGCGATGATGCTGTACACACAGGTATCGCGCAGAGCCTCCTTGCCATTGAGCTGCGCATCGGGGTGTGGGTTAATGGAGTGATTGCGCAACACGCCATCCAGCTTGGCACCCAAGCGTTCAATGGCTGCGCGGCTTTGCTGGTTAAACCAATGCGTCCGAAATTCAACAGCAATACAGCTCAGCTCTTCAAACGCGTGGGTGAGGAGCATCAGCTTGCACTCGGTATTAATGCCGCTTCGCTGCACGGAACTTGCATACCAAGTCGCTCCAATCTCTAGGCGACGGTTGGGCGCGTCGATATGCAGATACGTCGTCATGCCAATCGCTTTGCCATGCGTAGGAACATCTTTGCGCATATCGATGACCGCAAACGGCTGCATGCTACCCGCGTCCTGCAAGTCAAGGCGTTTTTGCATATCGCTTTGCATCTGCTCTGGACTGGACACCGAGGTGTACCAATGCTTCCAAAGTTCACCGTCTTGGACGGCAGCCGTTAAATCATCTAACTGCGCCATCTCAAGCGGAACGAGCGCAGCATGCTGACCAATCAGGGTGGTGAGCCGTAGCGCGGCATTAGACCAAAGCATGATGCACTCCTAGAGATAATCAAGCCATCATGATACAGAACACACATTTCACCTCTTTCACCGAACTCACCCTCACACGCCCAGACGACTGGCACATTCACCTGCGCGACGGCACTGCGCTTGCTACCGTGGTGCCGCATACCGCTGCACAGTTTGGCCGCGCCATCGTGATGCCCAATCTAAGACCGCCCATCACAACTGCCGCCGAAGCCTTGTCCTATAAGGCTCGCATCATGGCCGCTGTTCCGGCTGGGATGTCGTTTGAACCGCTCATGACGCTGTACCTAACCGACAACATGCCGCCTGATGAAATCCTACGCGCCAAAGATACAGGCGTGGTGGCGCTCAAACTCTATCCCGCTGGCGCAACAACTAATTCCGACGCAGGCGTCACCGACATCCGCAAAACCTACAAAACGCTGGAAGCCATGCAGCGCGCGGGCTTGCTGCTCTTGGTGCATGGAGAAGTCACCTCGCCCGAGATTGATTTGTTCGATCGCGAAGCTGTGTTCATCGATCAGCAACTCATCCCGCTGCGCAAAGATTTCCCCGAACTCAAAATCGTGATGGAACACATCACGACAAAGGAAGCCGCGCAGTACGTGGCTTCTGAAGGCTCGAACCTAGGCGCAACCATCACCGCCCAGCACCTGCTCTACAACCGCAATGCCATTTTTACAGGCGGCGTGCGCCCGCACTACTACTGCCTGCCCGTTTTGAAGCGCGAGACACACCGCTTGGCGCTGCTGGAAGCAGCCACTTCGGGCAATCCGCGCTTCTTCTTAGGCACAGATAGCGCCCCGCATGCCGCGCACCTGAAAGAACACGCCGTTGGCTGCGCAGGCTGCTACACCGCACATGCGGCCATGGAACTGTACGCGGCCGCGTTTGATTCGGTTGGCAAGATGGACAAGTTAGAGGGCTTCGCCAGCCACTTCGGCGCAGACTTTTACGGCTTGCCGCGCAACACGGACACCATCACCTTAAAACGCGAAGCATGGACAGCGCCTGAAAGCTATCCGTTTGGGGATGCGGTGCTCAAACCGCTGGCGGGTGGGGAAGAGTTGCAGTGGACAGTGCTGTAGGTCATGTCGCTGTAAGCCACCTTAACTGGGATTCCCCGTGGCTCATGCCCTACAAGCCAATCGGGATAAGGCTTGCAGAACAAGTGGCCTCGGGAAGTCCAGTACATATGGCTTTGAACGATGCGCTTGTTTCAAACTCGCACATCGATTGCGCCGTTCAGTTTGTTCCGCAGGAAGACTCGCAAGGCGCAGCCGCTTACGAGTCGTTTATTTGGCAAACCAAAACCGTACCCACTCGTGACAATCTGCATGATTTTTTTAATGGCCTCGTGTGGCTGCATTTCCCCAAAATCAAAGCGCGATTAAATGAATTGCAAGCCGCCGCCATTGAAGCCGCTGGCGTGACGCAACATCGCGGTAAGCTTCGCGATGCGCTCACGTTGTTTGATGAAAATGCGGCGTTTTTAATCGAGCCTGGCACAAAATCACCTCTGCTGCAGGCCATACAGGATAAGGCTTGGCAGCATGTTTTTATAGACAAACGAACCGCTTGGAATGATGCACAGCTCATCATTTTTGGCCATGCCCTTTTAGAAAAATTAGTCTCGCCTAGAAAAGCGATAACAGCACATGTGTTTTGCCCGCCAACGCCAATTGATGTTCTAAATGATGCTGTCATCGCTGCCACCCTGAACGCCGAACATCTTGCAACCAAGCCCTATGCGCCACTACCCGTGATGGGGATCCCGAGCTGGTGCGCCGAGAGCGAAGACGCTGCGTTTTATGACGATGCCACCGTTTTTAGGACGTTGTCACAAAACTGACATATTTGCTTGTGATAATCAACTTATCGGGGAGTAGCTTTTGTCACCAGTCTGTTGGTGGCGCTTTGTCGTCAATTCGGCTGATTTAAAACCAGCCCGGCAACGCAGCAGTTTGTACGCATTAGGCGCACAAGCATGTCGAGCAAGACTGAGACCATGTTCTTTTTAGGAGAAACAAATGGAACTCATGTCCCTCGCAGAACTCACAAGCCCAGCTTTTTTATCCGCCCTACTCGCCATCATCTTGATTGACTTGGCGCTAGCAGGCGACAACGCTATCGTGATTGCACTAGCTGCACGGCAAGTCCCGCTGCACATGCAGCGCAAAGTATTGATTTGGGGCAGCGTGGCAGCAGTCGTCATTCGCGCCATCGCCTCTCTTTTTGTGGTTTGGTTACTCAAAATACCAGGATTTTTGTTAGCTGGCGGCGTGCTACTGCTTTACATCGCCTTTAAGTTGGTGCGCCCGCAGCAAACGCAGGCTAATGCCACCCAAGTTGGCACAAACGTTGGCGTGCGGCAAGCTGTAATGACCATTGTGCTCGCCGATATGGCGATGGGCATTGAAAATGTGCTTGCCGTGGGCGGCGCAGCGCATGGAAACGCACTGCTAGTCATCATTGGACTACTTATCAGCGTTCCCATCATCATGTTTGGCAGCCAGCTGGTACTAAAGCTAGTTGAAAAATACCCGCACATCATCACACTTGGCGGCGCGATTTTGGCTTGGACGGCAGTCAAGATGATGCTGGGTGAGCCTGCGCTTGAGCACTGGTTTGAAATACAAGATTGGATGGAAGTGCCGCTGTACCTAGCAGCTGTGGGCGGCGTGACTTATACAGCGCTACGGCATTCAAAAATCTCAGCACATGCTGCTTGAAATTTCGAGTTGAACTACCATATAGGTAAGACTATACAAAGGAGTTTTTAATGAAACGCATCTTCCTCTTTATTCTTACCAATGTCGCCGTCATGGTTGTCATCGGCGTGCTGTGTTCCATTTTTGGCTTTAACCGCTACATCGGTCCCAATGGCTTAAATCTGGGTACGCTACTCATGTACTCGCTCGTGACAGGCTTTGTGGGCGCAGGTATTTCGCTACTGATTAGCAAGCCCGTTGCCAAATGGAGCACGGGCGCGCAGGTCATCACACAGCCTCAAAACCAAGATGAAGCTTGGCTACTCAGTGTCGTGCAGCGCCACGCGCAGCAAGCGGGTATCAGCATGCCAGAAGTCGCCATTTACGAAGGCGAGCCCAATGCTTTTGCCACGGGCGCGTTCAAAAACAGTGCGCTCGTGGCCGTCTCCACAGGCCTGCTGCAAGGCATGACCAAAGAGGAAATAGAAGCTGTTCTCGCACATGAAGTAGCGCACATTGCCAATGGCGACATGGTGACGATGACGCTCATTCAAGGCGTGATGAACACGTTTGTAGTGTTTGCGTCCCGCGCCATTGGTTACGTGATTGACTCTGCGATGCGTAAGGGCGACAACAACTCAGGACCTGGTATTGGCTACATGGTCACAACGCTGGTGCTAGATGTGCTATTTGGCTTTTTGGCAGGTATGGTCGTGGCATGGTTTTCGCGCCAGCGTGAGTTCCGTGCGGATGCAGGCGCAGGAAAAATCATGGGTCGCAATTTGCCGATGATTCACGCCTTGCAGCGCCTTGGCGGACTTGCCAGCGGTGAGCTGCCTAAGGGTGTTGCGGCACTTGGCATCACTGGCGGACTAGGCAAGTTGTTTTCAACGCATCCGCCCATGGAAGAGCGTATTGCGGCGCTGCAAGCCAGCGGCTAAGCTGCTTGACCTGCGAGGCCTAGCTGAAGGGCACGGTGATTCCAATGCGTGCGTGTAAAGAAAAGTGAATTGTCACGATTTGCGACTATATGAGGCAATCAATAGTTCTAAGGATTCTAGAATTATTGATTTACATCTCTCCCTATGCGCACCGTCCTATTTTTCGTTATCACCACACTACTTGCGCACTTAAGTTTTGCCCAGTCCCAGACCCACCCTCCAGCTTGCTTTGACGACAATGCGCTAGCCCAATTAGAGGGCAGCCACGTGGACACTTTGATCTATGTTTGGTCGCCGCGCATGGTGCTGTCTGCACTAGAGGCTGACAGTGTGGCACGCGTTGCCAAAGCACAAAATCTGCGCTTCTTAGCTCTGCACGATGCGCGAGTGGACACAGAAGAAATTGCTTCCACCCTTGCAAAATTAGAGCATCAAGCACTGGTTAACACCCAACCGCTTTGCAGCCCGCGACTGATTTCGCTAGAAGCCATACGCCACTTTCCAACCGAATTTGTGGTGCAGTTGGGCACCATCCATAACGTGCCAATAGTGGGCGCCATGCCCGAACCACAACTCCAGCGAGCGATCGCCATGAAGCTACAAAGCGCCGCTGTCGCACCTCCAATTGCGACACCTCCAATATGCATTCCTCCCACGGAGTTTGTATCTCTACCTATTGCATTAGCGGGCGCAGCGACCACAGATAAAGAAGAGCCTAGGGTTGCGCTTGGTAGCTATGAGCGAATTAGCCCTGATGGTCGCTTCATCTTGCGCTCTTTTTCTGGAGCCCGCATTGGGGACGTGAGCTTGATTGAACTTGGGGGTGCGCCGGTTACGACGGTTCAACGTATTTTTGAGACCTCTCTGTCGAACGAAGCATTCCCCGTCCAAGGCTCTTGGCGCTACCTTGTCAGCATTGGTGGCCAGCATTACGCTTTAAAGGATATTTTGACTAACCAGCGCAAGGCAAAGCCGTTGTTCAGGGCTGGCATCACAGGTTTTTATACTTCAGCAGCCGAGCTGCCCCGTACGCCAGACTTACCTGCGGATCTAGTCAAGATTCGGTCGTTTGCCTGGCCAAATGCTGCAGCTGCCGATTTAATGGATCAGGGTAAAGGCTCCCTATCCGTTCGTACCGTGACTGTCAACACACAAAATCAGACCGTGGAGGTTGATTCTGGCACACACTTCATTTGTGGCAATCGCTTCAAAAGGGATGGTCCTTACTATGCGCTACCCATGATTTCAGTAGATGGACTCGAGTTTTCAGCGCTGCCGCAGCTGCCACATCGGGATGATAAACAGACCACGCACATCTATGGGTTTGGAGTAGACGGCACTAGTTGTGTGCACCGTCAGCATTTTGATTTTTCAAGCGGCAAGGCCACATTTGGATTTACAACAAAAGAGCAGGCTGCCGATATCGCATATGAATATGGTGGACAAGTATGGTGGTTTAACAGGGCACTTAACGCCCGATTCAATTTGGCGCCCGATTTAACGGCACATCCTTCGATGCAAAACCTCACTGCGAGCGCATTTCCGGGCATCACGCGCGATGGACGCATCATTTATGCCGCCACTTGGGATCATTGCGTTAAAAGTGTTGCTGGCAAAAATAACTGCACGCATGATGGCGGCTATGTCATCACTGACCCTTGGCAAAGTACGAGCTATAGGCAATACATCAAAGAAAAAAATATCACGCCAGAGAAAGCCTGCATTACGCAAAGCGATGTGAAGCGCGAGCGTGCCTTCTTTTCAAGCTTTCATCAGTTGGACAATTAACCCGCTTTGCTAGCCCGCGCCAGCTCTACAATCAACCCCGTAAAGTCCACCAGACCGCCGCTGGTGCAATTGTGGAAACACAGCACTGGAGGAACGTCTGGACTGCACTTGGGCAGCGTAGGAGGTAACACCTCTCCACCGTGAGGTGCGGATTAGAGCAACAGAGACGAGTCACACTTTGGCGCAAGTGAGAGTGTGGGTGAAACGGGCAATCTCTACGCGCAGCAATACCAAGTAGGTTGATCGGCACTGGCGCAAGCCTTTGCCACTGTGCCCAGCAGCAGAGTCAACGGGTAGGTAGCACCGAGCTAAGAGGTGACTCTTAGCCAAGAGGAATGGCGGTCACACTGCTTGCATGCAAGCAGCGCACAAAATCCAGCGTATCGGTGGGCTTTACACTATTCATCATGTTTAAAAACGTTTTACTCATTGGCAAACCCCCGACTAGCTCGGGCGAGCAATCTAGCAGCACAAAAAAAGCGCTGGCCGATGTCTCGCAGGCCTTATCCCGTATGGGCTGCAACGTACTGACATCGGATCTTGCGGCGCTTGCACCAGGACAAGTTGATCTTGCTGTGGCCGTGGGAGGGGACGGCACCATGCTGGCGGCTGCGCGACAACTAGCCATGCTGGATGTCCCTGTCATTGGCATTAACCAAGGTCGCCTCGGCTTTATTACCGACATTGCGCTCGACAACTTTGAGCACACACTGGCGCCCATGCTACAAGGCAGCTTTGTCACCGAGCAGCGTCATTTGCTGCAAGGCGATGTTGTACGCGCTCATAAAACGATTTTTAGCGCGATTGCCATGAACGATGTCGTTGTCAATCGCGGTGCGACCGCAGGCATGGTGGAACTCAATATCCAAGTCGATGGCAAGTTCGTCGCCAAACAAAGAGCCGATGGCCTGATCATCTCAACGCCCACGGGCTCAACTGCATATGCCCTGTCAGCGGGTGGCTCGCTCCTCCACCCTAGCGTTTCGGGTTGGATCTTGGTGCCAATTGCACCGCACAATTTATCGAACCGCCCCATCGTGCTACCCGACGATTGCGAGATCGTCATTGAAATGCTCTCGGACCGCGAGGCCAGCGCCAACTTTGACATGCAATCCCTCGCCAGCCTTGAGCAAGGCGACCGCGTGGTAGTGCGCCGCGCCGCGCACGCTGCGCAGTTTTTGCATCCACTGGGTTGGAATTATTTTGACTCTTTGCGGCACAAGCTGCATTGGAACGAAAGCTAACGCAGGCGTTTTAGAAATATGGCGATACACCGACTCATCCTGCGCGACTTTGTCATTGTTCGCGCCTTAGAGCTTGACCTATCAAGTGGTTTTACGGCTCTCACGGGCGAGACAGGCGCTGGCAAATCGATTTTGATTGATGCAATCCAAATGGCACTGGGCGAGCGAGCCACGGCTGGCGTGGTGCGGGATGGCGCAGCCAAAGCGGACATCGCCATCGAGTTTGATCGCACGCCTGCCGTAGATGCGTGGCTGGATGAATCGGGCTTTGAGGCGGACGTGGATGGAGAAGAGCACTTGCTCATCCGCCGCACCGTCGATACTGCCGGCAAAAGCCGCGCCTGGATTAACGGCAGCGCCGCCACGGCGACACAGCTACGCGAGCTCGCGGATCATTTGGTAGATATCCACGGGCAACACGCTTGGGCGATGCTGACTAGGCCTGATGCGGTGCGCGAGCTGTTAGATGCTTACGCAAAAATCGACAAAAAACCTCTTGAAGCATCATGGCACATCTGGCGTACAAGCCACGCCCAGCTTGCCCTCGCTAAGAGCAGTGCCGCGACTCAATCCGCCGAACGTGAACGCCTCTCGTGGCAAATTGGCGAAGTCGAAAAACTAAATCCACTTGCGGATGAATGGGCTGAGCTCAACCTAGAGCATGGTCGTTTATCTAATGCGCAGACATTGATTGATGCGGCCACACATGCAAGCGCTTTGTTGGATGGCGGCGACACCGATGCACGCAGCCATGCGCTAGGCCATATCCACTCGGCCTTGCAGGGCATAGAAGCACAAAGCCATATCGAACAAGGCTTTCAAAGCATTTGCGAAGAGCTCATGAGCGCAGCAGCGCAAGTGGAAGACGCCTCACGCAGCCTACAAGCTTACCTGCGAAAAACCGATTTAGATCCTGCGCGGCTGACGCAATTAGACGCTCGTATGGTGGACTGGCTCTCGCTGGCACGCCGTTTTAAATGCCAGCCCGATGAATTGCATGCGCTCTTGCAAAGTTGGCGCGAATCGCTTACCAAATTAGAAGCCATGAGCGATTTGGACAAATTAGAAAAAGAAGAGCGCGCCACCTACGCAGCGTTTGAAACTGCCGCAAAACTTATCTCGAAAAAACGCTTGGAAGCCTCGCCCCGCTTGGGCTTGGCCATTACCGCTGCGATGCAAGAGCTTGGCATGAAGGGCGGCAAA
>JANPAS010000052.1:0-2304 GCA_031430035.1 Comamonadaceae bacterium | reverse complement strand
GCCTTCGATGAGAAAGCCGATCTCATCTTCCACCGCTGCGAGACCCTGCCCTTTCACGCCAACGGCCTGCGCTTCATCGCCTTCGACGCAGCAGGCACTGAGCTGGCCAACCGCTGCTACTACTCGGTGGGCGGCGGCTTTGTCGTCAGCGACGAAGTCGCAGCCGACGGCTCGAAGCAGAAGGTCATCGCGCCCGACACCACGGTGTTGGCGCATCCCTTCCACAGTGGTGACGACCTGTTGGCCCTGAGCGCCAGTACCGGCAAGACGATTGCGCAACTGATGCGCGACAACGAACACCATTGGCGCAGCGACGCCGAGATCGACGCCGGCCTGCTGCGCATCTGGCGCGTGATGCAGGACTGCGTGCAGCGCGGCTGCGCCACCGACGGCGTGCTGCCCGGCGGCTTCAAGGTGCGCCGCCGCGCCGCGCCGCTGTACCGCGACCTGACGGCGAACCCCGAAGCGGCCCTGCGGGATCCGCTGCAAGTAATGGACTGGGTCAACCTCTACGCCCTGGCCGTCAACGAAGAGAACGCCGCCGGCGGCCGCGTGGTCACCGCGCCCACCAACGGTGCGGCCGGCATCGTGCCGGCGGTGCTGCACTACTACCACCGCTTCACACCCGGCGCCAGCGACGCGGGGGTGATCGACTTCCTGCTCACCGCCGCCGCCATCGGCCTGCTCTACAAGGAGAACGCCAGCTTGAGCGGCGCCGAGGTGGGTTGCCAGGGCGAGGTGGGCGTGGCCTGCAGCATGGCCGCCGGCGCGCTGTGCGCGGTGCTGGGCGGCACGCCCGAACAGGTGGAGAACGCCGCCGAGATCGGCATGGAGCACCACCTGGGCCTGACTTGCGACCCGGTGGGTGGGCTGGTGCAGATCCCCTGCATCGAGCGCAATGCAATCGCCTCGGTCAAGGCCATCAATGCCGCCCGCATGGCGCTGCGCGGCGACGGCAGCCACTTCGTCTCGCTCGACAAGGTGATCAAGACGATGCGCGAGACCGGCGCCGACATGATGAGCAAGTACAAGGAAACCGCCCGTGGCGGCCTGGCGGTGAACATCGTCGAATGCTGAGTGGCCAGCGCCGGCCCGGCGCAGGCGCTGCCTGCGCCCGGCGTTACAGAAAGCAGGCAGTCAGCTTGCCGATGTACGGCATACTTGAACGTTAGCCCGCAGTACGGCTTCATGAAACGGCTTTGATACGAGCCGCCCGCTGCCCTACTTGCAGAGGCGACCATGGATGTGATCCGCCGCAACAACGTCAAACTGCTCGGCGCCGCCGGCCCGGTGCTGGTCTTCGCCCATGGCTTTGGCTGCAGCCAGGCGATGTGGTCGCGGGTGGCCGAGGCCTTTGCCAGTACCCACCGCCTGGTGCTGTTCGACTATGTCGGCAGTGGCCAGTCCGACCTGGCGGCCTTCGACCCCAGGCGTTACGCCGGCCTGGACGGCTACGCCCAGGACCTGATCGAGGTCTGTGATGCGCTGGGCCTGCAGGGCGATGTCACGCTGGTGGCCCACTCGGTGAGCTGCAGCATCGGCTGGTTGGCCGACATCGCCCGGCCCGGCCTGTTTGGCCGCATGGTGCTGCTGGGCCCCACGCCCTGCTTTCTCAACCACCCGCCCGCCTACCACGGCGGCTTCGAGCGTGAAGACCTGCAAGGCCTGCTCGACCTGATGGACCAGAACTACATGGGCTGGGCCCAGACCCTGGCGCCGGTGTTGGCCGGCGCGGACGGCGCCGGCAGCGTGAGCACCGAGCTTGCCGACAGTTTCTGCTCAACCGACCCGGGCGTGGCCAAGTCATTTGCCCAGGCCACCTTCTTTGCCGACAACCGGGCCGACCTGGCAAAGGTGCGCTGCCCCAGCCTGATCCTGCAGCACCGCGACGATGCGCTGGCACCGGCCGGCGTGGGCGACTACCTGCAGGCGCAGCTGCCGAACAGCCGCCTGCAAACTCTGGATGTGGCTGGCCATTGCGCCCATCTCAGCCACCCTGCGCTGGTGATTGAAGCCCTGCGAGGCTTTCTGCCCGCCGCGCCGTCAGCGGGCTGACAGCGACTTCAACCGATGAATTTGCTGGACCAATTGCCCTGCGCCGTGCTGGTCACGGACCGCAGCGGTGGCGTGCTGGCCAGCAACGCCGAACTGGCGCGGCTGCTCGGCGCGGCGCCCGGGCCCTGGGCCGGCACCACCCTGAACCAGTTGCTGCCGCCAGCCAGCCGGATCTTTGTCCAGACCCATGTCTGGCCCACCCTGCTGCGCGATGGCCTGGTCAGTGAAGTGCAACTGCAGGTGATCGGT
>JANPAS010000051.1:0-3527 GCA_031430035.1 Comamonadaceae bacterium | reverse complement strand
GCTGACCAAGAGGCGTGGCAAGCCGCAGGACTGCACTGCTCGGCGTGCGAGCGCCGCGCCGACGAAGCCAGTCGTGATGTTGAGCAATGGCTGAAATGCAAATATGTCAAAGAGTTTTTGGGCGAAGAGTTCACAGGTGTGGTGAGCACCGTCACCAGCTTCGGACTCTTTGTGACGCTAGACCAAATGTTTGTGGAAGGACTGATTCACATTACCGAGCTGGGCGGCGAATACTACCGATTCGACGAAGCACGGCAAGAGCTGCGCGGCGAGCGCACGGGTATCAGATACGCTGCGGGTACGCCTGTGCGCGTGCAAGTGGCTGGCGTGGATTTGGATGCACGCAAGATTGATTTCAAGCTCTTGAAAGATGACTTGTTGGTGGATAGCAAACGCGGCGAGCCTAGGCAAGAGAAGCAAGAGCTAGGGAAATTTTCTAAGCCAGTTGATATGGCCGGTGCAAATGAAGTCAAGCGCGTCAGAGGCAAATCGGGCCGCGAAACCAAGCCCTCTAGCAAGCCTAAGTTCGCGCGCGCTTCACCCGTAACAACTCGTCCAAAATCAAGCAAATCGCGCCACAACAAATAGCAGCATCCGCCACATTGAAGGCGGGGAAGTGAACCCCAGCTAGGTGGAAGTCCAAAAAATCCACGACGTAGCCGTGCCAGAGGCGGTCGATGACGTTGCCCACTGCGCCGCCCAAAATAAGCGACAGCGCGGTCGCAAACAAGCGCTGCGAAGCCGCAGAGCGCAAGAGCCACACAATCACGATGACCGCAACTGCGCCAACGCCCGTGAAGAACCAACGTTGCCAACCGCCCGCTCCTGATAAAAAGCTAAACGCCGCGCCTGTGTTGTGAACTCGCACGACGTTGAAGAACGAAGTCACGCGGGTTGCATCACCCAGTTGGTACGCTCCAATGATGAGCACCTTGGTAAATTGATCCGCAATGATGATGATGAGTGCCACGCAAAGCCACATCCATAAAGGGCTGCGGGCAGATTGATACTTGGCCATTTAAGCAAAACTCCGTGTTTCACCAGCGCCAAATAAGTTACTTACACAGCGTCCACAAATCGTAGGATGCTCCACGTTGCTGCCCACGTCAGCCACGTAATGCCAGCAGCGTTCGCATTTGGTGTCCTCGGATGTGGTCACAGTAATCGTGAACACTTCGCCTTTAGCCAAGGTGACTTTTGATGTGATAAATATAAATTTGATATCTGTGCCTAAGCCACTTAACAATTTATAGTTTTCTTCGTTGCAAGTCACGTGGACAGAGGCCTGCAGGGATGAGCCGACCTTGCCCGCCGCCCGAAGTGTTTCAATTTCCTTATTGATTTCAGAACGAATAGAGCGTATGTAGTCCCATCTGCTATCTTCAACCCACGAATCATGAGAGCTCGTCAAAGTCCAAAATTCTTCCATAAAGATGGACTCAGACGTGCCCACAATCTTCCAAGCCTCTTCCGCCGTGAAGCTCAGGAACGGCGCCATCAAACGCAATAGTGCTTGCGTGATGTGGTACAGCGCGGTTTGGGCGCTGCGGCGTTCTTTTGAGTTCGCCTTCGTGGTGTACAGGCGGTCTTTTAAGATGTCGAGATAGAAGCCTCCCAAATCTTCGGAACAATATATTTGCAGTTTGGAGACGACAGGCTGGAACTCGTACACCTTGTAGTGCGCCAAGATGTCACTCTGGAGCGAAGCCATACGGGATAAGGCGTAGCGGTCGATTTCTAACATCTCATCATATGGCACAGCGTCTTTTGTCGCATCAAAATCAGACGTATTCGCCATCAAGAATTTGAGCGTATTGCGGATACGTCGATAGGTGTCCACCACACGCGCCAAAATTTTTTCATCGCCTGCAATGTCGCCCGAGTAGTCACTTGACGCAACCCACAGGCGGATGATTTCTGCGCCTAGCTTGTCCCACGTCACTTGCGGCTCGATGCCGTTTTTGAGCGACTTGCTCATCTTGATGCCCTTGCTATCAACCGTGAAGCCGTGCGTCAAGAGGCCGCGATACGGTGCTCGGCCATACATGGCACACGCCGTGAGCAGTGAAGAATGGAACCAACCACGGTGCTGGTCATGGCCTTCTAGGTACAGGTCGGCTTCGGGGCCCGTGTCGTGCCCTGCGCCCTTGTGCGAATGCTTGAGCACGGTGGTGTGCGTCGTGCCCGAGTCAAACCACACTTCCAAAATATCGGTGGATTTGAAATAGCTCTCAGCGTCCGCTGCACCGATGATGAACTCACTTGAGGCGGCACTCCACGCCTCGATACCACCCGCTTCAATCATGTTGGCGGCGGTGTCCAAAATCGCGGGTGTGTCGGGGTGCAACGCGCCTGTGTCTTTGTGGATGAACAGCGCCAAAGGCACGCCCCATGCACGTTGGCGGCTAATGCACCAGTCTGGGCGTCCCGCAATCATGTCGCGCAGGCGTGTACGTCCGTTCTCTGGGTAGAACTGAATCGCGCTCGGGGCGCCTTGCACGCCAATCGCTTTGAGTGCGATTTCACGCAAGGATTCTTTCGGTGCATCAACAGCAAACACGCCCGCCGTTTGCTCAGTGGCGTGATCCATGCGGATAAACCACTGCGCGGCGGCGCGGTAAATCACGGGGGATTTGTGACGCCAGCAATGCGGGTAGCTGTGTTCAATCGTCTTCGTCGCCATCAAGCGACCCGCAGCGTCCAGTGCTGCAATCACAATTGGCACGGCTTTCCAGATGTGTTGACCCGCAAACAGCGGGAAGTCCGCCGCATACGCGCCGTTACCTTGCACAGGATTCAAAATCTCTTTGTACGGTAGGCCGTTTTTGACGCAAGAGTTAAAGTCTTCTACGCCGTAAGCGGGAGCGCTGTGAACCACGCCCGTGCCGTCGCCGTCGCCCACGTAGTCGGCAACGTAAACGGGCGAGAGGCGAGCGTAGCCAAACGTGCCGTCTTCGCTTGCCACATCAAACAGCGGATGCTTGAAATTGATTTTTTCTAAAGCCGCGCCCTTGCAAGTCGCAACCACTGTGCCTTCTAGGCCATAACGCTCCAAACAGTCCAGTACACGTGCCTTAGCGAGCAACAGTAGTTTTGAATTTGTACCATCTGGCGTTTTAGTTTGCACCAAGTCGTAGTCAAGCTCGGGATGGACGTTCAGCGCTTGGTTCGCTGGAATCGTCCATGCGGTGGTCGTCCAAATGACGGTGTAAATAGATTCCGTTCGGGCTGAGCTTGTCGAAGCCAATCCAAATGCCTTAGCTAATTTTTCAGGCTCGGCGCACTCAAAAGCCACATCCAAGGTTTGCGACTTTTTATCTTGGTACTCAATTTCGAACTCGGCCAGTGACGAGCCGCAATCAAAGCACCAGTACACAGGCTTTTGCCCGCGATACACAAAGCCGCGCTCCATCACGCGCTTAAAGGCACGGAGTTCTTCGGCTTCGTTTTTAAAGTCCATCGTCTTGTACGGGTGATCCCATTCGCCCAGCACGCCAAGGCGTTTGAAGTCCGCCATTTGGGCGGCG
>JANPAS010000050.1:0-1587 GCA_031430035.1 Comamonadaceae bacterium | reverse complement strand
GCTTGGTAGATGTCAAGGACAGACACAGAACAATGCGATAGCTAAATTAAAAATTCAGCGTCCGCTTGTCCACGGCTAGCGCCGCTTCTTTCGTTGATTCGGATAGCGATGGATGCGCATGACAAATCCGCGCAATATCTTCGCTTGAAGCACGGAATTCCATTGCCATCACCAGCTCCGCTATCAGCTCCGAGGCTTGTGGGCCAATAATATGAGCGCCGAGCACTTCGTCGGTTTTTGCATCTGCCAAAATTTTGACAAAACCCGTCGTATCGCCCAGCGCACGTGCTCTGCCGTTTGCCAAGAACGGGAATTGGCCTGCTTTGTACGCAACGCCTTCTGCCTTCAATTGCGCTTCAGTTTTCCCAACCCAGGCAATTTCGGGGCTGGTGTAAATCACCCACGGAATCGTATTGAAGTTGACGTGTCCATGCTGACCTGCCATGCGCTCAGCCACGGCAACACCCTCTTCCTCGGCCTTGTGCGCGAGCATCGGGCCGCGCACCACATCGCCTACTGCCCACACGTTTGGCAAATTGGTTTGGCAGTGGTCGTTCACCACAATCGCACCGCGCTCATCAAGCTGCAAACCTACCACTGCTGCATTCAAGCCGTTGGTGTTAGGCACGCGACCAATCGAGACGATCAGCTTGTCCACATCCAGCGCTTGCGCTTCGCCCTTGGCATTGGCATACGACACAGTTACGCTTTTTTTACCATTTTTAACTTCCGAAATCTTCACGCCAAATTCCAGCTTGAGACCTTGTTTGGTGAAAGCTTTCAGCGCCTCTTTTGCGATGCCCTCATCGGCAGCGCCTAAGAATGATGGCATAGCTTCCAAAATGGTCACTTCAGAGCCTAAGCGGCGCCAGACCGAACCCATCTCCAGACCAATCACACCAGAGCCAATCACGCCTAGGCGTTTAGGCACGCTACCTACACGAAGTGCGCCATCATTCGATAGCACATTGACTTCGTCAAACTCAGCGCCTGGCAGGACGCGAGCGTTTGAGCCCGTCGCAATCACAACATGCTTAGCGGCAATTGTTTCGTCCGATTTGCCTTTCACAGCAAGTTGATACAAACCATCTGCATTGCCAGTAAAACTTGCCAGGCCATGAAAGAACGTGATCTTGTTCTTTTTGAGCAAATACAAAATCCCGTCGTTGTTTTGTTTCACTACGCCGTCTTTGCGGGCAAGCATCTTGGCCACATCCATCGTCACACCAGCAGCGTTAATACCGTGCTCGGCAAAGTGGTGATTCGCGTGATCGAAATGCTCTGAGCTTTGCAATAGCGCTTTAGAAGGAATGCAACCCACGTTCGTACAAGTACCGCCCAGCGCAGGTGCGCCAGCCGCATTTTGCGCAGCGTCAACACACGCAACGCTAAAGCCGAGCTGCGCAGCACGAATAGCAGCCACGTAGCCGCCAGGGCCGCCGCCAATAACGATGACATCAAAAGATTTAGACATAATTTTTAAAAAGTTAGATAAAAGAAAAAGGATTTATTTGACGTAGTGTTTGACGAGAAGCCCGTTTTGCTGAATCACGACTGGGATATTAAATTGCTTGGCTGTTGCACGTG
>JANPAS010000049.1:0-10912 GCA_031430035.1 Comamonadaceae bacterium | reverse complement strand
TGCACTGACGATTTCATGCGTTTTTTCTGGTAGATCTTCGCCGTTGTACAGCACTTCACCTGCAAACGGAATCAAACCGTTAAGCGCTCGAAGCAGCGTTGTTTTGCCAGCGCCATTAGGTCCCAAAATGACGGTGAGGCCAGGCTCGATGTCTAAACTTAAACCGCGCAAAACCGCAATTGGGCCGTAGCCAGCACTTAAGCCGCGCACACGCAAACGGGCATGAGCGCCACTGCCCAGCTCAAAAGCAGGTTGATGCCACATCATGATGCTTCCACCATTTCGTCCCCTAAATAGGCCTCGATGACCTCAGCGTTTTGAGTCACCGCTTTGGGCGCACCGTCGGCAATGATTCGACCTTGATGCAGCACAATGACGCGCTCCACATGCTGCAGCAATGTTTTCACGGCATGCTCAATCCACACCACCGTGAGATCTAATTCATCGCGCAAGCGACTAATCAGCCTAGCCATGTTGTCAATTTCAGCCTCGGTTAAGCCTGCCGCCACTTCATCCAGCAGCAAAATACGGGGCCGTGTGGCCAGTGCCATGCCAACCTCTAGCAGTCTTTGTTGCGACGGCGTGATGTCCCCTGCGCGAAGGCTGGTTTGCTCATCCAGACCAATCAAACGCAAAATGCTGCTTGCGTCCTTCAAAGCCCAAGGCACGCCAACCTCATCACCCCACAAAATATATTTACGCCGCCTGCGGCCCGCAAATTTGAGGCCAAATTCGACGTTAGCCAGCACGGACATATCGCTAAAAACGCGGGGGGTTTGAAACGTACGCGCCAGCCCTAGCGCGGCAAACCTATGCGCCTTGCGCCCTGCTAGGTTACGGCCTGCTAGCAAGAGCTTGCCGCCAGAGAGTTCTTGCACGCCAGAAATAGCATTAAAAAACGTTGTTTTGCCCGCGCCGTTAGGGCCAATGATGCCGACCAACTCGCCTGCGCGGAGTGAGGCGCTCACATTGCCCACAGCGACCAAGCCGCCGAATCGGACAGTCACGTTTTGTGCATCTAGCAAAATAGGAGCGGACGAGTTAAAGGACAAGGCGACGCTCCTTGCGGCGTTTTTTATCGCTCGCTTTGTCACCGCTCCACTCGTATTTACGAACCCTCCACCACGACTTGCCATCTGCCCACCAAGTCTTATAGCTATCCCAGCGCAGGGATGCCAGACCGCCTGGCAAATAGAGTACGCAAACAATGAGGAGCAAGCCCAGCGTCATCATATAAATTTGCGGTGCTTGTAGCCGCAGTGTTTCTGCCAGCAAGCTAAACACAATCGCGGCAATCAGCGGACCCCAAAGTGTTGTCGCGCCGCCAATCAGCGCAATCAAAACCGTCTGAAAGCCAATAAAAGGATTGAACACCGTATGCGGATCAATATAAGTCCAGCGCACCGACATCGCTGCGCCAACTGCGCCCGCAACAGCCGCCGTCAATGCAAAACCAATAATTTTGATGACCTTGGTGTTGACACCTAAAGTTTGCGCTCTTTGCTCGTCAGCGCCAATACCCATTAAGGCCAAACCAAATTTTGTACGCCTTATCCAAATCGACAAGGCGACCGTGCCTGCCGCCAGCACCAATACGGTCAAATAAATAGTGTCACGATCTGGCACAACACTAAGCACCCGCCCCACCGTGCCTGTCACGCTTTTTTCCCAATACGTCACCGCGTGGCGGATCAGCTCAGTCATACCAAACGTTAAGACGGCGAAATATGTGCCGCGCAAGTGCAACACTGCCGCTCCCATGATCACAGCAACCACAACCGCCAATCCTGCACCTAGCGCAATGGACTGTAGCCAACCAAACTGCTCTAAAGCGATAGCACTGGTATACGCACCAATACCAAAAAATGCGGAAGTCGCGAGCGATAAATAACGCGAGCTGCCGCAAAACAAGCCCCAGCTAGACGACAGTGCCACATACATCAGGCATGTCAAGCCCATCGAGACCATGAATTCACTACCAAAGTATGGCAACGCCAATGCCCAACCGCAAAGGCCGAACAACACCAAAAGATCGCGCGTTAAAAGTTCTCGATTTGCCATAGTCATTAAGCCTTTCGACTCTTGCGGGTAAATAGACCTTCTGGGCGCAATAGCAAAACGCCAATAAACACGCCATACGAAAGCAATGCTTTCAGCGACGGATTGGTGTAGTGCATGCCGATGGCCTCCACCACGCCGAGCAGTAAGCCACCCGCCAAAGCACCTCCCATACTGCCAAAACCGCCAAGCGTAATGACGATGAGAGCCGTCACCGTATAGGGCTCACCCATAGAGGGCGAAATGGTGTACGCCATCGATAACAAACAGCCCGCCACGCCAGATAGGCCCAGGCCAATGCCAAACATAAACGGATGGAGGACGCGTGTATTAATACCCATTAACTGCGCCCCAACAGAGGATTGCATCAGCGCGCGAACGCCCTTGCCGAGTAATGTTTTTTGCAACAACACAATCATGCCGCCTGCAAATGCCAGTGCGAGCGCAAAGACCAGCAGCTTGTTCGGCGCAAATTGGGTTGTGCCGATGCGCACGGGTTCAGTCAAAAAGTCGTAGCCGCGCAAATCGCCACCCCATTGCCAATTGACAAAATTTTGAACCAAAAACATGAGCCCAAACGACACCATCAATCCCCTAGCCTCAAAGATATCAAGGTTAGGGGAAGTAGCGGTTAAACGGCGAAAGCACAGCCAATGAATGGCTAAGCCCAGCAGCATCAGCACCGCAAATGAGATGGGTACCAACAACAGTGGATGCCAGCCGAATGTCGTCTGTGCCATCCAAGTAAAGTACGCGCCCAGCATTAAAAACTCGCCGTGAGCGATATTCAAAATGCGCATCAAGCCGTATTGCAAATTCAACCCCAGGGCAACCAGCGCATAAATACCGCCCGTTATCAACCCTGAAGCAATCAGCTCAAACCAAGCACCCGCAGACAAGTTATCTCCAAGCTGGTTTAGCAGCGTTTAGCTTAGCCGTGGCTACCTTTACTGGCCAGACTACTTCAAACTCTCCGTTTTGCCACTGCGACACAGTGCCGGGTGTCGCGGTGTTCTCGCTACCCGTAAATTTGACATCGCCAATAATTGTTTTATGCGTTGTATTGGCAATGTAGTCGCGCATGGCTTTACGATCCAGTCCCACTTTGGCAACCGCTTGGGTGATGATTTCCAGTCCAGCCCAGCAATGGCCGCTAGCCCAGCGATCGGGTTCTTTGGCTGCGCCAAACTTCTTAACATGTGCATCAAAATAGGCCTTAGCAGAAGGGCTTGTTTTTTGGTTCCAAGAACCCATGCCTAAAACGCCTTCTGCACCTGCTGGTGTCATCACGTTGCGGTAGAGCTGGAAGGCTGTACCCACCGAGGCGTAGAAAAACTTCGGATTAAAGCCAATTTCTTTAGATTGGCGGCTGGCCAAAATCGTATCGGGTGGATAGGTAAAGCCAACAAAGGCATCAGGATTTTTGTCTTTGATCGAACGCAGAACGGGCGAGAGGTCTTTAACACCGCCCGGGTAACTAGTGTCTTGCACCATGGTGATACCGCTGCCCGCCAATGCCACTTTGAGCGCCGCATAGTTCTCTAAGCCAAATAAATCATCTACATAAACGCAAGCCAAGGTTTTAGCGCCATTGGCTTTCAACATCTCGACAAGTGCCTCGCACATGGGCTTAGGCTGTTGCAGCATCAAGAAAAAATACGGTAATTTCATTTCTACCAACCGACGTGAGAGTGCCGTTGGCGCAACAAATGGATAACCAAAGCGATTAGCCAAGGGGGCAACCGCAAAATTGGCATTACTACCCCAAGGTGGCAAAACGATATCGACCTTGTCACTGCCCATCAACTTTTCATAGGTGCGAACCACGGTTTCAACGTCACTGCGGTCGTCGGAGCTGATGAGCTCAATCGGACGACGAACGCCTTTGACATCCAAACCACCTTTGGCGTTTTGTTGCTCTGCCCAAAGCAGGTAATTAGGCTCTTGACTGACTTGCGCGCCGCCCGTCCACGGGCCCGTGCGAGCCATGGCGTACCCTACACGAACGGGAGCTGTTGTTTGCGCAAACAAACTGGGCGCTGCCGCTATTGCGCCCATAGCGGCAGTGGTTTTGATCACTTGCCTACGAGTGGTAGTTGTCATGATTTACTTTCCTTTTAAAAAATTTAAAAATGAATTTGATTTAGCGTCGAATCGTAAATCGACCTTTAGTACCGCGCTGTGCTGCACGTGCACAGACTACTAGACTCCCCGCGCAAAGCAGGGTGGGTTAACCCTCAACCACGAATGGGTTGAACTGACTTTGTGACGGCGATAATTTATGCACTATGAAAGCCGCAACTATCGTTACAACCGACAACGTGAGTGCGCGAGATCGTGCGCCACAGTGGCGCGAGTGGGTCAATCAAAGTTTCTATGGCCTAGAGTCGGATCTTTATGGGGACACCGAATTCGATGGGCATATGACTCGGTTGCAAGCGGGCGATGTCATTTTGACCCGCTTAGAGGCCAATCGACACCGCGTCAAAAGTCAGGCCCAGGTCGCTCGTGCTAGCGATGCGGCCTACCTCAAAATTGTTGCTCCTTGGCAGGGAAGTGCTTCTGTTGAGCAGCAAGGGCGACGTGCCAGTACGGGCTCGGGCAAATGGGTTATCTATGACACAACGGGCAGTTATGCTATTGAAAGCCCCGTACGCGCAGAGCACTTGATAGTGATGCTGCCTAAAGAAAAAATGATTGAGCGCGGCGTAAAACTCGATACGCTCATGGCGCGTCAAGCTGGAACGGGGACGGGCATCTCGCGTGTGGCTTTAGAGACGATGCGCAGCACTTGGCAAGAGCTGCCTAGCATGAGCGACGATGCGGCACGCGGCGCTGGAGAGCTCATCATGCAGCTAGCACAACTATCCCTTTTAGAGCTTGCGGGGGAATCAACTCACGCCACGCAGCGCGAAGCACTCAAAGATCGTATTCAGGCTTACGTCTCCAGAAACTTACGTGACCCAAAGCTGTCGATCGACGGCATAGCCCATGCGCTTAATTGCAGCAAGCGCCATCTGCACAACGCCTTTACAGAAGAAGACGAAACGCTCGCCAGCTACATCTTGCGGCAGCGACTAGAAGCGTGTATTCGTGATTTGCAGCAAACCGCCTTTATACATCGACCTATTACCGACATTGCGCTGTATTGGGGATTCAACAATTTGTCGCACTTTAGTCGTGTATTTCGCGAACACACGGGGCAAAGCCCTAGTGCGTATCGCAGTGTTGTTTGATGTCTCGATCAACTAAACGCCTGAATCCCCGTCTGCGCACGACCCAAGATCAACGCATGAATGTCATGCGTACCTTCGTAGGTATTGACTACCTCAAGGTTGACTAAATGCCGCGCCACACCAAACTCGTCACTGATACCGTTACCGCCCATCATGTCGCGTGCAAGGCGTGCCACGTCTAGCGCTTTGCCGCAAGAATTGCGTTTCATGATGCTGGTGATCTCCACGCTCGCCGTGCCCTCGTCTTTCATGCGCCCCAGACGCAAACAGCCTTGCAGGCCAAGCGTGATCTCGGTTTGCATATCGGCCAATTTCTTTTGAATGAGTTGATTCGCCGCCAGTGGACGACCAAATTGCTTGCGATCCAGTACATATTGACGCGCTCTAAACCAGCAGTCTTCTGCCGCGCCTAATGCACCCCAAGCAATACCAAAACGTGCCGAGTCAAGGCAGGTGAATGGGCCTTTCAGTCCTGCCACGGTTGGCAGCATTTGCGCCTCAGATATCTCCACGCCATCCATCACAATTTCACCCGTAATCGAAGCACGCAGTCCCACCTTACCGTGAATGGCAGGAGCAGACAAGCCCTTCATACCTTTTTCTAAGATGAAGCCTTTGATGCGTCCATCGTGGTCGCCGCCTGCGCATTTCGCCCAGACCACAAACACGTCGGCAATCGGCGCGTTGGAAATCCACATCTTGTTGCCTGTGAGCACATAACCACCGTCTACCGCTTTGGCGCGGGTCGCCATAGATGCAGGGTCGGAGCCGTGATCGGGCTCGGTCAGACCAAAGCAACCAATCCATTCACCCGTTGCCAGCTTAGGCAGGTATTTTTGCTTTTGTGCCTCAGTACCAAACGTATTGATAGGGACCATCACGAGTGAGCTTTGCACGCTCATCATGGAGCGATAGCCCGAGTCCACACGCTCGACTTCGCGGGCGATGAGGCCATATGCCACATAGCCTAGACCAGAGCCACCGTAGGCTTCGGGGATGGTTGCGCCCAACAGCCCCAGTTCGCCCATCTCGGTAAAGATGGCAGGATCGGTGTACTCGTTGCGGAAGGCGAGTGTTGCCCGAGGCAGCAGTTTGTCTTGGCAATAGGCACGCGCCGCATCGCGGATCATGCGCTCGTCGTCTGTGAGTTGGGAGTCAAGCAGTAACGGGTCATCCCATTGGAATTGAACTTTTTGTGTTGTCATGATGAAGAGTTTGAATAAATAGCCATCCTACATTGTGCACAAGTGTTATCAAGATCAGCACGATAATGCACCCCTTAGAGACACTACGCTTAAGATTCAGGTCTTGTTTCGCATCTTTTTTTACTAAGGAATGTTCATGAGCTCTACCCGTCGTCAAGTTTTGTCCCAAGGTGCCGCCATAGCTGGCGTGGCCTCCACGGGATTTTTAGCATCTAGCGCTTCTGCGCAAACCACTAAGCTACGCGTCGGCTTGATGTTGCCCTACACAGGAACCTTCGCTCAACTGGGTGTGGCCATTGAAAACGGTTTTCGCATGGCGCTCACTGAACAAGGCGGCAAGCTGGGTGGACGCGAGGTTGAGTTCTTTAAAGTGGATGATGAATCGGATCCGTCCAAAGGGATTGAGAACGCTAACAAACTGGTGCAGCGCGACAAGGTCGATGTGCTTGTGGGCACAGTGCACTCGGGTGTGCAAATGGGTATTCATAAAGTGGCCCGCGATTCAGGCGTGCTAAGTTTGATTCCAAACGCAGGCGTGCATGCCGCGACCCGTGGTTTGTGCGCCTTGAATGTATTCCGCACCTCCTTCACTAATTCTCAGCCAACCAAAGCGCTGGGTAAAGTGGTGGCTGACAAAGGCCACAAGCGTGTGGTATGGATTAGCTGGAAATACGCCGCTGGCGACGAGGCGTTTGAAGGCTTTAAAGAAAGCTACCTTGCCGCAGGCGGCACGATTGTGAAAGAGCTGGGCTTGCCTTTCCCTAACGTCGAATTTCAAGCGCTTTTGACTGAAATTGCAGCACTGAAACCTGATGCGGTTGCGTGCTTCTTTGCAGGTGGCGGTGCTGCTAAATTTATGAAGGACTACGCTGCTGCTGGTCTGCAAGGCAAGATTCCACTGTATGGCTCTGGCTTCTTGACTGAAGGCGTGTTGGACGCAGCAGGTCCCGCCGCCAATGGCGTGATGACGACGCTGCATTACAGTGACTCGCTCGATACACCGCGCAACAAAGCCTTCCGCCTTGCCTATGCCAAGCAATACAAAATGCAGCCCGATGTATACGCCGTACAAGGTTATGACACGGGCCTCTTGCTCATTCAAGGCGCGAACGCCGTCAAAGGCGATTTGACCAACAAAGCCTCCCTCTATAAAGCCATGCAAGGCGCTGTGATTAATTCTCCGCGCGGCAAATGGACGATGAGCCAAGCCCACAACCCCGTGCAAGACATTTACCTGCGCGTCGTCAAAGACAAAGAGAACAAAGTGCTGGGGGTTGCCGCGAAAGCGCTGTCAGACTCTGGCGTTGGTTGCAAATTAGCTTAAACACAAGGACTTTTGGATTTTATGAATACCACTCGGCGTCAACTTCTTTCATCTAGTTTTGCTTTAGCAGGAGCAACAAGCAGCCTCCTGCCAGTTCTAGCGCAAACGCCAGCAGCCAAACTGCGCGTGGGGTTTATGTTGCCCTACACAGGTACGTTTGCGCAGTTAGGCGTGGCGATTGAAAACGGCTTCCATCTTGGTTTGAAAGAGCTGGGCGGCAAGATTGGCGGACGCGAAGTCGAATTCTTTAAAGTAGACGATGAGTCCGATCCTGCCAAGGCGATTGAAAACGCCAATAAGCTTGTACAGCGTGACAAGGTCGATGTACTGGTGGGTTCGGTTCATTCGGGCGTGCAATTAGGCATTCAAAAAGTGGCTCGTGAAAGCGGTGTTCTCTCCATCATCCCGACTGCGGCCTTGCATGCAGCGACACGCTCGTTATGTGCGCCTAATGTTTTTCGCACGTCCTATACCAGTTACCAACTAACGAACGGACTCGGCGCGGTCATGCTGGCAAAGGGTCACAAAAAAGTAGTTTGGATTTCTTGGAAGTACACCGCTGGCGAAGAGATGTTGGAAGGTTTTAAAGAAGGCTTTGTGCCAAAGGGCGGCGTGATTGCTAAGGAACTGTGGGCGCCCTTCCCTAGTGTGGAGTTTCAAGCGCTACTCACCGAAATTGCCGCACTCAAACCCGATGCCGTGGCTTGTTTTTTTGCAGGTGCGGGAGCAGCTAAGTTTATGAAGGACTACGCCGCATCGGGTCTTAATAAGAAAATTCCACTGTATGGCGCAGGTACGTTGACTGAGGGCACGCTAGAGGCGGCAGGCGCAGCCGCTGAAGGCGTGGTCACCACGATGCACTACAGCGACGCTCTCGATACGCCGCGCAACAAAGCATTCCGATTGGCTTATGTCAAGCAGTTCAAAATGCAGCCCGACGTGTACGCCGTGCAAGGCTATGACACTGCGTATTTGCTCGCCAAAGGCATGGCAGCAGTGGGCGGCGATCTCTCCAAACGCGTAACACTCTACAAAGCGATGGAAACAGCCGTGATTGACAGCCCGCGTGGCAAATGGAAGATGAGCGCCTCGCACAACCCTGTGCAAGATATCTACCTGCGCGTCGTTAAAAACGGCGAAAACAAAGTGCTAGGGCTTGCTATTAAAGGCTTGTCCGACCCTGGCACAGGTTGCAAGATGGGCTAATCACCTATGGTGATGGATCTACCCACCTTTTTTATCCAGCTACTCAATAGCGTTCAATACGGTCTCTTGCTCTTTATGCTGGCAGCGGGTTTGACGCTGATTTTTGGCATCATGGGCGTGGTCAATTTAGCGCATGGCAGTTTTTATATGCTGGGGGCTTACCTTGCCTATGCTCTAAGTGGACTCTTAGGTAGTCTCACCTTAGCCATCCTCGTGGGGACGCTGCTGTCCGTTGTATTTGGACTGGCTCTGGAGTGGCTCTTATTCCGTCACTTTTATGAGCGCGATCATCTCGACCAAGTTCTGCTGACCTTTGGTCTGATTTACATCTTTGAAGAGCTGCGCTCCATGCTGTGGGGTGACGACGTGCATGGCGTGACAATTCCCGATCTGCTGTCAGCCTCCATTCCGCTGACCGATACGCTCTCTTACCCTGTTTACCGCCTTGCCATGTCAGGCGTTTGTGTGGCTTTGGCTTTGGGTCTGTACTGGCTGATTAGCAAAACCAAACTGGGCATGAAAATTCGCGCTGGTGCTTTCAACAGCCGAATGGCAGAAGCGCTCGGCATCAACATCAAGCTGATTCATGCCGTGGTGTTTGCGCTGGGTGTTGCCTTGGCATCTGTTGCCGGCATGATCTCTGCGCCCACTAGTAGCGTCTATCCAAACATGGGGAGCAGCGTGCTCATCATGTGCTTTGTGGTCGTGGTGATTGGTGGCATTGGCTCAGTGCGCGGTGCGCTCATTGCCGCGCTCTTGGTGGGGTTTGTAGACACCTTTGGCAAGGTACTGCTGCCGTCGATTTCGGGGATGCTGGTGTACGTACTGATGGCTGCAGTGCTTTTGTGGAAGCCCGAAGGATTATTTAAACAATGAGCGCCGCACGCGCCAATTTAGAAATTTTGCCAAAAGGCCTGCAGGCCACATTGGTAGTGGCTTTGCTGTGCCTTATCGCCTTTCCCTTTATCTCCGATTCTTTGGGATCTGATTTCTACAAAGAGATGATTACACGGATGATGATTTTGGCCATCTTTGCCATGAGTCTCGATCTGTTGCAAGGTGTGACGGGGTTAGTCTCTCTGGGTCACGCCGCTTACTTTGGCCTCGCAGGCTATGCCCTCGCTTTCCTCACGCCCGAAGGCGCTGCGGTCAGTCTTTGGTGGACGCTTCCGCTGGCGGTGCTGGCGTCTAGCCTTGCAGCACTCATCATCGGATTTTTTGTCGTGCGTACACATGGCATTTACTTCATCATGGTGACGATGGCGTTTGCGCAGATGGTGTACTTCTTATTTTTTGATAACAAGGTACTCGGCGGCTCGGATGGTCTCTACATCAACTTCAAACCAACCACGTCTATTTTTGGCATTCAAACATTTGATTTGGATAACAAAACGCATTTCTACTATTTCACGCTGGTGATGATGCTCATCGTTTATGCTGTCCTGCGCAAATTGCTCTGGAGTCCCACAGGACGTGCCCTAGCGGGCATTCGCATCAATGAGCATCGCATGCGTGCCATGGGCTACGGCACATTCAAATACAAATTGACCGCTTTCACGATCGCGGGAGGATTGGCGGGTTTGGCGGGCTATTTATACGGCGCACAAAGCGGCTTCGTCAATCCAGAATTGATGGGCTTTCACATGAGTGCCCACGCCATCATGATGCTGGTTTTAGGCGGTATGGGTAACTTTGCGGGTGCCATTGTGGGTGCGTTTAGTTTTGAGATATTGCTCTCCCTCTTTAAAGATTTGCCAAATGGGCTTGGCAAACATTGGCAACTGTGGATGGGTACTTTCATCGTCCTCATCGTCATCTTTGCGCCGCGTGGCTTGATGGGACTGTGGGAGCGCAAGCATGGCTGATGTCCATGTGCCCGCGTT
>JANPAS010000048.1:0-25909 GCA_031430035.1 Comamonadaceae bacterium | reverse complement strand
ACGCGGCGCGTATTGCCCTCATAAACTTGATATTTCTCTTCCGCGCTCAGCTTGGTATTCGCTTCAATATAGCGCTTAGTGTCGTCAAACTGGAAGCCTGTTTGTGGATCAATCGCACGCACAGCGCCAATCATCTCGCTGGCAAACAAGATGTTTTTACTGGGGACGACGGTGGTGAGTAAATCGATGCCTGGCTGGTGATAGACGCAGGTGTCAAAAAAGACGTTGTTCAGCAAATGCTCTTCTAATTTCGGCTTATTCAGCATCATGGCAAGACCACGGAAACGTCCCCAGTGGTAGGGCGCTGCGCCGCCACCGTGCGGAACGAGGAACTTGAGCGTTGGGAAATCTTTAAACAAATCGCCCTCTAACAATTGCATAAACGCCGTGGTGTCCGCGTTCAAATAATGTGCGCCCGTGGTGTGAAAGCACGCGTTGCAACTAGTGGAGACATGAATCATGGCGGGCAAGTCGTACTCCACCATCTTCTCGTAAATCGGGTACCAATGCTTGTTGGTCAGAGGCGGTGATGTCCAGTGTCCGCCACTTGGATCAGGATTCAAATTGATGCCGACTGCGCCGTATTCCTTCACGCATTTTTCTAGCTCGGGGATGCAGGTCGCAGGGTCAACCCCTGGGCTTTGCGGCAGCATGGCAACCGTGGCGAAGTTGTCGGGATAGAGGGCGCTCACGCGGTAAACCAGCTCATTGCAAATCGCCGCCCAAGTCGCGGAGACATTGAAATCGCCAATGTGATGCGCCATAAAACTCGCACGAGGCGAGAACAGCGTCATGTCTGAGCCGCGCTCTTTCATTAGCTTCAATTGGTTGTTGTCAATCGTCTCGCGGATGTCGTCGTCGCTGATTTTGAGATCGCTAACTTTAGGCATCAGACTTGGGTCTTTGATGCCCGCGATTTGCGCGTTGCGCCATGTCTCTAGGGCTTTAGGCGCAGTAGTGTAGTGACCGTGGCAGTCGATGATGAGGGGATTCGCTTGGCTCATGGCAATCTTTCAAGATGTAATAAACAGTACAGACGATGCAAGTTTAGCAGTCAAGCGCCGCCGTCTTCGTTGAGATGTTGTAGGTATTGGCTATACACAAATACGCGATTACGGCGTCCACCTGTGAGTTCGTGCACAACACCTTGCTCTACCAACAGTTTTAAAGCTTTGGCGACTGATGGGTAGGTTAACCCGCTACTGGCGGCGAGTTGTTTGATGGTGGACACGGGCTTGGCGCGTAGGCTGGCGAGCACCTGCAAAGGGCTGTATGTCACGCTGGAACCAGCGCGTTCCCCCACGCGGGCGATATCGCCAGCGAACAGCTGAGTGAGGCTTTGCGCCGTGCGCACTGCAGCGTTGGCGGTGCTGGCTACGCCTTCTAGAAAAAAATCTAGCCACGCTTCCCAGTCGCCATGCGTGCGCACGCGATCAAGTAGCTCGTAGTAGGTGCTGCGGTGCTCTTTGAAGTACAAGCTAAGGTAGAGCAGCGGCTGACTCAGTAACCCATCGTGATGCAGCAAGAGTGCTATGAGTAGACGTCCGAGCCTGCCATTACCGTCTAAAAACGGATGGATGGTTTCGAACTGGACATGCGCTAACGCGGCACGCACTAGGGCGGGATGGGAATGGTTGTCGTGCAAAAAGGCTTCTAGCGCGCCCATGCACACGGTGACTTGCTGCGGGGGGGGCGGGACGAAGTGGGCGTTTGCGGGACGTGTACCACCAATCCAGTTTTGACTGCGGCGAAATTCGCCTGGTTCTTTGTTGCTGCCACGCCCTTTGCGCATCAGCTGTTCGTGCATTTCACGCAGCAGGCGGTTACACAACGGGAAACCCGAACCTAGACGAGTCATACCGTGCTCTAAAGCGGCAACGTAATTGCTAACTTCCTGCACGTCGTCCAGCGGTACGCCTGGGGCTTCATTCGACTCAAACAAAAGCAAGTCAGAGAGGGACGACTGTGTACCTTCGATTTGCGAGGAAAGAACGGCTTCGCGCCGCACGTAGGCATACAAAAATAGCTGCGGGTCGGGGAGTAGAGTGCTGACGCTATCTAGCCGCCCTACGGCCAAAGTCGCTTGCTCAAGCAGTTGTAGACGTTTACCGCCAAAATCAAGCATGGGCTCGGGAGGCAAAGGATGTGGCACAAAAGCACGCACGGTTTCGCCCCCTGCGATGCTAGTTTCGTATTGACCAGTGATCCGTGCGCTCAATTGTTGTGTCCTTTAATAAGAATTACCACTATTAAAGATAATAGCTTATTTTTTAATAATAAATCAAGGCCTCGCCATCTTGCAGCTAGTCGGCAAAGCCGCTTGGAAAGAACTCAGTGCCCGCACCACTTTAAACCCATAGCCCGAGCCTTCCACGTCAAACTTCACGCCCGCATCGCCTTTGCGTCCCATCACGCCCACCATCAGGGACTGCTGGAACTGGTGATCGCTAGCTCGCATCTCGCCTGACTGCCCCGCAAAAGTGACCGTCGCTTTTTCTAACTCGCGTGCAATCGCAACCGCATCGCTACTGCCCGCGCTGTTAATCGCACCCGCCAGCGCCTCCACCATCAGCTGCATCCGCATGTGGACGTAATCGTCTGCGGGTTTGGGATAACGGCCTCTAAAGCTTGTCATAAAGCGCTCACTGGCTTGCGGATTCTTAGGATTGCTGTAATTGGGTAGCCAATCCGCCACGGCGATCAGTTTGCCCACGCCCGCCTCGCCAATGGCGGCGGGCGCACCCAGTGCATTGCCGTAAAAAGTGTAGAACTTGCCTGTAAATCCCACATCTTTCGCGGCTTTAACCAATAGCGTTAAATCGTTCCCCCAGTTACCCGTAATAACCGCCTCTGCACCGCTGGATTTGATTTTGACGGCGTAGGGCGTAAAGTCTTTGACGCGTCCAATCGGGTGCAGTTCGTCCCCCACCACTTGCACATCAGGACGCTGCAAAGCCAATTGGCGCTTGGCCTCGCGCAGTACCGATTGACCAAAACTGTAGTCTTGCCCAATCAGGTACACCGACTTCAAAGTCGTATCTTGTTTGAGTACATCGACCAAGGCCGCCATGCGCATATCGGAGCTGGCATCAAAACGGAAATGCCAAAAGCTGCAACGCTCGTTGGTAAGCGCTGGATCGACGGCGGAGTAGTTCAAAAACACGACGCGTTTGCTGGGTTCGCGTTCGTTGTGCTTATTGATCGCGTCAATGAGCGTTAGTGCGTTCGCAGACGAATTACCTTGCAGCACAATGCGCGCGCCGTCGTCAATGGCGCTTTTGAGCGATGTGAGCACTTCTTCGTTTTGCCCTTTGCTGTCGTATTGTTTGAGTGCCAGCTTTTGCATCCCCAGTTTTGTCTTCACGCCACCGCGAGCATTCACACGCTCCAGCGCCCACACCAAATTGCGATAAACCGCATCGCCCGTATTAGCGAAAGGGCCACTCAAGCCCTCAATCATGGCAAGTTGAATCGGTGGATGGGACTTCGGTGTGGGTTGGGCAAAAGCGCTCGAAGCCAGCAAAACTAAACAAAACAAAAATACACGCATGCACAAACCTTTGAAAGAGAAGAAACCAAAAAGAAGGGGCGAAGTGTAGTGAGACAAGTTACCTTTATGTATGCAATCCTCGGGAAAACCCGCACGTGAGACAATCGGATATGACTTTTACAGAATTAAACCTAGCCCCCGCGCTGCTACGCGCTATCACTGAGGAGGGTTACGACACTCCTACCCCCATCCAAGCCCAAGCCATTCCCCTCGTGATGCAAGGTCACGACTTGCTGGCTGGCGCCCAGACAGGCACAGGCAAAACAGCCGCGTTTACGCTGCCGATGCTGCACCGCCTTGCGATGAGCGCATCCGCCAAAAACAAATTTGGCGGTATCGGCACACGTGTGCTGGTGCTGACTCCCACACGCGAACTCGCAGCGCAGGTCGAAGAATCGGTTCGTACTTACGGCAAACATTTACAACTCACCTCAACCGTCATTTTTGGCGGCGTAGGCATGAATCCGCAAATCAGCGCCCTGCGCCGCGGCGTTGATATCGTCGTTGCCACGCCAGGTCGTCTGTTAGATCTGAATGAGCAAGGCAAACTAGATTTATCCACCGTGCAAATGCTGATTTTGGACGAGGCCGACCGTATGCTGGACATGGGCTTTTTGCCCGACATCCGCCGTGTGCTCTCCTTGGTACCCAAGCAAAAACAAACGCTCTTGTTCTCCGCCACGTTTAGCGACGAGATTCGCAAGCTGGCGCAGGGACTTTTGAACAACCCCAAGTCGATTCAGGTCACGCCTAGCAACACGACGGTGCAGCGCATTACGCAGTCGCACCATTTGGTGGGACGCGGCAAAAAGAAAGCGCTACTCACGCACATCATCCAGACGCACAACTGGAGTCAAGTACTGGTGTTTACACGCACCAAATTTGGCGCAAACTCGGTCGCTGAGCATTTGACTAAACACGGCATTGAAGCACTGGCACTGCATGGCAACAAAAGCCAAGCCGCCAGAACGCAGGCGCTGCAAGGCTTTAAGGCTGGCACGATTCGCGCCTTGGTGGCGACAGACATTGCCGCACGTGGTATCGACATTGACGATTTGCCGCATGTCGTGAACTACGAAATCCCGAACGTGAGTGAGGACTACGTGCACCGTATTGGCCGCACAGGCCGCGCAGGACGCCCGGGCGAAGCGGTCAGCTTGGTCAGTCTTGACGAAGAAGGCTTTTTCGAATCCATCGAGCACTTCACCAAGCAAAAAATTGAACGTGTGCCGATGCCTGACTTTGCACCCGAGCCGGGCGAGCGCGGCGAGCCGATTGCAATGGGACGCCAAACCATTTGGGGCGGCGCAGGCAAACCACCAAGTCGCGAAGTGATGCAGGCCGCAGCCAAAGCAGCCATGCAAGAGATGCGTCAGCGCCTAAACGATCGCCCACCGCGTGGTCGCCCAGGCCAAGGCGCTGGCAGTCGCGCAAACGGCAATGCCCCGCGCCCCGCATCAGGCGGCGCTTCCCGAGGCCATACACCTGCAGGCGGCGGTGGACGTGGCCCAGCGGGCGGCAGCCGTGCGCCTGCTGGCGGAGGCCGCCCATCCTCGGGAAAACCCCCGTCAACGCAAGCTAGAAATTACCGTTAAATTCAGTATCCAGTTTTGGATACCTTGGTTTAACCCCCTTTTTAATCTTTGGAGTACTTCTCATGAAAAAAATCTTATCCCTGCTCGCTTTCGGTTTGGCTTTGTCTTTTGGTGCCGCGCAAGCGGCTGATGACGCTAAAAACCCACAACAAAACAAAATGGCGACTTGCAATGCTGATACCAAAGCAAAAACTCTGAAAGGTGACGAGCGTAAAGCCTTTATGAAAGAATGCTTGAGCGCCAAAGCAGAACCCGCTAAGCCAGCTAACCGCATGGCGGCTTGCAATGCAGACAACAAAGCAAAAACACTCAAAGGCGACGAGCGCAAAGCCTTCATGAAAGAGTGCTTGAGCAACAAGTAATTTGCGGCTCTCACAAATAAAAAAGCCCCTCAAGAGGGGCTTTTTTATGGTCGCAACTGACGTCTAATCTGGCTTAATCCCCGCCTTCTTCACAACGGCGGCGTATTTGTTCAGCTCTGACTGAAAGAACGCATTCGAAGCTTCTGGCGATTGAATGTTAATGGTGTTGCCTTGCCGCGCCATCGCAGCTTTGACTTCATCGCTTGCAAACGCCGTAACGATTGCCCCATGGATTCGTTTAACGCTTTCCGCGCTCATCTTGGCAGGCCCCACAGCAGCAAACCAGCCTTCAACTAAGTATGCGGGGAAGCCTTGCTCTACTGCTGTTGGAATATCGGGGTGACTTGGCGCACGCTGGCTGGACGCAATACAAATCGCACGCAAATTACCTGATTTGATTTGTCCCGCAACCGCTGGCAGTGCCCCCACACCAAAATCCACTTGCCCGCCAATGATGTCGGCCATCATCGGGCCAAAGCCTCGGTAAGGGATATGCGTTGCGAACGTGCCCGTAGCGTCTTTCATCAACTCTGCCGCAAGATGCAAAATCGTGCCATTGCCCGAGCTGGCGTAGTTGTATTTGCCAGGATTCGCTTTGAGCAGCGCGACAAATTCCTGCATATTTTTGGCAGGGAATTTGGCGTTGACAACTAAGACCATCGGTGTGCTACCAATCGCCGCAATCGGCGTGATGTCTTTGATGGGATCAAACGGCAGTGACTTTAAAACCGACGGATAAATCACGTGGTTATTCGACACGATAGACAACGTGCTGCCATCGGGCGCAGATTTCGTCAGTGCGTTAGTACCCACCACGCCGCCCGCGCCAGGCTGGTTATCAATCACGATAGACGTACCCAGCGCCTTGCCAAGCGCGTTACTTGCGGCACGGGTAATGCCGTCCACACCAGAGCCTGCGCCCACAGGGAGAATAAATTTAATCGGTTTATCACTAACAGTCTGGGCTGCAAGCCTTATGGATATTGGGCTAGCGGCCATTACTCCCGTAGTTGCAAGCATTTGACGACGTGAAAAATTAAAAGTTTGATTCATAAAGTCTCCGTTAAAAATAATATTTATATGACGCCGCGCTTAATCTGATCGCGTTCAATCGACTCAAACAGCGCTTTAAAGTTACCCTCACCAAATCCATCATCCCCTTTGCGCTGGATGAACTCAAAGAAAACGGGGCCCAGCATCGTTTGCGAAAAAATTTGCAGCAAGAGGCGTGGTTTGCCACCGTCTGTTGATCCGTCCATCAAAATGCCACGTGCTTGCAGCTCGCCCACCGCCTCGCCATGCCCTGCAAGCCTTGTGGCTAGGGCTTCGTAGTAGTAATCGTTGGGGCCCGTCATCAGCGGCACGCCCGCCATTTGCAAGCTATCCACGGTGGCACAAATATCCTCTGTAAGCAGCGCAATGTGCTGAATCCCCTCACCGTTGAACTGCATCAAATACTCTTCAATCTGCCCCGAGCCTCTGCTGGACTCTTCGTTGAGTGGAATCCGAATCATGCCGTCGGGTGCGGTCAACGCCTTCGAGGTCAGACCCGTTTTTTCACCTTGAATATCGAAGTAACGAATCTCTTTGAAGTTAAATAAGTGCTCGTAAAAATGTGCCCAATGCGCCATGCGGCCACGGTAGACGTTGTGCGTCAGGTGATCGATCAGCAAGAGCCCATGCCCACGCGGATGTTTGTCCGCCCCCGTGACGACGTTTGGCAACCACTCAAAGTCAATGTCGTAAATCGATTTGCCGTCTTCAAAGCGGTCAATCAAATAAAGGGGTGCACCGCCAATGCCTTTGATGGCGGGCAAGCGCAGCTCCATCGGTCCCGTGGGGATTTCAATCGGCTGCGCACCCAGCTCTAGTGCCCTTGCATAGGCCTTGTGCGAGTCCTTGACCCGAAACGCCATGCCGCAAGGCGCGGATCCATGCTCGGCTGCAAAATACGCCGCACCGCTTTTGGGCTCATGGTTCACAATGAAATTGATTTGCCCTTGGCGATACAAAAACACATTTTTCGATTTGTGTTTGGCAACTTTGCTAAAGCCAAGTTTTTCAAAGACCGCGCCTAAATCAACATCATGTGGCGATGAAAACTCGACAAACTCGAAGCCGCATAAACCCATCGGGTTTCCTTCGAAAACGCCCATAGGATTCGCCAGCGAATCCGTCATTGGGTTATCGTTCATTTTTTAACCCCAGCTCGCGCATGATCTCGTCGTTATGCTCCCCCAGACGCGGTGGGTTGCGCCGCACGCCAAGGTGCTCACCGTCCATCTTGAAGGGAAACAAAATCGTATTGACCGTTTCCCCTGCACGCTCGCCATCAGGCAAGGTAATTTTTTGCATCCCGCCAGACGCCTTGATATGCGGGTCATCCAGCAAATCATGCGGTTTCATAATGGGTGCAAATGGCAAGCCTTTGGCTTCGAACACCTCAGTCAAATGCGCGGCTGAAAAGTCTTTCAATCGCTCACGCAATTCTGGAATCATCCAGTCGCGTGCGTTCACGCGGTCGTTGTTCGTTTTGAGACGAGGATCGTTAAACAAATCGTTGTAGCCAAACGCATCACAAAAAATCTTCCACTGCGTGTCACTTACCGCTGACAAGAAAATTTGCTCGCCGTCCTTCACAGTGAACACGTCGTACACGCCCCATGCGGAGATGCGCTCGGGCATGGGCGCGGCCTCTTTGCCCGTCACCTCAAATTGCATCATGTGCTGCGCGACGAGTAGGATATTGTTTTCAAACAGCGCCGACTGCACCTGCTGACCTTTGCCTGTTTTTTGTCGCTGCATGATGGCTGCCATACACGCCACCGCACCAAAGATGCCGCCCATCATGTCGTTGACCGACGAGCCTGCACGCACAGGGTCGCCGCGCCGCCCCGTCATGTAAGCTAAGCCACCCATCATTTGCACGACTTCATCCAACGCCGTCCGGTGGTCGTAGGGGCCTGGCAAAAAGCCACGGTGATCGACATAGATGAGTTCGGGCAAAGCAGGATCACGCAAACTTTTGAGTGTCTCGTAATCCAAACCCTGCGCCTTCATGGTGTCCGACTTGAAGTTGTGCGACACCACATCGGCAGTCGCAATCAATTTCAGCACGGCCTCCATGCCTTCAGCCGTTTTTAAGTCCACCGCAAAGCTACGTTTGTTCCGGTTGTAAAGCGGAAAAAATCCTGCGCCAGAACCGAGCAAGCGTCGTGTGTTGTCGCCTTTGAGCGGCTCAACCTTAATCACGTCCGCGCCAAGATCAGCAAGCAGCATTCCGCAAGTGGGGCCCATCACCATGTGGGTGAATTCGATGACGCGGATGCCCGCCAATGGAAGCGTGTTTTGTTGGAGATTACTTTGCATACGTAAATCCTTTGGTCAGCCCTGCGGGTGCGAGCATGCCGTAAACCGCCTCGCCGGGAAGCCCGTCTATCATGGGCTGGCGAGCAGCTATTAGTTTTGTCAAATCAATCCCTGTGCGCACGCCCATGGCTTCGAACATAAAGGCGAGGTCTTCGGTCACCACGTTGCCCGATGCGCCTGGCGCATGAGGGCAGCCGCCCAGCCCTGCCATCGAGGTATCGAAGCCGCGAATGCCCACGTCATAAGCCGCCAAGCAATTGGCAATGCCAAGCCCGCGTGTGTTGTGCATATGCGCTGCGCCAAGGCGCTCGATGCCTACTGCTGCAATGGCGCGAGTGAAAAGGCGCTTGACCTGCGCGGGGTTCGCCATGCCCGTGGTATCGGCGAGGCCAGATACGTTCGCACCCGCCGCGATGCACTGCTCAACCATCCAGATTACGTCGTCTTCGGGCACCACGCCTTGCAGCGTGCAGCCAAAGGCAACCGATACGCCTGCTTCAATTTCCACATGCGGTGCGACTTCGTTTTTGTATTCCACGATGCGGCGGACTTCCTCGATCATTTCTTCGCGTGTCTTACGCACATTAGCCAAACTGTGCGCCACGCTGGCCGATGTCGGAATGGTCAGTTTGTGTGAGCCTGCCGCGATAGCCGCCTCGGCACCTTTGAGGTTAGGTACAAGCGAGATCACGCTAAGGCCAGGCTTGGTGATGGCGTACTTGACCACCTGGGCCGCATCGGCCATTTGAGGCATCAAATGAGCGGGCACAAAGGACGTGACTTCGATTTCGCGCACGCCTGCTTCCACCAGCGCATCAATCCATTTGAATTTGCTAGCTGTGGGCATGACGCTGGCAATGGATTGCAAGCCATCGCGCATGCCGACTTCGGAGATTAAAACGTCGTATGGCTTATCGAAGGCTGTATTTTGTGATTTCATAAGATAGAATATGATTTTTATAGATAGAATTAATCATAGCATAAACCACATGCCTAAAAAATCGACAAAACCTTCGCTTGCCGAGCAAACACCCGCTACGGGCGGGGTGGCGGCGGTTGATAAAGCGCTGTCGCTTTTAACGGTTTTTAGGCAAGGTGAAACGGCGCTCACGCTCTCGGATTTCGCCGAGCGCACGTCCATGCACAAAAGCACGTGCCTGCGATTGCTCGCCTCGCTGCAACACAGCAACTTCATTCAGCGCACTTTGGGCGGCAACTACGCACTCGGGCGTGAAATCTTGCGCCTGCAAGGCATTTACATGGCAGGCTTTGCGCTGGGGGATGTCGTCTATCCGATCTTGCAAGATTTAGTGAAGAAAACCAAGGAAAGCGTGGCCTACAGCGTGATTCAAGGGACAGGGCAACATGCGCAGCGCCTCTGCCTCTACCGCGCCCACTCGGAGCAAATGCTACGCGACCACATCCGCGAAGGTGACCTGCTTCCCCTTAGCAGAGGTGCGGGCGGACGTGTGCTGCTGGCGTTTAGTGACTTGGAGCGGCTAGCCTACAAGCCAAGCAGCAAAGAAGCCAAGCAACTGGTTCAGATTAGGCAGGATGGCTACTTTGCCGCCATTGGTGACCGCTCGCCAGAGCTGGCAGGCATTTCAGCCCCTGTATTTAAAGGCAATGGCGCCTTGGCGGCATCACTGACCCTGACCATGCCCAGTAGCCGCTATAACGAAAGACATATTTCAGCCGTAGCGGCGGCGGCTGGTGCACTTTCACAACAAATTTTTTAATCCTTGTTTAATATGTTGCGGTGCAGCATATTAAAGTAGCACAATAGCGCCTTCTCGAACAAATCCATCCAACTGGTTATTTCTCGTGCAAACCTCAAAATCTTCTATCGCCGCGCTCACCCTGAGCGCCATTGGCGTCGTCTACGGCGATATCGGCACTTCGGTGCTCTATGCGATGAAGGAGGTGTTTGGCGCTGGTCATGTACCTTTTACGCCTGACAACATCTACGGCATTTTGTCGATCTTCTTTTGGACACTTACCACCATCGTCTCTATCAAATACGTGGTGCTGGTACTACGTGCCGACAACAACGGCGAGGGCGGCTTGATTGCCATGTTAGCGCTAGCTTCCACTGCCGTGAAGGACAAGCCAGAGCTTCGCAGGGTGCTGATACTTGTGGGCATTTTGGGAACGGCACTGTTTTACGGGGATGGTGTCATCACTCCCGCTATCTCGGTACTGGGCGCTATGGAAGGCCTGGAGGTTATCTCACCTGCCAGCAAACCTTGGGTTGTCCCGCTGACTTTAGTCATTTTGTTCGGCCTGTTTTATGTGCAAAAACGCGGTACTGGCAGTATTGGGAAATTTTTTGGCCCCATCACGCTTGTGTGGTTTACCGTGCTTGCGCTCTTAGGCGTGATACACATTGCAACCAATCCTGCGATTTTGTGGGCGTTGTCACCGCACTATGCGCTAGGGTTTATGTGGGCAAATCCGCATACAACATTTGTGATCTTGGGCGCTGTCGTGCTTTGCGTGACAGGAGCTGAAGCGCTTTATGCTGACATGGGGCACTTCGGAAAACGACCTATTCGCCTCGCCTGGTTTTGGGTGGTGATGCCAGCCTTAGTTCTTAACTATTTCGGACAGGGCGCTTTGCTCCTTAAAAATCCTGAAGCCGTTAAAAATCCGTTTTACCTCATGGCTCCCGAATGGGCACTTATTCCGCTACTCTTGCTAGCGACTGCGGCTGCGGTGATTGCTTCGCAGGCCTTAATTACAGGGTCGTTTAGCGCGACCAAGCAAGTGATTCAAATGGGGTTTTTGCCGCGCATGAAAATTGTGCACACCAGTGTCAAAGACACAGGGCAAATCTACATCCCATTTGTCAACTGGAGTTTGTTCGTCGCGATTGTGTTGGCTGTCGTTATGTTTAAGACTTCGGGCAATCTAGCGACGGCTTATGGCATTGCCGTCACAGTTGACATGCTCATTACAACGATCCTGACCTTTTTTGTTATTCGCTACGGCTGGAAATATCCACTCTGGCTTTGCGTTGCCGCGACAGGTTGGTTTTTTATCGTTGACCTAGCGTTTTTTGCCTCCAACATGATGAAACTATTTGAAGGCGGCTGGTTCCCCATCCTGATTGGTGGCGCTATTTTTGCCTTGATGGTGACATGGCACCGCGGCTCGGAACTCGTCGTGGAAGCACAACGTGCAGACGCGTTTAGCCTCAAAGATTTCCTGCAGGCGGTATTCGTCAGCCCACCCACTCGCGTTGAAGGTACAGCCGTATTTTTGACCGCAGACCTAGACATCACACCCAACGCACTATTGCACAACCTTAAGCACAACAAAGTGCTGCACGCGCACAATTTGTTCGTCACCGTGCGCAACCACGAAGTACCTTGGATTGGCATGCAAAAGCGTCTAGAAGTCCACTCGCTAGGCCACCACTGCTGGCAAGTGGTGATTAACTACGGCTTTAAAAACGACCCTGATGTGCCGAGCGCACTCAAAGCGCTGTACGGATTGGGATTCGATATTGACCCGATGACCACTAGCTACTTTTTGTCGCGAAATAATGTCGTCTCCACCATAGGCGGCGGCATGGCACCTTGGCGCGAAAAGCTGTTTGCACAAATGCACCACAACGCCAGCGACGCAGCGGACTTTCTGTATCTGCCAAGTAACGCCGTAGTGGAGCTGGGTAGCAAGGTTGAAATTTAAAGAAAAATCCAGATGCACATCCTCTTTATTGCCGACCCGCTGGATAGCTTCAAAATCTACAAAGACACGACGTTTGCCATGATGCGCGAGGCCGCAAAACGTGGTCACACCGTCAGTAGCTGCGAAGTGAAGAATATTCGCTGGACACAGACCACAGGCGTGGTGGCGGATACACAGGCTATTCGGCTCACAGGCCATACGGATAAAGGCTGGTACGAGGCATCGCCCCTGCAGGCCACAGCCATCAAGGCTTTCGATGCAGTGGTCATGCGCAAAGACCCGCCGTTTGATTCCGAGTATTTTTACGCCACGCACCTCTTAGAGCAAGCCGAACGCGAAGGCGCAAAAGTCTTCAATAGCCCACGCGCCCTGCGTGACCATCCTGAAAAACTGGCATTGATGGAGTTTTCACATCTTGCCGCGCCGACTTTGGTGACCCGCGACATTGCGCGCATCAAAGCCTTTCACGCGGAGCACCAAGACGTCATTTTGAAGCCGCTAGACGGCATGGGCGGCGTGGGTATTTTCCGCGTCAAAGACGATGCGCTCAACCTTGGCGCGATTGCTGAAACGCTCACCGCAGACGGGCGGCAGACCATCATGGCGCAGCGCTATTTGCCCGCGATTAAAGACGGCGATAAACGCGTACTGCTGATTGGCGGCAAACCCGTCCCATACGCCTTAGCGAGAATTCCCCAAGGCGGGGAAGTGCGCGGCAACTTAGCGGCAGGTGGCAAAGGCGTGGCACAAAAGCTATCCGATTCGGACTTAAAAATTGCGACTGAATTGGGTGCAACCCTTGCCAGTCGTGGCCTATTGCTGGTCGGCTTAGATGTGATTGGGGACAAGTTGACCGAAATCAACGTAACCAGCCCGACGTGCTTTCAAGAAATTTTTGATCAAACCGGGTTTGATGTGGCCGCTATGTTTGTGGATGCGGTTGAGGCGGCAACTTAAGCTGGCACTGTATCGATAAAGCTTTGGCGCAGCGAGAGCTTTTCAAACAGTTTCGCCAAGTTTGGATGCGGGGTGCGCCAATCGATTTGTGGGAATCTGAAATCCAAATAACCCAAAGCTGAACCCACGGCAATGTCGGCCAGATTCATGTGGATATTGCCGCAGTATGGTTTGTCGCCAAGGCCACGACTCATGGCGGCCAGTCCTGCTGTAATCTTGTCCAAGTGACGATCTATCCACAGTTGCGAGCGCTGTTCTGCCGTGCGATGCGGCCATGTTTGCTCCATACGCACCGTCAAAGCGGCGTCCATGACGCCATCGGCTAAGGCCTCCCACGTTTTGACTTCGGCACGTTCGCGCCCATTGGCGGGAATCAGCTTACCGACGGGTGAGAGAGTGTCGAGGTATTCCACAATCACGCGGGAGTCAAAAATCGCTTCGCCACCTTCCAGCACCAAACAAGGCACTTTGCCCAGTGGATTGGACGCGCCAATGGTCGTCTCAGGCACCCATGGGTTTTCTAGGGCACTTTGGTAATCTAGTTTTTTTTCGGCAAGTACCACGCGAACCTTGCGGGCATAGGGGCTGGCATTGGCATAAATAAGTTTCATCATTTCATTCTAACGAACCCCAAGGACTCGCGTTGACCCATCCGCCTAAAATGCTTTTTATGACTGCCAAAATGAACCCTCCACTCTTCGCCATTTCCCCACTTGACGGGCGCTACGCCGCCAAGGTTTCCGCTCTCGCTCCTTTGATGTCCGAATACGGCTATATGCATCGCCGCGTGCAAGTCGAGTTGGCTTGGTTTACGGCACTGTCGGACGCAGGTTTTTCTGAATTTAAACCACTCACATCTACTGCTCGCGCCCATTTGCAAGTATTGGTTGCCAATTTTTCCGAAGCTGATGCGCTTGCCATTAAAGCTATTGAGCGCGTTACCAATCACGACGTGAAAGCCGTGGAATACTGGATTGTGGAAAAGTTCGGCGAAGCGTCTCATCTGCCCGAACTGAAAGCACACGCTCACTTCGTCCACTTTGCCTGCACCAGCGAAGACATCAACAACACCAGCCACGCCCTGCAAATCCAGGCCGCACGCGATACGGTACTTGTGCCCAAGCTCAAAATGGCTCTGCAAGCCTTATCCGATATGGCTTTGCGCTATGCCGATACGCCTATGTTGTCTCGTACGCATGGTCAAACGGCAACGCCTACGACGGTTGGCAAAGAGTTCGCCAATGTGGTCGTGCGCTTGCGCCGTGCGCTAGTTGATATTGAGAATGTGCAGTTGCTCGGCAAAATGAATGGTGCGGTTGGCAACTACAACGCGCACCTCGCGGCTTTCCCGGATTTAGACTGGGCTGCATTTGCGAAACGTGTCGTCGAAACGCCCACCCAGAATTCGGAATTTTGGGGACTCGGACTCACTTTCCAAGACTACAGCACGCAGATTGAGCCGCATGACTACATGGCAGCGCTCTTCCACGCTTTTATGCGCAGCAACACCATCTTGGTTGACCTGTGCCGCGACATTTGGGGCTACGTCAGCCTTGGCTATTTCAAGCATCGCCTAAAGGCTGGTGAAATTGGCTCGTCCACCATGCCACACAAAGTCAACCCCATCGACTTTGAAAATGCCGAGGGCAACTTAGGGCTAGCCAATGCCATGCTCGACCACATGGCGAACAAGCTCCCAATTAGCCGCTGGCAGCGTGACCTGACCGACTCCACGGTACTGCGCAACATCGGCGTAGGTTTTGGCTACAGCCTCTTGGCGTATGAGTCACTCCTTACGGGACTTGGCAAGCTGGAGATTAACGAAGAAGCGATTGCCGCCGACTTGGACGCCGCGTGGGAAGTGCTGGCCGAGCCGATCCAAACCGTGATGCGCCGCTTTGGTGTGCAAAACGCCTACGAGCAGCTAAAAGAAGCGACTCGTGGCAAAACGGTGCTGGCCGCTGATTTGCAAAAACTGATTGCTGGGCTTGATATTCCAGCCTCCGACAAAGCGCGTTTGCTAGCGATGACGCCTGCTAGCTATATTGGCAAAGCGTCCGCATTGGCGAAGTCAATTGCCAGGTAATTAGAAATTTTTATAAATTGTCATTTTAAAATAATGTACAATTTATAAATAATGACAATTTCACTTCAACTTAGCCCCGAGGGGCGCATCCTTATTCCACAGCAAATGCGTACGGCTCTTGGCATTACGACCAGTAGCACCCTGCGCGCTCGAATCGTAGATGGAGGCTTGTTGTTGGAACCTGCACATATGCAACTCGGTCGTTTTTATAGTCGCTTCGCTAAGCAACGTTTCGCTTTAGCTGGCGCAAGCGTCAGTGACGAACTAATCGCCGAACGAAAAGCTGAGGCTGAGCGCGAGTCTGCCGCCCTATGACGCTCGCTGTTCTAGATGCCTCTGCGCTTTTGGCATCGGTATTTGGTGAGCCTAGTACGGCAGACATGCAAGCCCTGATTCCGAATGCCGTGATGAGCGCCGCCAATTGGTCGGAATTTGTACAAAAATGTTTGCAAAAAGGTGTCGATACCGAAGGGATGCGTGAGGAGTTGGAGACATCGGGACTGCGAATTGTCCCCGTCACCGCTGCGCAAGCCGAAATCGCCGCGGACCTTTGGCAAAAGTACAGAGCCTATGGCTTGTCGCTAGGAGATCGACTCTGCATAGCCCTGGCACTGGAAACACAAGTCAGCAAACCAGATGGGCGACGCAAAGCACAGACCGTGACGCTCTACACAGCAGATCGGATTTGGATCACGCTCAACCTTGCCGTTAAAACGATGTGCGTCCGCCCCAACCTCATGGTCCACGAGGGCTAAATCAACCGACTCGCCATGCGCTCATCCGCGTTTTCCATAGCGCGTTCGGCGTAGCGGTTAAAGCGCCAAGCGAGTCCTTCTGTCGTGATGCGCCGCCAGGTTTGTCGCTTTTGCACAGGCGTGAATTCTGGCCAATGCTGCACCTCATCAAAGGTGCGTCCACAACCTTTGCAATGCGCGTCGCCTTGGCTGGTCGAGCAAATCGCGATGCACGGCGTATCGGGCGTGGACTCGTACCACACAAGCCATGCTGCATATGCCTTGGCGGGCAATCCTTTGGTTGAAACTTCGCCCTCACGGTGAAAGACCATGAGCGCGTAAATCGTTCCTAACTCACGAAGTTCTGGGCAAAGGCTCACGCCGTCAACGCTTGGTGATTTATGTCGCCAATAGTTAATAGCCGCTTCGATATCCGTCATGTGAATACTAGCCACGCACCGTACCTTTGACCATTTCAAATTTGAACAGACGGCACTCGATGGGACCATTCCACATGGGCACGCGGCGTGATTCTTTGAGGCGCATTCGGGTCGGTAATTTCAAATCAGGCGTCAGAATCCAGCCCGTCCAGCCTGCAAAATTTTGCTTCCAATGCGTCGCGAGCAAGCTAAAAAAATCCTGCCCCTCTTGTCCATCCGCCCTTGACTCAATCGTCATCGTTTTGGAAAATCCACCCGTCTCAATCCGCTCGCCATAGGGCGGATTCAAAATCATCAAGCCCGCCTGACCAACGTGTAGTTCAACTGGTGGCATGCGCTGGAGTGCATCGCCACCCCTAAAGTTAATCGCCTTGGAAACGATGCTGTTTGGCCCGGCACGCTCTGCATTATTTTCAGCAAAATCGACCATGCGGTGTGCTACATCGCTGGCAAAAATCGGCGCTGACGAGGTGCGAATACGTTGCAGAGCCTCTTGGCGTAAGGCTTCCCACGCAGTAGGGGCAAAACCATCAAACTTCTCGAAGGCAAAAAAGCGATTCAGCCCTGGCGCGATATGACAGGCGATTTGCGCCGCTTCAATGGCAATCGTGCCTGAGCCGCAGCAGGGATCGTAGAGCGGCACGCCTTGTTCCGCAGCCTGCTCCCAGCCCACGGCAGCCAACATAGCGGCCGCTAGTGTTTCTTTGAGCGGCGCTTCGCCCACTTCATCGCGCCAACCTCGCTTGAACAGTGGCTCGCCCGAGGTGTCTAGGTACAGCGTCACCATCTCCGCTGTCAAATGCACATATACGCGCATGTCGGCAAAGTGCGTATCGACGCTGGGGCGCTCACCCGTCAAATCGCGAAAGCGGTCGCAAATGGCATCCTTGACGCGAAGCGCGGCAAAGTTCAAGCTTTTAAGTGGGCTGTGCTGCGCAGTGATTTCAATTTTGAACGTTCGTTTTGCATTAAACCAAGCATCCCACTCGACCTCTTTGGCGACTTCATAAATATCCAACTCCGAGCGATACGGCGCATGTGCCATGCGAATCAGCACGCGCTGGCACAAACGGCTATGCAAATTAAGCAGCATGACGTCGTTTTGATCCGCCATTAAAGCCACGCCGCCGCGCTGCGATTGGGACAGTGCTTGCTGGCTAAGCCCCAAAATCTGCGCCACTTCGGTACGTAAAAATTCCTCCACACCAGCGGCGCAAGGCAAAAAGATAGAAAGCGATTTAGTAGTCATCTTCTGATTGTCGCTTTATGCCACTTTGCGCAAGCTTGCCGTGGGTATTCGCATGGCTTCGCGGTATTTGGCGACCGTACGGCGGGCGCACTCAATGCCTTGCTTGGCCAGCACCTCGGCGAGCTTTCCATCCGAGAGCGGCTTAACTTTGTTCTCAGCATGAATGAGTTGTGCAATCAAAGCCCGCACCGCCGTGCCTGAGGTCTCGCCGCCTGAATCCGTTCCCAAACTTGCATCAAAAAAGTATTTAAACTCGAACGTGCCCTGCGGTGTGGACATGTATTTGCTGGTGGTCACGCGCGACACGGTGGACTCGTGCAGCCCCAGCTCGTCAGCAATATCACGCAGCACCAGCGGGCGCATGGCAACCGCCCCGTGCTGCAAGAATTGCCCCTGCCTTGCCACGATGGCGCGTGCCACGCGCAGCACGGTATCAAAGCGCTGGGTAATGGCTTTAATAAAACCACGCGCCTCCATCAGCGCTTGCTGCATGGCCTCGCTCTTGGTTTCGCGTGCCTTATGGATTTTGAGCAAGCGTGCCGTGATTTCATCCACCTTCAGGCGCGGCATCAAATCTGTATTGAGCAAGGTTACAAAACCAACACTACTTTTATGTTTCACCGCCCGCACAAAAACATCAGGAATCACCACGCTGTTATTAGGCGGTGAAAAACGGCGGCTGGGTAGTGGCTCTAACTTCGCAATGAGGTGCAAGGCTTCTTGGACAAGGCGCTCATCGCAACTGATGGCTGCGCTCAATTGCTTGCTATTACGCCGCGCCAGCACCGGCAGTGGTTGCTCCAGCAGCTGCAGTATGGTGCGCTGCGTGTCCCCACTGTGCGTGGCTAATACTTGCAAGCGCAGGCATTCCGTCACATTGGCTGCGCCCACACCCGTAGGCTCTAGGTTTTGCAACCACTGCTTGGCGATGCGGAGTTGATCGACCAAGCGCTCTATGTCATCTGCATCGGCGGTTAAGCTCTGCGCCAACTCTTCAAGCGGCTCAACTAAAAAACCACGCTCGTCTAATGAGTCAATTAAAAAATCTAAGCTAACGGCATCCGTCGGTGAAAGCCGCAAATGCAGCGCTTGCCGTTTTAAATGCTCGGTCAAATCTTGGGCAAGACTGAGGCCACCAAGAGGATCAAAATCCTCGCTTGCGCGACTGGCCTCCACGCCCCACTCGGTGTCATTAGGCGCCAGTTCGTTCAATCCATCGCCTTCCCAGCTCAGCTCTTCTGACGCACTCTCAAAGCTCTCGCTAGCGGGCTCTTCCTCTGCATCGGTACTCGCGCTCGCCTTATCTAGTGTGACCTGCGGGACATGGTCGCCCTCATGTTCAAACTGCTCAGCAATGCTCGTGCCTTCTTCGCGCTCTAAGAATGGATTCAGCGCAAGCTGCTGCTCGACCTCTTGCTCCAGCTCAAGGCTAGACAGTTGTAGCAGACGAATCGATTGCTGTAATTGGGGGGTCAGTGTTAGGCTTTGCGAAAAGCCTAAGGACAGTCCTTGTTTCACTCAAGGACTCACTTACATCTTGAAGTGCTCGCCCAGATACACACGGCGCACGTCGGCGTTTTCAATGATCTCGGCTGGCGTGCCCTGCGCAAGTACGCGGCCTTCGCTAATGATGGTGGCGCGGTCGCAAATACCTAATGTCTCGCGCACGTTGTGATCGGTAATAAGCACGCCTATGCCGCGCTCTTTCAAAAAACCAATGATGCGTTGGATCTCAATCACTGCGATCGGATCGACCCCCGCAAAAGGTTCGTCCAAAAGTACAAAGCGTGGCTCGGTTGCCAACGTACGCGCAATCTCAACGCGGCGACGCTCCCCACCCGATAACGATAGTGCTGGTGAGTCACGCAGATGATCAACACGCAGCTCTTTCAAAAGCGTGTCCAGGCGCGTCTCAATTTCTATGCTGGTCAGTGGTTGTCCTGTGCGGTCGCCGCTCCTAACTGTTTGCAGCTCCAGTACAGCGCGTACATTTTCGGCAACGTTCAGCTTACGAAAAATCGACGCTTCCTGTGGCAAATAGCTAAGTCCCATGCGCGAGCGCTGATGAATTGGGAGTTTGTGAATAGGTGTATCACCCAGCAGAATCGTGCCTGCGTCCGAGCGAATCAATCCCACCACCATATAAAACGAGGTGGTCTTGCCCGCGCCATTGGGGCCCAAAAGCCCCACCACTTCGCCCTCGGCCACCTCTAGCGACACGTCTTTCACCACCTGCCTGCGACCATAAGTTTTTTGTAAGCCAGTCGCAACTAGGCGCAGCGGCGCTAGCACGCTCATGGTTGGCGCATTTCAACTTGCGTTGCACCGCGCAGAGCAGGCACAGGTACGCCGCCTGTGGGTGCTACGGCCTTATCAGCTTTAGGGGAAAGCATCATACGTACGCGCTGCGAAGGGCTACTTGCCGTGGCGGGCTTGCCATTGATACTCATCGTCTCGGTGGTGTTATTGAACACAATCAAGTTACCCGTAGACTCATCCGCCAAAACGGCACCACGCAAACGGCGCATCACGGCCTTGCCAGATAGCCGCATCACATCGGCACGTCCGTCATATTCGATACGGTCTGCCTCGCCCTCCATAAACTCATCCAATCCCTCGCGTTTTTGCCTAAAAAAGACGCGGTCACCCACTTTCGTGGTCGCCACCATAAACTGATTGCCCTCAGAATCCTCGCGCTGCTCCAACCGTGAGGCACGTAGTACCAGCGTGCCTTTGGTCACCAACACGCGACCTTCAGCAATCATGACCTGCTTAACATCGTCGTACTTGGCCGAGTCGGCCTCTAAATTAATCGGCTTATCTTTATCCGCTTTTTCAGCAAAAACAGTAGGCGAAGTCGCCCACAAAATGAGCCCGCAGGCCACGCCCAATAAGGCCTGCAAGAGACCTGGCTGGCTAGATTTGACGGGCGTGGCTTTCAAACTCATACGTTTCATTTTTGTGCTTTTTGTGTTTTCTCAAACTTTTCCAAAAGCTCATTACCGCGCTTCACTGCTGCGTCCAAGCCCTCTTTTGCGGTCTTCTTGCCCGCCCACACGCCTTCCAGCTCTTCGTCAATCACATTGCGCACTTGCACAAAATTGCCAAGGCGAATGCCGCGTGATTTAGCGGTGGTCTTCACAATCATTTGCTTGACAGCCACATCGGTGCCTGGATTTTTTTCGTAAAAGCCGCTGGCTTTAGTCACGTCATACGCCTTATTGGTCAGCGGCAAATAGCCTGTCAACTGCGAGCTCTTGGCTTGCACATTGGCGTCCGACAGGTATTTGTAAAACAGCGCCACACCCTTGTAGTCATTGGCTGTCTTGCCTGCCATTGCCCACAAACTGCCGCCACCAATGATGGTGTTTTGCGGCGCGCCTGCCACGTCGGGGTAGTACGGCAGCGGTGAAATGCCAAAGTCGAACTTTGCATTACGTTTAATACCAGCGTAAGCGGCCGATGACGAAGTCAGCATCGCGCACTCGCCCGTCCAAAACTTCGCTTCGGCCTCGGTGCGGCGACCTGCATAGCTCATCAAGCCTTGCTTTTGCATATTGGCGAGGTTTTCGATGTGCCGAACATGCAGTGGGCTATTGAACGCGAGTCGCGCATCCCATCCATCGAAGCCGTTGTTCTTGGTCGCAAAAATCGTGTTGTGCCACGTGCTAAAGCTCTCTAGCTGCGTCCAACTTTGCCATGCGGGCGTGAAGCCACATTTCTCGCCACTGGCTTTGAGCTTGGCCGCAGCCGCAGCGACTTCAGGCCATGTTGCAGGTGGTTTGTTAGGGTCAAGTCCATGCTTTTTGAAGACGTCTTTGTTGTACCAAAACACGGTTGTGGAACTGTTGAATGGGAACGAGAGCATTTTGCCGCTGGGGGCAGTGTAATAACCCGCAACGGCGGGTACGTACTGCTTGGCATCAAACGTGATGCCACCATCCTTAAACACATCGGACACTGGCTTGATCGCTTTGCTGGCCATCATGGATGCGGTGCCGACTTCAAAAATTTGCACGATGTGGGGCGCATTGCCCGCACGATACGCCGCAATGGTCGCAGCGTAGCTCTCGTCATACGTGCCCTTGAACACGGGGTTGATTTTGTATTCTTTTTGCGAGGAGTTGAACTCGTTAGCGAGACCGCCAACCCAATCGCCCGCAGCGCCCGTCATCGAGTGCCACCACTGAATTTGCGTTTGCGCCATAGCAGGCAGAGCCGCGCCAAGGCCGATGGACAGGGCGATAGCGGCAGATGTAAAAGTACGTTTCATGAAATACTCCAAATTGTTAAGGGAGAAAACATTGTGAAAGAGCAATGTGTCAGTTTAACGCGGCCTTGAGCAGCTCATTCACCTGTGCAGGATTAGCCTTGCCAGCGCTGGCTTTCATGATCTGCCCCACCAATGCGTTCAAGGCTTTGGCGTTGCCCGCTTTGAATTCGTCTACGTTTTTGGGATTGGCGGCAATGACGTCCAGCACGATTTTTTCTAATGCGCCTGTGTCGTTCATTTGCTTGAGGCCAAGCGAATCAATCAAGTCGTCGATCTGCTGAGAATGATAGGCAAGCTTTGCATCGCCACCAGTGACAACATAGTGACCTGGTTCAGCTTTTAATCGGTAGTGTGCTAGGCCACTCGCATCAAATGTTACTTTTTGCTTCCAAAGCGAGTCAAATAGCTGCTTTGCAGCATTGTTCGAGATGGTGCTGTTATGAATTCGAGTAACTAAAAGACCGAGTTGTGAGGCGTTTACAGGGGATTGTTCGATGGAGAGATCCTCAGCATTCAAACAACGTAAAACTTCGCCAGCGAGCCAATTGCTCACCAGTTTCGGCTGCCCACAAATCTTGGTTGCAGCTTCAAAATACTCCCCCATTGCTACGCTACTGGTCAGTGCCGCAGCATCGTATTCCGACAACCCATAATCCGCCTCAAACCTCGCCGCCATCACTCGGGGCAACTCAGGCATCTGACTGCGTACCTGTTCGACCCACTCACGTCCAATCACGAGCGGCGGCAAATCTGGATCTGGGAAGTAGCGGTAATCGGCAGCGTCTTCTTTAGTGCGCATCGCGCGGGTTTCGCCTGTATCGGGATTGAACAAAATCGTCGCTTGCTCAATTGCCTTGCCGTCTTCGATTTGCTCGATTTGCCAGCGGATTTCGTAGTCCATCGCTTGCTGCATGAACTTAAAGCTGTTCAGGTTTTTAATCTCGCGCCTTGTCCCTAAAGGCTCGCCAGGCTTGCGAACACTCACATTCGCATCGCAGCGGAACGAGCCTTCTTGCATGTTGCCATCGCAAATGCCAATCCACGTGACAATTTTGTGCAGCTCTTTGGCGTAGGCCACAGCCTCGGCGCTGGAGCGCATATCAGGCTCGGTGACGATTTCTAAAAGCGGAGTACCCGCGCGGTTCAAATCAATGCCCGACTGACCGATAAAGTCTTCGTGCAGCGATTTACCAGCGTCTTCTTCCAAGTGTGCACGAACAAGCCTGACGGTCTTCTTCTCGTCGCCCAAAAAGAACGACACCTCGCCGCCTTGAACGACAGGAATCTCGAACTGGCTGATTTGATAGCCCTTAGGCAGGTCGGGATAAAAGTAGTTTTTACGCGCAAAAACACTGCGCTCGGCGATGTGCGAACCCAGCGCTAGGCCAAGCTTGATGGCGCGTTCGACTGCGCCAACATTCATCACAGGCAGCGTGCCAGGTAGCGCCAAATCGACAGGACAAGCCTGTGTGTTGGGTTCTGCGCCAAAGGCCGTTGGTGCACGGCTAAAGATTTTGGACTGGGTGGAGAGTTGCGCATGGGTTTCGAAACCAATGACGACTTCGTAGCCTTGAACTAGGAGTGATTTTTGTACGATGCTCATGCTGCACCTCCTACCGAATTCGCCGTCATCAAGGGCGATGACTTCGTATGCCAATCCGTCGCCAATTGATACTGATGCGCCGCGTTCAAGAGCTTGCTCTCCTGTAAATAATTACCAATGAGTTGCATCCCCACAGGCATATGCCCTTCGCCAAAACCGACAGGGATGCTCATGCCTGGCAAGCCCGCCAGCGAGGCGGGCAGAGTGTAGATGTCGGCCAAATAATCATCTAACGGCTTACGATCTTTATCGCCCAGCTTCCACGCCACGCTAGGCGCCACCGGGCCTGCGATCACGTCGCAGCTTTTGAATGCTTCTTGAAAATCGTCCGCAATCATGCGGCGAATGCGCTGTGCTTGCAGGTAGTACGCGTCGTAATAGCCGTGGCTGAGCACGTAGTTACCAATCATGATGCGGCGCTTGACCTCTTCGCCAAAACCTTCGGTGCGGGTCTTTTTGTACATGTCGGCGAGGTCTTTGTAATCCGCTGCGCGATGCCCAAACTTCACGCCATCAAAGCGCGACAAATTGCTAGCCGCTTCGGCGGGCGCAATGCTGTAGTAGACGGGGATGGCGAGCTCGGTGCGCGGCAGAGAAATCGGCACTAGTTTCGCGCCTAGTTTTTCAAACTCTCCAAGCGCTGCGTCAATCGCGGTACGCACATCGCTTGCTAATCCATCGGCGAAAAATTCTTTGGGGATGCCCACGCGAAGCCCTTGTAATTTTTGAAGGCCTGCAAGACTATCGCTGAGGCCTCGCGCGAAGTCCTCTGGCGGTAAATCCAGCGATGTGGAGTCACGGTCTAAATCTGGGCCGCACATGGCTGACAAGAGCAAAGCGCAATCTTCGGCCGTACGCGCCATCGGGCCTGCTTGGTCTAAGCTGGAGGCATATGCCACCATGCCGTAGCGAGAGGCGCGGCCATAGGTGGGCTTGATGCCCGTAATGCCGCAAAAGCTGGCAGGTTGGCGAATCGAGCCGCCCGTGTCGGTGCCTGTGGCTGCAGGAGCCAAGCCAGCCGCCACAGCAGCAGCACTACCGCCCGATGAGCCACCTGGCACACGCGCCCGATCCCACGGGTTTTGTACTTTGCCGTAGAAAGAATTTTCGTTCGCCGAGCCCATGGCAAACTCGTCGCAATTGAGCTTGCCAAGCGTGACCATGCCTGCGCCATCAGCACCTAAGCGCGACACCACTGTCGCATCAAACGGCGAGCGATAGTTTTCTAGCATCTTCGAGCCTGCTGTCGTGACAAAATCTTTAGTCACAAAAATATCTTTGTGAGCTATCGGAACGCCTGTTAAGCGCGGCGCATTGCCAATAGCGATTTTTGCATCTGACGCTTTTGCCGCAAGCCTTGTGGCGTCTGGGTTGCAGCCCAGAAATGCCCCGAGAGCCTTGTGCGCTGTGGCACGCGACAAATAGTGCTCTGCTAGCTCTAGGCTAGAAACTTTTTTGGCTTGCAGTAAATCCGCAGTTTCGCGGACGGTGAGTAGGTGTAAATCTTGCATTATTCGAGGACTATTCAATGACTTTTGGTACGAGAAACAAGCCTCGCTCGACGGCTGGGGCGCTTTGCTGATTGGCCTCGCGATTGCTCGGCTCGCTAGCAATATCGTCCCGCAACCGAAGCTGAATCATTTGTAGGTTCTTTTGGTTAAGCACAGCCTCACTCATAGCGTGCGTGGGGTGCGCCATGGGCTCAATACCCTTGGTATCGACCGCGCGCATTTGCTCCACGATCTCAAAAAAGCCGTTTAACCGAGTGAGCATTTCGTCGCCCGCGGCCGCTGACATTTCCAGCTTGGAGAGGTTTGCGATTTTTGCGATGTCTTGTTGACTTAAAGCCATGTTTTGCCTATGAAGAAATTGGTTTATCGGGTATTATCCAGTGTTTGCAAATTCTTCGACAGGACTTACCCATGCTCAGCGCTTTTCGCCGCTACTTTTCCACCGATTTAGCCATTGACCTCGGTACAGCCAATACGCTGATTTATG
>JANPAS010000047.1:0-46192 GCA_031430035.1 Comamonadaceae bacterium | reverse complement strand
TGAACTGATTGCCAAGTTCAAGCTCAACAACGTGCACATGCAAAAGATTGTGGTGAGCGAAGCGGGTGCGTCGGTCTATAGCGCGAGCGAGTACGCCAGCGCTGAGATGCCCGATATTGATGTGAGCATTCGCGGCGCGGTCAGCATTGCGCGGCGCTTGCAAGATCCGCTGGCTGAACTGGTGAAGATTGACCCGAAAAGCATTGGCGTGGGGCAATATCAGCACGATTTAAACCAAGGCGATTTAGCCAAGGCGCTGGACGCCGTGGTGGAAGACTGCGTGAACGGTGTGGGCGTAGATTTGAATATGGCCAGCGTGCCGCTGCTGACAAGGGTTTCAGGCCTTTCTGCCTCGCAGGCCAAGCAGGTTGTGGCTTGGCGAGATGCCAATGGCGCGTTTACGAATCGCCAGCAACTCTTGAAAGTGCCGAGTCTTGGCGCAAAAGCGTTTGAGCAATGCGCTGGGTTTTTGCGCATTAGAGACGGCGACAACATGCTGGACAGGACCAGTGTTCACCCCGAGTCTTATGACAAGATGCAAGCGATGCTGGATGCATCCAAGATCACGTTTGAAAAATTGCTGGGTGATGCGCGTGACCCACGGCCAGACTTCAAAGTGGCCAAGCTGACGGACGGCGTGAATGAGATTTCCGATTTGCGCGAGGGCATGATCTTGGAGGGCACAGTTAGCAACGTCGCGCAGTTTGGCGCGTTCATTGATTTGGGCGTGCATCAAGATGGGCTGGTGCATGTCAGCCAAATGGCCGCAAGGTTTGTGTCTGATGCGCGTGAGGTGGTCAAGACGGGCGATATCGTGAGCGTCAAGGTCATGGAAATTGATGTGGCACGTAAGCGCATTGGACTGTCGATGCGATTGGATGCCACGACTGGCAAGGCTTCTAGCAGTGCAGGACTTGGAGGCGGCGCACGAGCCGGCGAGAGATTTAATCCTCGATTGATGAAATCCTCCGAGCCTGCTGCGCCAAATGCCATGATGTCGGCATTTGCTAAGTTAAAAAAATAAACGCGACATGACACAAGCACTCGCCATCTACGCAGGGAAAAAAGCCAAGGCGCACATCACCAAAAACGGCTTGCAGGCCAAAGATATCCGCGTGGTGGCAGGTGCGGCAGGTGGCCCCAAAGGCTTGCTGCTCTTGGGCTTAGATAAATTCATCTTTGGCGAATGGCTCAAAACGTCTAGTCAGCCAGTTGACTTGCTGGGAGCATCCATTGGCGCGTGGCGTATGGCAACGGCTTGCATGGATGATTGCGAAGCGGGGTTTGACCGCCTCACGCGTGACTACATCGCGCAGGACTACGAACCAACCTATAACAAGCGCGGCAAACGGGTCATGCCCAGTAGCGAGTTTGTGAGTGCGGAGTTTTCAAAGGCGCTCGTTTCATTTTTTGAAAATCACCTGCACGAGGTTCTCAATCACCCACGCTACAACTTGCACATCATCACGTCGCGTGGCCGTGGATTTTTAAAGCAAACGCATCCAAGCAAACGTTTGCAAACCCGCACGGTGCTTGGCTTTGCAGGGGCTTTTTTTGCAAACTTAGTGAATCGCTCAGCAATGGGGGCATTTATGGAGCGCGTGGTTTTTAGCAACCATAACGAGTTGCCTTTTGCGAGCAATGATTACGCGACGCGGCAGTTAAAGCTCGGCGAGTCCAATTTTTACGGAATTTTGCAGGCATCGTGCTCCATTCCATTTGTTTTGAATGCGGTGAATGATGTGGCGGGTGCGCCGCCTGGCTCCTATTGGGACGGTGGACTCACGGACTATCACTGCCATATGAACTACGCTGGCAAGCTGCGGGATGATGAGATCGTGCTGGTGCCGCATTTCCAACAGCACTTGATTGCAGGGTGGTTGGACAAGGCACTCAAATGGCGACACAAAAGCACGGCGTTTTTAGATAACGTTGTGGTGCTGGCGCCAACTGCAGAGTGGGCCCGAGAATTGCCCAATGGGAAAATCCCTGATCGGCAAGATTTTCATATCTATGCGGACGATTTTGCGGGTCGCGTGCGAGCGTGGAGTGAGGCTGTGAGCCAAAGTGAGCAACTGGTGCAAGAGTTCAAAGATTACTTGGATAATCAAGACCACCGCATCATTCAATCTTTATGACCACTCAACCCACACTACAGCCTATTCGTAAAGCCGTTTTCCCTGTTGCTGGATTGGGTAGCCGCTTTTTACCTGCAACTAAAGCGATTGCCAAAGAGATGTTGCCTATCGTGGACAAGCCACTGATTCAATACGCGGTGGAGGAGGCGATTGCCGCAGGCATTACGGACATCATCTTTGTGACGGGGCGTACCAAGCGCAGTATTGAAGATCATTTTGACAAAGCTTACGAGCTTGAGACGGAGCTGGAAGCACGTGGAAAACATGAGCTGTTGGCGATTGCACGCGGCACGTCTCCTGCGGGTATCAGCTTTAGTTATACGCGCCAATCCGAGCCGCTTGGGCTGGGCCATGCCGTATTGATGGCAAAGGCGCTAGTTGGCAACGAACCGTTTGCCGTGATCCTTCCAGATGACTTTATTGACCCTAAGGCGGGTGGGGAGGGTGCCCTCCAAGAAATGGTGCGCTCGCACCACGCCCACAGCGGCGCCAGTGTGTTGGCTGTACAAAACGTGGAGCGTAGCCAAACGGCCAGCTATGGCATCGTGTCCACCATTGCATTGGATGCCTTAAATGAAACCGTTACAGGTATTGTGGAGAAACCGAAACCAGAGGTAGCACCGAGTACGCTGGCGGTGGTGGGGCGTTACATTTTGGCGCCAGAGATTTTTGGCTACATCGAGAACATCAAACCTGGTGCAGGCGGTGAATTGCAGTTGACTGATGCGATTGCAGCGATGCTGAAAGACAAACCCGTGATTGCGAATCGGTTTACGGGTACGCGCTACGACTGCGGCTCGAAGCTGGGATATTTGCAGGCTACTGTGGCTTGTGGGCTGAAGCATCCTGAGACAAACCTATCGTTTAGCGAATTCTTGAAGAATAATTTGCTCAACGTGATCCAGCCATAGCCCTTTGGATTGGCGTAATTCGCGGTTTGCAACTAAGTAGCTAACTCGTTGGTGGTAGTCTTCAATTGTCAAGCTATTGCAAATATCAATGCACTGGGAAATAGTTTCAAATCGGAGAAAAGCGCGCTCGTCTAGTCCGTGTTCATGCGTATTTAAACAACCTCGATAAATTGGCACAGTAAGGCTATTGAAACAATCTAGTACCTTTTCAGAGAAATAGTCTGGCTCTACGTGATTTTCGATTGCGATGTGAAACATCGACGTAAACAGGGCATCTTTTTTATCGTTAGGCAGTGTCGGGAGGTCAAATCGCTCCCAATTTGGTAATCGATTACTAATAAAAAAGCGATTTGAAATCACAAATTCGCTGCGTCTTTGATAAAGCTCATCGCGCAGTAGATAACCCGTCATGCTGGCAGGTCCACCGCCAATTGAAATCATGCTGCTGACTTCGAAGTCTTTCAACGCGGGTACTGAGTTAACGTAAGTATCCCAAAAGGTCATTAAACGAACGTTTGGATATTGCAAATGTCGCTTATCGTGGCTAACGATGAGATCAAATTCTTCCCATCGACTAGATAACTCTGCTTCTGAAACCCTTATAGGCTCGGGCTCGCAAGCCAGCAACAAAACCTTAAATCGATCTGCTCTAATAGGTTGAATGAACGAGAAATGAATATCGCATTCAAAAGGAAAATCAAAATTTAACCATGCCGTACCAAAATTTTCTACTTTCATCACAGGACCTATACACTGGCTGGCGCAGGAAGATTGAAAAGGGTTGGGTGCCGCCACGGCAAACCATCTGGAAAGCGTTGCTGCATCGCCTGATTGCCTTCAATAAAGGCATCTACACTCATCGAGTGAGAACCATCTACAGATAAACGATAGTTAGCAGTTGACTCCCCTGTACAACCACAAGGCAATTGGTTCTTCATCAATTCAGCTAAGAAAGTTCGATCCGATATGCGCGGTATGTACCAGGCATTGGCGTGCTGTCGTGCGGTTTCGGTTTTGAGTACAAAACATGAGTTATCAACCAAGAATGTGTTGTAAATATTTTTAAAAACACCGATGCTCTCGCAGTCATCCTCGCATAAGTATCGACCATCATTTGCAACAATTTTTCTCATACAAAAAGTCCAAGCCAATTGATAGGTATTGATGAGGTGCGAGGCTTGCGCGCAATGCTCGGGCTCAAACCAATTGTCGTCATCTAAATAGCCCATGATTGCTTCTGATACGACATATGGTGCTAGAGCATAAACAGGAGCCATTGCATAGCCGTTGGCACCATTATTATTTGGTAAGTAAACGCCTTCAACGCTAGGGTATTGCGCCAAAATAACTTTAGTCTTATCCCAATGTTCGCGCCCATGAACAAAGACGTAATGTTTGCAGGCAATAGTTTGTGCCAACACGCTTTGAATGGTTTTATGAAGCGTTTCGCGTCCTATAGTTGAGGTTACAACGGCGAATTGAGGGCTAGTTTCACTCATGAATTGATAGATTTCAAAATAATTGCTGTTTGCGACAAGACGAGTTCTGCAGACGTAAATTTCGGTTCAAAGCTATAAAGTTTATTAGCTGTGCGGTTGATTGAGTAGTAGTCATTCAAATGCGGGTTTCAGGGAATCCATGATCGGCTTCATTTCTCAAAAATTCACACCCAAATAGGACTCGATCTTGCTGGCCGCATACGCCAACATTTCTTTGGTCAGCGAGGGCTGCACGCCAATCCAGAAGGTGTTACTCATGACGCTATCTGTATTTGGTAGTTCACCACTCACGCGATAGTGTTGCCCTTGCATATACGGCTGACGAGTCAAATTGCCTGCAAACAATAAACGTGTACCCACCTTCTCTTGGTCTAGGTATGTTAGCAAGTCTAGGCGGGTAACTGGACAGTTTTCTTTCAGAGTGATTGGAAAGCCAAACCAAGAGGGATCGGAGTGTTCAGTTGGCTCTGGCAGGTTGAGGTATTCTTCGCAGCTCTTGAGCCTTTCTTTGAGGAAGGCGTAGTTGTCTTTACGCGCCTGAATGAATTGCGGTGCTTTTTCTAATTGCGCCAAACCACAAGCGGCTTGCATATCGGTAATCTTGAGGTTATAGCCTAAGTGGCTATAGGTGTACTTGTGGTCATAACCATCGGGTAAGTCGCCGCCCAGCTCTTTCTTTGTCCAGCAAAAGCGCTTGCTGCAGGTGTTGTCTTTGCCTGGCGGGCAATAGCAGTCACGACCCCAATCGCGGAATGATTCGGCGATGAGTTTGAGTTCGTCACTATTCGTAAAGACTGCGCCGCCTTCCCCCATTGTGATGTGGTGTGCGGGGTAGAAGCTCAGCGTACCAATGTCGCCAAAGGTGCCCACCATTTGATCGTGATAAGTAGTCCCGAGTGCATCGCAGCAATCCTCGACAAGCCACAAGTTGTGCTTTTTGCAAATGGCAGTGACAACGTCCAAGTTGAAGGGATTGCCAAGGCTGTGCGCCAGCATAATGGCTTTGGTTTTTGGACTAATGGCAGCTTCAATTTTACTGACATCAATGTTATGCGTGAGTCTGTCAACGTCTACAAAGACGGGCACAGCGCCAAATTGCAAAACCGGGTTGACTGTTGTTGGAAATCCAGCGGCGACTCCAATCACTTCATCGCCCCTTTGGATGGCTCTGCTGCCTAGTTTTGGGGAGGTGAGGGTGCTAAACGCTACCAAATTAGCTGATGAGCCCGAGTTCACTGTGATTAGGTGTTTGATTCCTATAAAAGCGGCCAGTTTTTTTTCAAACTCGGTGTTGAAGCGTCCTGTCGTTAGCCAGCCATCTAAACTAGCATCGACCATGTTTTTTAGTTCGGATGCATCTAGCTGCTTTCCCGATGGTGGAACGACGGTGACACCGGGAAAGAAGGTTTGAGGTGCTAACGAAATAGACGCGTATTCATCGACTAAAGCAGCAATTTGGCTACGTATAGCTTCAAGTTTTGGGGTTTGCATGTAGATACGAGTTTATTTGATCGAGTGTGGTTTGGCGAACTGATGCGCCACTTTGGCGAGCGCGCTGCCACTCCACAATCATGGTGAGAGCTTTGGTGAGTGAGAGTCTGGGATGCCAACCCAAGCGGTTGCCAGCTTTTGAGATATCGAGTTTGAGGTAATGCGCCTCATGTGGATGTTCGCCTGTGTCGATTTGCCACTCTGCATCATCTCCCCATAGAGTGGCTATGTTCTTCACAATCCAGTCGACGGGCTTGGCATCACTCTCGCGAGGGCCAAAGTTCCAGCCCTCAGCAAAGGTTTGGCCTTGAGTGCACAAATGCTGGGCGAGTAACAAATAACCACCAAGAGGTTCCAGCACGTGCTGCCACGGCCTTGTAGCATGTGGATTGCGTATGGCAATAGGTTTGCCCTGCTCAAATGCGCGGACGATGTCAGGAATCAGACGATCAAGCGCCCAGTCTCCGCCGCCAATCACGTTGCCTGCGCGTGCCGAAGCTAAGGCAATGCCAGCGCTTTTGAAGAAGGATTGACGGTAGGCCGATGTGACAAGTTCTGAACAGCCCTTGCTGTTGCTGTAGGGGTCAAAGCCGCCCATGGGCTCATCTTCCCGGTAGCCCCACACCCACTCTTTGTTTTCGTAGCATTTGTCGGTGGTGACATTGACCACGACTTTGACGCTGGGTGTGTTGCGTATGGCTTCCAGCAGATTAACCGTCCCCATCACATTGACGGCGTAGGTCTCGACGGGGTTTTGATAAGAATAGCGAACAAGCGGCTGAGCTGCCATATGGATAACAATCTCAGGCTTGGCCTTATCCAAAGCTGCTTGCAGAGCATTCAGGTCGCGTACATCGCCAATGATGGAGGTCATGCCGCTTGCAACGCGCGCTTCTACAAAAAGACTGAGGTTTGTGGGCGGCGCAAGCGCAAAGCCAGTTAACTCAGCCCCCAAGCTTTGCAGCCATAGCGAGAGCCAGCTGCCTTTAAAGCCTGTATGTCCCGTTAAAAATACACGTTTACCCCGCCAAAATTCGGCATTGATCCTGCTCATTTACCAAACTTTCCAGGGTGCTTTGCCGCTTTGCCAAAGTCCCTCAAGATGGGTTTTATCACGCAGCGTATCCATGGGTTGCCAAAAACCTTTGTGCTGGTAGGCCGCTAGCTGGCCTGTCGTGGCTAATTTTTCGAGTGGCTCGCCTTCCCAAATAGTTTGGTCGTCCTTGAGTAGATCCAGTACTTTTGGCGAGAGTACAAAGAATCCACCATTGATCATTCCGCCATCGCCTTGTGGCTTTTCTTTAAAGTTTCGAACTTTGTGACCGTCGAATTCGAGTGCACCAAAGCGACCAGGCGGGTAGGTCGCCGTCAATGTAGCCTGGACGTTTTGTGTTTTGTGAAAGGCCAGTAATTCTGTGATGTTAACGTCGCTGACACCGTCCCCATAGGTAAAGCAAAATGACTCTTCGTCTTTAATATGAGGCGCAACACGTTTGAGGCGTCCCCCCGTCATGGTGTCGTCTCCCGTGTCAACCAATGTTATCTTCCATGGCTCAGCATTTTGCTGGTGGACTTGCATTTTGTTATTTGCCATATCAAACGTGATGTCGGACATGTGCAAAAAGTAGTTAGCAAAGTACTCTTTAATCACATAACCCTTGTAGCCGCAGCAAATAATGAAATCATTAATGCCGTGCGCATAGTAGATTTTGAGAATGTGCCACAAAATCGGCTTGCCGCCTATCTCAATCATGGGCTTGGGACGTACCGAGGTTTCCTCCGATATCCGTGTTCCTAAGCCACCTGCAAGAATGACTGCTTTCATAAGAGGCTATTGTTTTTAAGTAATACATCGTTTTCAAACTGAGTCACGATGCTGAAGTTAGGAAGAAGAGACAAAATTTGTTCTAAATTAAACTGATTTTCATATAGCTCAGTATTGCTGTATTCGGTATAAAAGTACTTCACATGGCTAGCAAATGTTTGCGTACCGCCCTGAATCAAATCTCCTTCAGCGCCTTGTATATCAGCCCAAATAAAATCAACTCTATCTAAGCCTGACGACTTGAACCAAGTGTCAAGTGTGACAACCTGAACAGGGTATTTGTTATCAAAAGTGATTCCAGGGTTGATAGTTAAATGTTCTTTGGGTTTACGGAGAGATCCCGACATATCCCAGCCTTCAGGCATCGTATAGCCCACAGCCAAATTTTGACCCCCACTCGCATAGAACTCAGCTGTACCATCAAAGGCACCAATAGCAATTTCATGTAGTTTTGCTCGTGGATAGCTAGCTAGATTAGCTTTGAATTTGGCAATACAACGTGGGTCAGGCTCGAAGGAGTGAATCATTCCATACGGGAATAAGTCAAAAAACACCTTAGTGTGTCCGCCGTTATTGGTGCCGATGTCAAGAATCACAGGGTCTTGGCGACCAAGTAAATTTGGTAAGGTAACTAGATTCATCTCACCGCTAATAACTTGATTATTCATGATAAAAATTGAAGGCTAGTAATTAATATGGCTGCTCGGTAGCCGAACCGACTGTGCTGCGGTGTCCAGCAAGGTAGATATGGATTGATATACCTATCGTCATTTCTTTGGATTTTGGACTAACTCAATCAAGCGGTCACCAAAAATCTCGGGGCGTCCTGTGAACAAAATTTGCACGCCGTTTTTAGCAATCATTTCGCGGCGTAATTTGAGGCGCTCTTTGGGGTTATCAATCAAGCGCACTGCTGCGGCAATGTACTCCTCGATGGAGTTCGTGGCCATCCAGCTGGGCAAGCCAAGACGACCAAACATGCCACGGTCTATGCACTCAAACACCTCATTACCGTTTAAACAAACACCTACTTGCCCAAGCGTTACAGTGTCAATATTGCCATTGGTATTACCAAAGGGGAATGGATTGATGAACATATCGCATTCATTGATTTTGGCCATGTACTCTGGATAACCTAGATGGCGATTGACATGTGCGTTATCCCCTAAGAATTGCTTGATCACGCGGCTAACTTGCGGATGTATCAAACTGGTAGCCTGCCCAACCATGAACTCGAAAAGCACAGGTGTTTTGGCCGTGTCCACAATCGCTTTGCACGTTTGCAAAAAGCGCGGATTGAGCTTCATGGTGGTGGAGCAAACCGCAATTTTGACTACATCTGGATTTTTGCCGTTGTTGTCACGTAGATTGGGGACTAAGTTTTCTGGCATGGCGGCAGAGGGAACATAGGGCAGCGCATCTTTTGGCAGACGTAGTAACTTCTCCGAGAAACAACTCTCAAGACCGACATAGTCGTCCTCCACGACAACGTAGTCCATGTACGGTGAATGCGTGGTGGCAGGATGACCGAGTGCCATCACTTGTAGCGGAGCGAAGCGCAAATTACAGGCAAACATGGTGAGCGGGAACATCCCCACGCTTGGCATATAAAAAACTCTTGCTTGCTTGGCAATAGCCGTATCACGGATATGTGCCATTTGCTCGATCATCGAGCCGCCTTTGATTTCAATGAATTCATCGAATACAGCGCGCCCTAAGTCATCTACGTTACTTGGGTAGCCCATAGCCACTACGTTGAAATGGCGCCGTGCGGCGCGCATAGTGGTCGAGTGCGTGCGGTATATCGAGTGGGATCCATTGAACCACTCCAGTACGACGAGCATGGTCGGCTTTTCACCTTTTGCCAGTGGATTTAGTGGCGGCGCGTCTGATAACCCGTTTTGTAGCATTTTGTTGCGCACGATGACGTTGATAGCGCCCTTGATGCGATGACGATCAGGTCGATCCGCATAGCTGCAATGCATGTAGACATCATGCATGATGCCCGATGGCAGCTGATCCAGGTCCATTTGTTGCATTTTTTCAGGTAGCCAGCCCAATACAAGTTCCCGCTTGGCATGTGCAGACGGTGAGGCTAAAAATCTGGGGGCCAGCCACAGCATGCACAAACTGACGGCTAAGGCTGGGTTGGCAGCCCACAGACCATCCAAATTAATAGGAATCTCGGATTCAGGGAAGGCCAGTAATGCAAATTTATTCAAGTTATCGGGGGTCAGCTGCAACTCATCTTTGTCCCAACCAAGGTTGTTCAAGGCCCGAATCACGTGATCGGCATTGCGAAACGGGGTCACAGCAAACAATGTGCCTAACCACCGCTGTAGTTGTAAGGCTTGTGCATAGCCTTGCGGTGAAAGTGTGAACCCAGGATCCAAAAATAGATGGGAGATTGCTGAGGCAATACGAGTCAAAATGTGCGCATCCACATCGTCCCCATTGGCCAATGCGGCCATGGGCTTCGCTGAAAAGCTGGGTGCTAAGTTACCGTAGTGGTTGTCTAACATCTGCAAGAGCTGCATCAATTCGCGTCCCGACGCTTCATATTGACGTGTATTAACTGCATGCTCGAAGCGTTCTAAATTGAATTCCATAATCTAATGTTGGACAGATGAGATATCGATAAAAATAAAGCTTAAGTTTACATCGAAAGTGTTAGTAATTCGACATATTGACTGGTGCTAGCAATCACAGGATTTGTCTTGTGGCAGTGATCGGCAAGCGCACCATTAATGATGTTACCAAACTGCTGACTGGTCACGCCCATCGCTGCAAGCCCTGTAGGCAGTCCAAGTCTCGCATTCATGTCTTTAATAGCAGCTGGAATATCGTCACCACGCCCTTCACCAAGCCCCATGGCATATGCCATGCGGTTCATCCGATCTTCTAGTTTGATGGATTCGGCCTGCGCGTTAAAGCTCACTACCGCAGGCAAAAACATGGCGTTGAGTGTGCCGTGATGCAGCATCGGATTGACGCCGCCAAGACTATGACTGAGCGAATGCACGCAGCCAAGCCCCTTTTGGAAAGCCATCGCGCCTTGCATGGATGCGCTCATGAGCTGCCTGCGTGCCTCGCGATCCGAGCCATTTTGCGTGGCACGCTCAATATGCGCCCAAGCACGCGCGAGGCCATCCAGCGCAATGCCGTCTGCGGGCGGGTTGAACAGTGGCGCCATAAACGTTTCCATGCAATGCGCGACAGCATCCATACCCGTTGCGGCCGTGAGCTTGGGCGGCAGCCCCAGCGTGAGATTAGGATCACAAATTGCGGTTTTAGGCACTAAAAACCAAGAGTGGAAACCCAGCTTGCGCCCATCGGCCACGATGATGATCGCGCCTCGCGCCACTTCAGACCCTGTGCCACTGGTTGTGGGAATGGCAATGAGTGGGGCGACGCGTTCAGTGATGAGGTTAGACCCCCCTTCAATCGTGGCAAAGGTTTTGAGCGACCCAACCTCGCACTGCGTGTGCGTCGCGGCAATCGCCACGCCCTTGGCGCAGTCAATCGCCGAACCACCGCCCACGGCAATCAAGCCATCGCAGCCGCGCTCTTGATATTGCTTGGCAGCCGCCATGACAGCCACTTCGGTAGGGTTAGACGGCGTTTGATCGAAGACTTCCACAGTCATGCCGCCAAGTTGATCGAGCGCCTTTTGCAAAATGCCTGCTGCTTTCACGCCTGCATCGGTAATGATGAGCGGCCTCTCGATGCCCACGCGCTGGCATTCGGATTTGAGGAGTGAAATCGCACCAAAGTCGAACTGGATTTGCGTCACGTAATTGATAAAAGCCATCTGGATAAACTCCTGAGTAGATCAAATAATCGTCCTATTCTAGGTATGCCATGAAGGAAGCCACCATGTTGCAGTCAGATTTCCGTTTTTCGCACACGCTGCGCGTTCGCTGGGCCGAGGTGGACATGCAAAAAATCGTCTTTAACGGCCATTATTTGATGTACTTTGATACGGCTGTAGCCCAATACTGGCGTGGCTTAGCGATGCCTTACGAGGAGGCGATGCACGAGCTTGGCGGCGATTTGTACGTCGCAAAGGCTGTAGTCGAATACAAAACTTCGGCACGGTACGAAGATCGCCTGCGCGTGTGCTTGAAACTGGCGCGTATCGGCAATTCATCCATGACGTTTACAGGCGCTATCTTTTGCGACGGCAAGCTGCTTGTCACAGGCGAGCTGGTTTACGTGTACGCCGATCCCGCCACGCAGAAGTCGCAAACTGTGCCAGATGTTTTGCGCAGTTGGCTGCTAGATTTTGAAGCGGGCAAGCCGATGACACGTCTTGAGGTTGGTGATTGGCAAACACTTGGCAAAAACGCCATGGCGCTTCGCACTGAAATTTTTGTGGAGGAGCAGGGCGTGCCACTTGAACTGGAACACGACGAATCGGATGCTAAGTGCGAACACGCGGTCGTTTTCAACCGCTTGAATCAGCCCATGGCAACGGGGCGCTTGCTACCAGCTGAAAACGGTGTCTCTCGCATCGGGCGCATGGCAGTAAAGCGCGTGCTGCGCGGCAGTGGACTTGGCGACACTGTGCTGCAGGCCTTACTGGATAAGGCTTCCAGCAGGGGGGATTTAGAAGTTGTGCTGCACGCACAGACCAGTGCGCAGGAGTTTTACGCCAAGTTTGGTTTTAAGCCAGATGGTGCGGTTTACGAGGAAGCGGGCATCGCTCACGTCACGATGCGCTTGAATTTGATTGCCCCTGCGAAGTAGGGGCAATGCCCGAAGGGCATAGGGGTCAAACTTTCAAATATCCTCAAGCAATGGATAAGGTAGAGGCAAGATATTGAGCGCTAACCCATCTTTTGCCCCAATCCGCAAATCCGCATCTGCACTGCTGGTTTGAATGCAAATCAAAGCTTGATCGCCAGCCGTTTGCACCACAACGCCCACAGACTCATCGGCCTGCAGGGCATATACCTCTTGACCTACAACAATGGCTGGCTGGGAAGCCTTATCTGATATGGATTGCGAGGCATCGACCAGATACGTTCTGCGCTTAATCGCGCCTCTAAACTGACTCCGCGCTACGACTTCTTGCCCTGGATAGCAGCCTTTTTTAAAACTCACGCCGCCAATGGACTCATAGTTCAGCATTTGCGGCACAAACAAATCGACCAGCGGCGCAGTGATACGACTCACACCGCGCTCGACCTCGCGCTCGCTCCATGCGGCTAAGCCATGCTGGGTGTAGAGTTCGGGCAGCATGTCGTCCGCTGTCGTCAGCGTCAACTTGGCTCGCATCACAAACATCGAGAGGCGTTTCAAAGTGGCGGCTGCAATATCTTTGGAAAGCACGAGGTAAATGTCTTGCGATTCAGGCGTGCTTATGAGTTTGATGCCCCAAAAACTGGCCAGCATGCGCCCCTTGGGGCTGCAATAGGCGGCTAGTTGCCACTGATTTGGCTTTAGCAGCACAAAATCGTTACTAAGTTGGCCTTGTAAAAACGAGGCAGCGTCCGCGCCGACTGCTCGGATAACTGAGAGATGGGTAAATTGTTCCATGCCCTCCATTATCATCACCACTCATGATTCGCCGCTTATTTTTATTCCTTCTCTTGCCGCTTGCTTTGCTGGCTGGATTCGCTCTGTGGTGGCTGAGTACGCCGCTCATGCCTACTGGTAGCGCGGCCACCGAAGTCACCGTTGACGCGGGCAGTTCCAGCAAAGGCGCGGCGGGTAGCGTAGCAAAAGCGACGGGGGCCAACAGACTCCTGCTGGCGCTGTGGTTTCGCGGTGCTAGTTTTGTATATGGCCGCGCCAAGCCGATCAGGGTGGGCACGTATGCCATTGAGTCCAATCTCACGCCGTATGGGATGCTGCACAAGCTGGTGTCGGGCGATGAAATCATGCTTTCGCTGGTCATTCCTGAAGGCTGGACGTTTTCTCAAATGCGCACCGCCGTCAATAGTGCTCCCAATCTCAAACACACCACGGTTAACTTGAGCGATGCAGAACTGATGACGATTTTGGGCAAAAGCGGCTTGTTACCAGAAGGACGCTTCTTCCCCGATACCTACGCGTATGCCAAAAATGCCAGCGATTACGCCATCTACAAACAGGCTGCCGCGACCTTGGACAAACGCCTGCAAGCCGCATGGGATGGACGTTTGCAAACGATTCCGCTTAAAAATGCGGACGAATTGCTGGTGCTTGCCAGCATCGTTGAAAAAGAAACGGGTAAACCCAGCGACCGCGCCGAGATTGCAGGTGTGTTTGTCAATCGCTTGAACATCGGGATGCTCTTGCAGACCGACCCTACGGTTATTTACGGTATGGGCGAGCGATTTGCAGCGCAGCGCAAAAACATCCGCCATTCTGATTTGAAACGCGATACGCCCTACAACACCTATACGCGGGCGGGTTTGCCGCCAGGCCCTATTGCACTGGTAGGTAAGGCTTCGCTGGATGCTGCCGCCAATCCAAAACCTACGAAGGCGTTGTATTTTGTAGCCCGCGGAGATGGCAGTAGTCAATTTAGCGCCACCCTTTCGCAGCACAACGCCGCCGTGAACCGATTTATCCGAGGTCAAAAATGAGTGCTAACCAAAGCAAGGGGCTTTTCATCAGCTTTGAAGGCATCGACGGCGCTGGCAAGTCAACGCATATCGCGGGTCTCTCGGAAGCCTTATCCAGTAAGGGTCGAGTGGTCACGCTGACCCGCGAACCAGGCGGGACGTCTCTTTCCGAAAAATTACGCACACTGATTTTGAACGATGCAATGGATGCGCTGACCGAATCGCTTTTGGTGTTTGCCGCGCGGCGCGATCATGTGCAAAACGTGATTCGTCCTGCGCTTGCTCGCGGGGAAGTCGTGCTTTGTGATCGCTTTACCGACGCAACCTTTGCCTATCAAGGTGCGGGGAGAGGTTTTGACTTGCAGACCTTGTCCACCTTGGAGTCGTGGGTGCAAGGCCAAGCTGTTCTTGGCTTGCAGAGCGATTTATTGCAACCTGATTTGACGTACTGGTTCGATCTTGCTCCCGCCCTTGCCGCCGAGCGCCTAGCGGGTGCCCGCGTTCCCGATAAGTTTGAGTCTCAACCCGTGGCATTTTTTGAAGCGGTTCGCAGTGGCTATGCGGCACGCGCGTCAGCGGATGCGAAGCGCTTTGCACGTATCGAAGCGAATCAAAGCAAGGAAGCGGTGTTTGCTGATGTGATTGCAGTCGCCAAAGCGCGAGGTTATTTGTGAGCGAAATTACGAATAATGGCAAGGATCTAACGCCATGGTTAGAAGCCGACCTTGAGCGCCTGCTCGCGCAGCGCGGCCACGCGTGGTTAGTCACAGGCACGGCAGGCCTTGGCCAGTTTGAGCTTGCGATGGCAATGGCCGCCAGCGCTTTGTGCGAAAGGCCTGCAGAGCAGGGTGCTTCGCACGCCAAACTGCATAAGGCTTGCGGGCAATGCGATGCTTGCCATATGGTTTGCGCCAAGTCGCACCCCGATTTAGGTTTACTCATACCTGAAACACTTTCCCTAGAGCTTGGGTGGCCGCTGGGTGAAAAGGCTCAAAAAGAAATTGATGAAAAAAAACGCAAACCCAGTAAGCAAATCAGAATTGAAGCCATTCGTGATTTGATTGAGTTTGGACAGCGCACCTCGGCTAGAGGACGAGGACTGGCAGTTGTGGTGTATCCAGCAGATGCGATGAATCAATACGCCGCCACGGCGCTTCTCAAAACATTGGAGGAGCCTGCTGGCGATGCACGCTTTTTTCTGGCAACCGAAGACAGCGCGGCGCTACTCCCCACCATCCGCAGCCGCTGCCAAAGCTTTGTATTGACACCGCCCGAGGGCAAGCTGGCTGTGGCTTATCTAGTATCTGAGGGCGTGGCAGTAAACGATGCAAGCGTGTGGCTCAAGGCCGCTGGTGGTCAACCGCAAACGGCGCTGGCGATGAGTCAGGCGATGACGAAAACCTCTGCTTGGCAGGATTTCCCAAAGCTGATCGCCAAAGGCGCGTTGCCGTCCGAGCTGCCAGCCGCTTTGACAGAAACGCCAGCCGCGCTGGTTGGCGCTTTGCAAAAACTCTGTCACGATGCAATTTGCGTGAGTCAGGGCGCAGAGCCACGATTTTTTGAGACGATTTCCAGTCACCCGAGTACCGCGTCACTTTATAAATTGACCACTTGGTCGAAGGCTTTGAATGTGCAGGCTAGATCATCTGAGCACACGTTAAATGCTGGCTTAATGATTGAAGCGCTCTTGGCCGAGGCCAGGCAGGCATTGGCTTCCAAGTGATTTTTAAGATTTATTTTTATGTTTATTGATTCACACTGCCACCTTAATTTTCCAGAGCTGAAGAGCCAGATCAAAGATATCCGCGCTGCGATGCAGGCCGCCCAGGTGACGCATGCCATGGTGATCTCCACGACGTTGGAGGAGTTTCCAAGTGTTCATGAGATGGCGACCACTTATGACAACTTTTGGGCAACTGTGGGCGTGCATCCAGATAACGAAACGTTTGAAAATATTGATGGCGTAGAGGTCAAAATCCAAGAACCGACCGTGGAGGATTTACTTATCCGTGCGGCACTGCCCAAAGTAGTGGGTATTGGCGAGACAGGGCTGGACTATTACCGATTGAATGGTCGAACGATTGAGGATATGGAGTGGCAGCGCGAGCGTTTTCGCGTACACATCCGCGCAGCGCAGGCTTGTCAAAAGCCGCTCATCATCCATACGCGCAGCAGCTCGGATGACACGATTGCCATCTTGAAAGAAATGAAGGAAGACGGCGGTGTAGATGCAGCTGGAGGCGTTTTCCATTGTTTTACCGAGACGACTACCGTGGCAAAGGCCGCACTTGATTTAGGTTTTTACATTTCGTTTTCGGGCATCTTGACGTTTAAAAATGCACAGTCCATTCGTGATGCTGCCGCTTTTGTACCGCTTGATCGCATCTTGATTGAGACAGATAGTCCGTACCTTGCACCCATGCCCTACAGAGGGAAAACTAATACCCCCGCCTACGTGCCGTATGTGGCGCACGAGCTAGCACGTATTAAAGCAGCGCCTGTAGAGCAAATTGCTCAAATCACAGGGGATAACTATTTCAATTTGTTTAGGGGGGCGACGCGATGCGATCGATGATTCGACTGATTGGCCTTGCTTACGTTTTAGCTTTATTCGCTTTGCCCGCATGGGCGGGTGCCTATGATGATTATTTTCACGCCATTAAAACGGACGATACACGTACGCTCACGACGCTCTTATTTCGTGGAATGGATCCTAATACAGTAAGTCCCGATGGCCTGCCGGGCTTGGTTCTTGCTGTGCGCGACGGCTCCCTCAAAGCGGCTGGGTTATTACTCTCGCAAAATAAAACACAAATTGATGCACGCTCACCGCAAGATGAGTCGGCTCTGATGATGGCAGCATTGAACGGACACGAGGAATTGGTTAAAGCGTTGATTGCCAAGGGTGCAGACGTTAATAAGACGGGTTGGACACCGCTGCACTATGCCGCTACAAAGGGCCACAGCAGCATTATTAAAGTGCTATTAGAGAAATCGGCTTATATCGATGCAGAATCACCTAATAAAAGCACCCCTTTGATGATGGCGGCCATGTACGGCACATTTGAGGCGGTGAAGCTTTTGATTGATGAAGGGGCGGATATCTTGCTTAAAAATGATTTAAACCTCACAGCGCTTGATTTTGCGCGGCAAGCTAATCGTGCTGACTCGGCTGCGTTATTACTAAAAACCGTAGAGGCTAAACGGCCTAAAGGCTCTTGGTGAGAATGTTTGTGATGCTAGCGATCAGTTCGGGGTGTTCGCCAATGGGCGGCATGAGATCAAACTGAATGTTTGGATAAATTTTTTGTAAGGCGTTGGCTATTTCTGGCAAATCTTCTCTGGCATGTTTGCCGACACCTAAAAACATAGGGGCTATGCGAATGTGATCGATACCAAGCGTAGCCAGCTCAGCGACTACGTCTTCTAAGTTGGGAGGCATTAGCTCTAGGTAAGCGCACCGAACTTCGTAAGCCGTAGATGCCTTGGCAACTGCATGTGCGATGGCTTCAATTGGTTTAGACCACAGTGGATCACGTGAACCATGCGCAAAGAGTACGATGCCATGCGGCTTGATTATTGAAGTTGTCATTTTTTATAAACTACCCACATAAACGCGGCGAGCGAGACACAAAAATAAATCATGCTTGGGGCGGCGGCGGCTATCCAAGGCTCCCAGTGTGAAATGTTCCCGATATAGCCAAATACATTGTTGAGTAAGAAAAAACTAATGCCCGTAATCACACCACCAAAGACGTACACGGCAATTCCACCAGAGCGAAAATGCAAATACGCAAAAGGTAGCGCTAGCATGAGCATCACCACGCAGCTTAGAGGGTAGAAGAGTTTCTTCCAAAACTCTATTTCATAAAGCTGGGCAGATTGTCCGTTATTGTCTAGGTGCTGGATGTAGCGAAATAGGTCATAGATGGGCATGCGTTCGGGCTTCAGTAGCGCGACCGAGACCATTTGCGCATTGATTTCGGTTGGCCAGCGATACTCGGGCAATTTACGTACATTTAAAGTAATTTTGTCTACGGCGGCCTCCATCGCCACGCCTTTTAAATTTTGTGGGAACTCAATTCGCTTGGCATCCGTGAGCAACCAAGCGTCATTTAAAAACTTCCCATTAGACGCTTCGGTGCTCGATATGATTCGTCCAGTGGTGTCAAACTCAAAAATGCGCACATGTGTCATGTCGCCATCGCCGTCCAGGGCGCTCACATTGACGGCATAGCGGCTATAGCGTTGTTGCTCTTTGAGCCATGCGCCTGATTGGCCCGCAATGGTTGTACCTTGGTATTTGGCCTTCAGGAGCTGCGCTGTGCGATTAGCAAGCGGAGCGGCGTAGTCGCCAATGACAAAAGTCACGAATACAAAACCTGCGCCTAGTGTCAATAAAGCTTTGAGTGCGCGCTGTGGATCTAAGCCGCTGGTACGCAGAATTGTGAACTCTGAGCTTTGTGCAAACCGAGCCATCACGAGTACGCCGCCAATTAAAACCCCAATGGGAAGTAACTCATATAAGTGTCCTGGAATTTGGAGCATCACATAGGCAAAGGCATGTGCCAGTCCGTAGCGCTGAATACCAACCGAGGACATCTCATCAACTAAATCAAAGAATAAAAATAATGCTAAAAATCCTAGGCACACGTAGGCAATGCTGGACGCAAGATCGACGTAGAGTAGGCGACGAACGGTTTTCATGGTCGATATTGGCGACGTGCCAGCCAAGCCCAAATGATGAGAAAGACGCCGCCGTGCAAAATGAAGAGGCTAGAGAAAAAACTCACACGGCCTGAGGCAATCCAGTTTTGCCCCACATTGATGAAGTTGTAGTAGGTGACAAATGCCAAGATTGCAAATAATAAATGACTGCTACGCGCCGTGCGCGGCTTGGTGCTAGCGCTGGCCAGTGCGAGTAGCATCAGATTGATGGAGGCGAGCACGATGCCAATGCGCCAAGACAGCTCACCTTGATTATCTAATTTGGGCTCTCGTAGCAAAGCTAAGGTGGTACGAGCGTTTGGAAAACCAGTGGATTGTTCGGTGTCACTCTCGCTAATCAGCGAACCCATCGTTTCGAATTCCATGAGCTTAATGCTTTGCTTGGTGGGATCGATGGTGAGCTGGTGACCTTTATTTAGCACAATGTATTTCTCGCCTTTGATCATGACGATTTGACCTTTTTGCGCTGACGTGATGACTTCTTTTCCTTGGTCAGTAGTGGCAATAAACACGTTGCTCGCTTGCGCGGTAATAAGATCTTTAATATCTGATTTATCGACATAAATGATGCGTTTGCCGTTGGCGGATTCTTGAAATTCACCAGGTGCGATGCGCTCCAAATCACCTCGCTGCTCATAGCGTTCACGCAGGTTTTGCAGCTGTGCGTTAGACCATGGCCAGATCATGAATGCCATTAATGTGATGGTGATGAAGATGGGTGCTGCGAAACTGAATAATGGCCGTATAAAGCTTGCTATGCTTTTGCCACTGCTTAGCCAAATGACTACCTCGCTATCACTAATCATGCGAGCCAAAGTGCTAACTGTCGTGATGAATAAAGCGAGCGCCAGAATGGTTGGGGCGTGTCCCATCACGGAATAGGCCATGATTAAAAACACCTCTTGCGGATTAACAACGCCTTTGGAGGCTAAGCCTAAAGTCCTGATCAACATCATGCTCATCACGATGGTGACCAGCACGACTAAGGTTGCCCCAAAGGTTCGTGACAGTTCTCGTTGAAGTGATTGTTTAAAAATCATGAAGACTATTTTCGCAGCATGACGTACTCGCCATAAACTTCAATGAGTTGCCATTGTATTTTTTGTGAAGAGGTCATCGAGTCAAACGCTGTTTGGTGCATCACTACGGTCATAGGCTCATGCCGCGGTGGCGCTGGGAGGGTTGCTTCCAACTGGGCCAAGCTAGGGGCGTCCAACGCTTGGTTTTGTGAATAAAAAGCAGCCGATGGTGGCACCTTGCCAATGTAGACCAAGGGCGTACCTGGGGACCAGTTTTTGAGCAAATGCTTTTGCGATTGTTTATCTAGCACAGGGTTAAAGAAGACCACAGCAATAACCACAACCAGCGGCGCAGGCACTGCTAGCACCATGCTCCAGCGCCAAGCGCTGCTACGCTCTATCAGGTGAGTGATGACTTGGTTCATCAGCAAAGCAAATGCTGGCAAGGCAGTCAGCATATAGGCTTCTAAGATGTTGCGTGAGGGTGAAAAGAGTAGTAATGGTGCAAAAACCCAGCACAGCAAGTATTGCGTCTCAGAAGAGGGCGCATAGGATACGGCGATTGCTGCACTGCGTGTTTTTGTTCTATCACGCCATGCGAGGTAAAGCGCGGGGATGACAAGCAGCAGCCAAGGCAAAAATGATTCGATGGCAAACCACCAAATCATGCCTAGGGGCTCGCCATGACTCGCCGCAAAGCGCCCGCCCGCCCAGTCTTTGACGAAGAATCGCTCAATGTGCTCGCCAATGATGAAATGGTATAAAAATCCTGGCGTGCGAATTTCCGCCATGATGTACCACGGGAATGCGATCAAAGCCATGAGCATAAGACCACTCAGCCAAGGCAGCTTCTCCCAAATCACGAGGAAACGAGCTTTGGGCGAGCAGAGCCCCCATAAGAATAAAGAAAGGCCGAGCAAAACCAGGGCGAGCGGGCCTTTGGCTAAAAGTCCAATCGCCATGCCAACAAAAAATCCCCAGCGCCACCATGCACTTTTGACGCTGTCGTCGTTTGATATCGTCCTCCAGAAGCTCACCATGGATAGCGTTAATCCGCCCGCTAAAAAAATATCGGTTGCCACGAAACCTGCCGCAAAAAATCCAAACGGTGTGGAGATATAAATCAAACTGGTGATAAGAGATAAAAGGGTATGCGAGCCTACGGGCCGTGCAGAATAAGGCCAAAACCAAAGTAGGCCGATAGTGAGTAACGATGCGATGAAAGTCGGCAGACGTAGCGCAAATTCGTTGATGCCAAGCCAGCTCATAGAGATGGCATCTAACCAAAACAGTAGCGGTGGTTTCCCCCACAACGGCACACCATCACTCACCCACAGCGTGACCCAGTCGCCACTTGTGAGCATTTTCCTAGCCAATTCGGCATAGCGCGGCTCAGTCGTGCCGATCAGTGGATATTGGTTGAGAAGGGCAAATCGCGCGAGAACAATAACGAAAAGTAAAACGAAAAGTGTCAGCGTCAACCGATCTTTTTTCATCTCATTCCATTTCGTCATTTCACCGCCTGCGTCATCTTCATTGCCGATGCAATCAAGGTGCTGACTTGGCTCATATCGGACGGCACCACCAGTGTGGTCGTACTGCTGGCAGCTACCTTGGAATAAGCCTCCACCGCTTTTTCTGCCACTTGGAGTTGTACGGCTTGCTCGCCGCCAGGTTTTTGAATCGCTGCCGCCACACGCTCAATCGCGCCCGCAGTCGCGTCGGCCACGGCGGTAATGGAGGCCGCATCGCCTTGCGCTTTGTTAATCACGGCCTGCTTTTCGCCCTCTGATCTTGCAATGGCGGCTTCGCGCTCACCAGTCGCAATGTTGATTTGCTCTTGGCGGCGTCCTTCGGACGCGGCAATCAAGGCACGCTTTTCGCGCTCAGCGGTAATTTGCGACTGCATAGCATGCAAAATTTCTTTGGGCGGCGTGAGGTCTTTGATTTCATAGCGCAGCACTTTCACGCCCCAATTGAGCGCAGCAGCGTCAATCGAGCTGACGACGCTGTGGTTGATGGTTTCGCGCTCTTCGAAGGTCTTATCGAGTTCCAGTTTTCCAATCACCGAGCGCAAAGTGGTTTGCGCCAGCTGCGTAATCGCCATGATGTAGTTGGCCGAGCCGTAGCTGGCACGCATAGGATCGGTGACTTGAAAGAAGATGATGCCGTCCACTTGCAGCTGCGTGTTGTCTCGGGTAATACAGACTTGCCCAGGCACATCCATCGCAATCTCTTTCAGCGAGTGCTTGTACGCGACGGCATCGACGAAGGGAATCAGGAAATTAAGTCCTGGCGTCAGCGTGGAATGATATTTCCCAAGTCGCTCGACCACCCAAGCGTTTTGTTGCGGCACAACTTTGAGTGCGCGAATAATGAAAACGACAACGACGATGGCAAAGACGAGTGCGACGGGAAAAGAGGATTCCATGATGTGTCCTATAGATGGGCTTCAAATTTTAGATAGAACGAGTGTATTGCCATCGACGGCAACGATGCGATGCGGCCCAATGTCTGGCAAGGTATCGCTCGGCAGCCCTTGCCCACTCGGCTTTGCAGCCCACTCGGCTCCGCGATGCATAACCAGTGTGGCTTGCGGCGATGCCCACTCTTTCACTTCAACTGTATTGCCAATGTCTAGATGAACGTCTTGATTGCGATCTGCCGCATGCTTAGATTTTGTTGGATGTGTGCGATGCCAGCCCAAAACGGCAGCAGCGCCAATCAAGGCTGCAACGACCAATTGGGAGGTGCCCACCAGTCCTAGATGCGCAGAAATAGCACCAGCAGCCATGCCGAGTGCCAACATCAGCAAATAAAACGTGCCCGTAGCTAATTCCAGCGCCACCAATGCGCCTGTCAATAGCCACCAAACGGTTGATGTTTCCATGATTGAATCCTTTATGCAGAAGTGATCCTAGTTTGCCTTAAACTTCGCGCCTAGCAAAATAAAAGAAAAAGAGAAAGCCGCGCATGAAATTTCGTTTTCCTATTGTCATTATTGACGAAGATTTTCGTACCGAAAACACCTCGGGTTCGGGGATTCGTGCGTTAGCTACGGCAATAGAGAGCGAAGGCTTTGAAGTGCTGGGTGCCACGAGCTATGGCGATTTGAGCCAGTTTGCCCAGCAGCAAAGCCGCGCCAGTGCGTTTATCTTGTCGGTGGATGATGATGAGTTCACACCAGGCCCTGAACTGGATCCTGCGGTTTTAGGCCTGCGTACTTTTATTGAAGAAGTGCGCCGAAAAAATGCGGATGTACCGATTTATATCTATGGTGAGACCAAAACCAGCCGTCATTTGCCTAATGATATCTTGCGCGAGTTGCATGGCTTCATTCATATGTTTGAAGACACGCCCGAGTTTGTTGCCAAGCACATCATTCGCGAAGCTAAAAGTTACTTAGATGGCGTGAAGCCTCCGTTCTTTAAGGCTTTGGTGCATTACGCGCAAGACGGTTCGTATTCTTGGCATTGTCCGGGGCATTCGGGCGGTGTGGCGTTTTTGAAGACCCCCATTGGCCAGATGTTCCATCAGTTTTTTGGTGAAAACATGCTCCGCGCCGACGTCTGCAATGCGGTGGAAGAGCTCGGCCAATTGCTAGATCACGATGGCGCGATTGGCGAGTCGGAAAAAAATGCGGCGCGCATTTTTAATGCCGATCACTGCTTTTTTGTAACCAATGGTACAAGCACTTCCAACAAGATGGTGTGGCACCACACGGTTGCCCCAGGTGACGTGGTGGTGGTGGATAGAAACTGCCACAAATCGATTCTGCACGCCATCATCATGACGGGTGCGATCCCTGTGTTTATGAAGCCGACACGTAACCACTTTGGCATCATTGGACCGATTCCTAAAGAAGAGTTTGAGCCTGCCAGTATTCGTAAAAAGATAGCGGCGAATCCGCTCTTAAAACACGTCGATCCTAAGAAGGTCAAACCTCGTGTGATGACCGTGACTCAATCCACCTATGATGGCGTGCTCTACAACACCGAGACGATCAAAGGTTTGCTGGATGGCTATGTGGACACGCTGCATTTTGATGAGGCTTGGCTGCCGCACGCGGCGTTCCATAAGTTCTATGGCACGTATCACTCTATGGGCAAAAACCGTACGCGACCCAAAGAGGCGCTCACTTTTGCCACTCAGTCCACGCACAAGCTCTTGGCGGGCATTAGCCAAGCTAGCCATGTGCTGGTGCAAGATTCGCAAAACCGCAAGTTAGACCGCCACCTCTTCAACGAAGCGTATTTAATGCACACCAGCACCAGCCCGCAGTACGCCATTATTGCCAGTTGCGATGTGGCTGCGGCCATGATGGAAGCGCCCGGTGGCACGGCCTTGGTGGAGGAGTCCATCACCGAAGCGCTGGACTTTAGACGTGCCATGCGCAAGGTCGATGCCGAATACGGCAAAGACTGGTGGTTTAAGGTCTGGGGGCCCGATAAGCTTGCAAAAGAAGGCGAGGGCGAAGAGGGCATCGGACGGGCTGATGACTGGATTTTGAAGGGTGAAGCGCGTAGCGCTAAGACGGGTGACAATCGCGCTAGAAATTGGCACGGCTTTGGCAAAATTGAAACAGGTTTCAATATGCTTGACCCCATCAAATCGACCATCGTCACGCCAGGCCTCGACTTGAATGGCAAGTTTGCGCCAACAGGTATACCCGCTTCCATCGTCACCAAGTTTTTGGCTGAGCACGGCGTGATTGTCGAGAAGACGGGACTGTACAGCTTCTTCATCATGTTCACGATTGGTATTACCAAAGGGCGCTGGAACACGCTGCTCACGGCTTTGCAACAATTCAAAGACGACTACGACCGCAATCAGCCTATGTGGCGTATCTTGCCTGAGTTTTGTAAGGCGCACCCTAAATACGAACGCATGGGGCTCAAAGACTTGAGTCAGCACGTGCATATGCTCTATGCCAAGCATGATATCGCAAGACTGACCACGGATGTGTACCAAAGCGATTTAGAGCCTGCGATGACACCGAGCGATGCCTATGCTTATATCGCGCACCGTAAGACCGAGCGAGTAGAGATTGACAAACTAGAAGGCCGTATCACCGTTGGCTTAGTGACGCCGTATCCACCAGGCATCCCACTTTTGATTCCTGGGGAAGTCTTTAACAAAAAAATTGTGGACTACCTCAAGTTTGCACGGGAGTTCAATCGCGAGTGCCCTGGATTTGAAACTGATATTCACGGGCTTGTGGAAGAAAAAGGCGCAGACGGCATCACACATTATTTTGCGGATTGCGTGCGGTGAACATCTTAATGGTCAAGGCTCACAGTGTGGGCGTTGGCGATTTGCTTCGCAGTTCAGCCGCTTGGCGCACGCTCAAAAATCGATGGCCAGATGCGCAGCTGCATTTATTGTTTTTGTCTAAGCAACAAGGCTATACCACTGAAGAGATCATCAAAAATCACCACTTACTTGCAAGCGCGCATTTCATCACGATACGGAGTGGTTCGCCGCATGAGTTGGGGGCGAAAAATACACCTCTGAAGTCGATATTGGATGAGGCGAAGGCGGTTTGTGCAAAGGTGAATCCCGATCTTATTATTGACTTTGAAGCTGGAGGCCTGCGCACGAGTGTAGTGACTCGTACTTGCGCTAAGGCCAGTGGGGCAAAGGCTGTGGGCATATCAAGCTTTTTAGGAAGATCATTTTTTTACGATCAAACTGCACCTTCGTTAAAGAAGTTTGCGCAATCAAATAAGCTCTCGTTGCCAATGGATTACACCCAGCGCGACTATGTGGCGCTGGCAGCTTTGGGATTAAAGCGTAGCGGACAGGCGATTGAATTGCAAGTGCAAACAGCGGGTGTACAAGCCCGCGACCAACTGAACGCGCAGCTATCAAAATTACCCGAAAGCCATCTGGTGATTGGCCTCAACATTGGCTGCGGCACACCAGACGCGCTGCACAAGCGTCCGGATTTGGGCATGCTAGCTGATGCGCTCGGACACATGTACGCGCAGACGCCATTTAGCTTGGTGCTCACGGGTGCGGCGTTTGAAAAAGATATTAATCAAGCGTTTGTGGCGGTTTATCAAAAAAAATGGGGTCATACGAATCACATCATCGACTGGGCTGGACAATCATCTATTAGTGGCTTGACGGGTGTTATCGATGCTGTCGATGTTTTTATTTCAACTGATTCCGGCCCTTATCACATGGCGGTCGCAATGCGTAAACCGACCTTGGTGCTATTTACATACGCTGAGGTCACTTCATACCATGAGGTGCCGTGGTGCTTGCGTTTGATTGCCCCTTATGAGGCTGAGGACATTGTGCTGGCTGTCCGCAATTTAATCTCTGGTGGGAGTTTGGCATGCAGCACCTGAATGACGCGCCTTTAAAGCGCCCTTATTCGACGCATCCGTTTAGCATGGCGGTGCTGTATTGCTTGGCTGTGTCGGTCAGCATGGGGGTGGCTTTGGTGTCGATTTCTAAGCTACTCGTTGTGTTGGCGATTGTGGCAAAGTTGGTGAGTCTGTGGCGAGCTGGACAGCTCCGTTTTGAAAAAAGTCGCTACATCACCTTCACGGCCATTGCCATAGGGCTCGCCTGGATGTATTTGTCACTGCTTTGGAGTGAGGGCGGCGACAGCGAACGCATGGTCAGTTTTATGCGTCACGCGCGGCTGTGGGTGTTGCCTGCCGTTTATTATTTAATTGAGACAAAGTGCGATGCTTTAAAGGTTCTCGCGGCACTCGTCGTTAGTCAATTGTTTGTTGTGCTCAGCTCTTGGTTTTTATGGCTGAGCTTGCCACTGCCTTGGGCGATGACTGAATTCCCACTTAGCGCAGGCATTGTGTTTGCCAGCACCTTAGAGCAGCCCGTGATGAGCACACTCATGCTTGTGGTTGTGTGGTTTTTACGCGCTGAAATCCCACAAAAATGGCGTCAACCTGTTGTGGTAATTGCGCTTGTACTCACGATTGCCAACGTGTTTTTTGTGATGACAGGGCGAACGGGCTATCTCGTCATGCTGCTGGCGATATCGCTCGCAATTTTTTGGTTGTTGCCGAAAAAATTTAGACCTGTTGCAGTGCTTTTTCCCATTTTGATGGCGCTCGTGCTTGGATTCGTTTCCACGCGGTTTCAAACCAAAATGGCTGAGATAAAGAGGGATGTGCTGGAGTATCAAAAAGGTAACTTTGATACATCCCAGGCACAGCGTTTGGATTATTGGGTTAAATCGCTGCAAGCTGTTCAGGATAAGCCTTTAATTGGGCATGGCGTTGGTAGTTGGCGCGTCAATTACCTTCGACTGGGCGGCGCTGATCAGGTTAATCCGCCTAGCAATCCACATCAGCAATTTTTACTCTGGGCAGTTGAAGGTGGCCTGATTGGTCTAGTATTTTTACTCGCAATTTTCGCAGCGATTTATCGTGATTCACGTCAGTTGGATTCATCTGCACAGCAAGCGCTTAGGGCTACGCTGGCCATCACGATTTTGATGGGCATGATGAATTGTCCACTCTTTGGGGCCGGCATGGGCGAATTTATTTTGCTGATGATGGGTACGTTATTGGCGACGAATCAACGGCAGTAATTGCTTGGCTATTTTTGAATTGGCGTAGTCAGAGAGGTGGTCGCCATAGCTGTATAAAAAATACTTGGCCTCGTGGTACGTGCACTGGTTGGCAGGAACGTCGCACAGTAGCGGCGCAGGATCAAAAATCAACAGTTGTGGATTGCGTTTGGCGAGTAGTTTGACAAACTGCTGGTAAGCCGCTGTTCCTACCAAATGATCTGTATAAGCCATTTTGCAGTTTGGATTGGCAGCACGATAAAGCAAGCGATTCAGCACAGGCAAAGAGGTCATCTTGCCTTCAATGCAACTGCTGGGGTCGGGTAGCGTGGGATTGTCAATGACAAACACCACTTTTTTGTTTGCCCGTTGAAGCCTTTGTACTATTTCATTTTGTGCATCAACAGCTTGTTTGATATCCGCATCGCTGTAGTTTTTTTGAATAAACCCATTGACGTGATCGGTTGGGAAAAGATGTCTGTAGCTGCTGATGAGCACGACTGTTTGTATAGACCCTTCATGCTCAAACTGGCTTAAAGCAAGTTCCAGCAGATGGGAGTGCGTATTTTTGTGTAGATTGAACGTGGGAAAAGAGCCCAGCATCATCCAATTTTCGTCTTGCCCTGATTCGCGCGCGAGACCATAGTACAAGGCTTCGCCCTTGCTATCACCAATGACGACAAAGTGCGGAGGCGTTGTTTTATCTTGGCTCAAGCACCATTCAAATTGAGTGACTACATCTTGCGGCAGGTTGCATGCGTGTTTAAGCAAGCCACGATCTGCTCCTAGCACAATGCTGCTCGCATCAGCCTTTAAACGCTCATGGTGTCTGGAAGGCAGCCCATCGTTTCGAGTGATGGCATAGCCAACCATAAGCAATCCGAGCATAGTGAAGCACAAGATGCTAATGATACTTTGGGGTGCTTTGCGGTGGTTGCTAGGAAATCGAATGGGACGCTCAATGAATTGATACGTTAAAAAAGCAAGCCCAACACTTGCTAGAAGTAAGAGGCAGCGCACGGCCACCGTGGGCGTTTGTCCCTCAAAGATACGGGCAAAAGTGAGTAAAGGCCAATGCCAAAGATAAAGTGGATAGCTGATAAGTCCTATCCAAACGAGAGGACGACTCGCAAGCCACTGTTTGTTGATGTATGTACTAGGGTCAGCTGCAATGAGACAGGCCGTGCCCAGCGTGGGTAGCAGCGCCCACAGGCCTGGAAAGGCGCTTGTTTGGTCAATGAGCGTCATGCCTACCAGCAACAAGCCAACTCCCATAACCGCAAGCGATAAGCTAACGCGTCTGGACAATTGCAGGATGGGTGACCGCTGGTGCCAATAGGCCAAAGCTGCACCAACAATAAGTTCCCAAAACCGAGCGAATGGGGAGTAAAAATCGGCGGTCAGATCACGACCCACGAGCTGATAGCTATAGGTCAGTGATGCGCAAAAAATAGCACCAATGAGTACCGCTTTGCTTTGAGGCTTGAAAGTGATGCGCGATAGCTTGTGACAGATGAGCAATAACAATGGCCAGATCAAATAGAACTGCTCCTCAATGGCTAACGACCACAAATGAAGCAACGGTTTGGTAGCCGCAGCAGTATCAAAATAACCCGCATCACGCCAGAATAAAAAATTATTTAAAAATGCGGCGCCGCCTGCCGTATATCGCCCCAGTTGCTTGTATTCCCCAGAAGTCAGCGCAATCCAGCCGATCCACAAGCAAAAAATCAGCACCGTTGCTAGCGCAGGGAAAATGCGCTTGATTCGTTGCGCGTAAAAATGTGCAAGAGAAAATTGATTAACTTCCAGTTGCTTGAGCAAGATGGTGGTAATCAGATAACCCGAGATAACAAAAAAAATGTCAACACCTACAAATCCCCCAGGCAAGGCACCTGGGAAGGCGTGGAAGATAAGAACGGCTAAAACAGCAAGGGCACGTAGGCCGTCAATGTCGGGGCGGTAATTCAATCCGATAGCCCCATCTGGTAGAGCCGTGCATAGTGGCCAGCTTGCGTAAGCAAGGCTTCGTGCGTGCCCATCTCTATGACTTTGCCACGCTCCATCACCACAATGCAATCCGCGCTTTGTACGGTTGAGAGACGATGCGCGACAACCAGCGTGGTGCGCCCTCTCATCAGTTCGTCTAACGCCTGCTGCACGGCACGCTCTGATTCGTTGTCTAAGGCAGAGGTGGCTTCATCCAGTAATAAGATGGGTGCATTTTTATAAATGGCACGTGCAATAGCGAGGCGCTGACGCTGACCGCCCGATAACTGAGCCGCATTGTGACCCACCATCGTATGGATGCCGCTAGGCAAGGATGCGACAAGCTCGCCAAGGTGAGCGGCCTGCAAGGCTTGCCGGATAAGGCTTAGTGAGGGAGACGGATCGCCAAGTGCAACATTTGCTCCCAGCGTGTCGTTAAACATCACCACATCTTGACTGACATACGCGAACTGCTTGCGTAGCGCAATTAAATTCCAGTCGCCAATAGCTTGTCCGTTTAAAAAGATCGCCCCCTCGGTAGGCTCTAAAAAGCGTGGAAGCAAGTTGATTAAACTGGTTTTACCTGACCCCGATGTACCCACTAAGGCGATTTTTTGACCTGTTTGAATATCGAGCGATACGCCGCCCAAGGCCCATCCGCTAGCATCTTTATAGCGCAGCTTTATGTTTTCAAAACGCAGCGCTATGGAGGATGCTTTCTGTATCGGAGCGGGCAAGCTGCCCGACGTTTCATCGACCATTGAATCCACAAAATCGAGTCCACGTTCAACTGCCGCTAGCCCACGAACTAAGGGTGCAGCGGCTTCCGAGAGGTGCTTGATAGGCGCAACAAGCATGAGCATCGCCATAATAAAAGCGGCGAAGCCACCCACACTGATGCTCGTTCCCGCACTGTTTTGCCAAAGCGCGATGCATATCACTGCGGACAGTGCAGTTGCAGCCAGCATTTGCGTGAGGGGTGTCATAGCTGATCCCCCCATAATGCCTTTGATGCTAAGGCGGCGCAGTGCGGCGCTGAGAAGCTCAAAGCGCGCGGTTTGCAAACCTTGTGCGTGATGTAGACGTACCATGCGCTGTGCCAGCATGTTTTCCTCCACCACGTAGGCAAGGTCATCTGTTGTTTTTTGTACCGTTTTGGCAATACGACCTAAACGTTTAGAAAAATACTTCATGATGACAGCCACACCGGGAATAATCGTGAAGACGATGAGCGTCAGCTGCCAATTAAGATAAAGCAAGTAGGCCAAAAGTGCCATCAGTGTGAGACTGTCTTTCAAAATAGAGAGCAAGCTATTCACAAGCTGCGTGGTGCCATTTTGAATTTCGTGCACGATCGTGTTGGAAAGGCTACTTGACGTTGTTTTGGCTAGTTCATTGATACGAATGCGTTGCATTTTTGCAAATAAAGCGGTACGCAGTTTTTGCATGGCGTTGTTCGACAGCACGGCTAAAAAATACTGCGCCAAAAACCCTGCTAAACCGCGCAGCGCAAATAATCCAATGATGGCGGCCGGCACTTTCCAAAGTGATAAGCCGTTACCCACGAAACCCTTATCCAATAAGGGTTGCAGCAGGGCGGGGATGGCAGGCTCGGTGAGTGATACCAGCAACGTGGCAATGAAAATACCCAAAATAGGTAGTCCAGCATGCTCAAAATAAGGCTGGATTCTGCCTAGGCGAGCATAAAATTTTCGGATAGCGTCTAGAGAAAACATAAGTACCGCGATCATAATTGAAGCATGTCTGAACTCCACGCCCTCAGTGTTATTGTGATTACCAAAAACGAAGCTAGCAATATTGCGGCGTGTTTGGCGTCTGTTTCCTTTGCGGGGGAAGTTATCGTAGTGGACTCGGGTAGCTTAGACGGCACGGTCGTGATTGCCCAGCAGATGGGTGCGCGCGTGACGACGACAGCTGATTGGCCAGGTTTTGGGCGACAAAAAAATAGAGCCTTGGATTTGGCAACGGGGGAATGGATTTTGTCGATTGATGCCGACGAGCGCGTGACGTCAGAATTGGCGCTTGAAATTCAGCAAGCGATGAAAGCGAATGTGGATAGCCTTTTTGATATGCCGCGCCGCACCTCGTTTTGTGGTCAATGGATTGATCATTGTGGTTGGTCACCTGATCGAGTCACCCGATTATTTCGACGTGGCTCAGCTCGTTTTAACGAACATTTAGTTCATGAAAGTCTGCAAGCGGTGGTGCCAAATACCCAGAAGGCATCCCTGAATCACCCTTTGCTGCACTTTAGCTATCCTACGCCGAACCATTACTGGGATAAGCTAAAAATTTACAGTGCGGCATGGGCAATACAAAAATATCAAGAGGGAAAATCGACTTCAATTGGTCGTGCGATGGCCTCGTCTGTCGTCGCTTTTGTGCGAAGCTATATCATTCGGCTAGGATTTTTAGATGGGGCACTGGGTTTTGTGGTGTGCCAAATGCAAGCGCAAGCGACGTTTTATAAATATTTTCACTTGTATTTTTTAAATCAATCGAAAAAGCAATTAAATACATGATGACTTTTTTTACTCGCCGACAAGTAATCACACAAGCTGCAGGCCTTGCTAGCATTAGCTTAGCGAGTCCATCTGCTTCAGCACAGTTTCGCGTGGAAGTCTCAGGCATTGGTGCGACGCAGCTTCCTCTCGCGATTGCAGCATTTAAAGGTGATGAGCTTGCACCGCAAAAAATTGGCGCGATCGTGCAGGCTGACTTAGTGCGATCGGGCGTGTTTCGCTCTGTGGACGGTGTGAGTGGCTTGGATGAAACTAGTCGCCCCGACTGGTCTCGCATCAGGTCGCTTGGTGCTGATAGTCTGCTGGTTGGAAGCAATAGTCGCTTGGCGGATGGCCGTTTTGATGTCAGGTGTCGTTTGTGGGATGCTGTGCGGGGCGTTGAGTTGGGTGCGCAAAATCTCGTGGTGAGTAGTGCTGAATTGCGCTATGCCGCACACCGCATAGCGGATTGGATTTATGAGAAGTTAACAGGGGAGAAAGGCGTTGCGGCAACTCGCATTGCTTACATTACAAAAACGGGCGGTAGCACATCGCCTAGATTCAATTTATGGGTTGCCGATTCCGATGGTGAAGGCGCGGGCTCTGCGCTTGCAAGCAGTGAGCCGATCATTTCTCCTGCGTGGTCACCCAGTGGGCAGCAGCTCGCTTACGTGTCATTTGAGTCACGTAAACCTGTGGTGTATGTGCATGAAGTCGCCACTGGCCGTCGTCGCGTCGTAGCCGATTTCAAAGGGTCGAACAGCTCGCCAGCGTGGTCGCCTGATGGCCGTAATTTAGTGGTCACATTGAGCCGTGATGGTGGTTCGCAGATGTTCTTGTTGCCAGCAGCGGGTGGCGGCGAACCGCGCAAATTGGCTGGCTCACCCAGTATTGATACCGAGGCCGTGTTTACCTCCGATGGACAAAACATTTATTTTGTTAGTGATCGTGGAGGAAGTCCTCAGATTTACCGCATGCCTGTGAGTGGTGGGGCAGCACAACGCATTAGCTTTTCTGGCAACTACAACATTTCGCCAGCTATTAGTCCAAACGGCAAGCAACTTGCTTTTATTTCACGAATTGGTGGCGCTTTCAAGCTAGTCATACAAGATTTAGCTTCGGGAGCAGTGCAGCCACTCACGGAGACTAATGCCGATGAGAGCCCGAGCTTTAGCGCAAATGGGAAACAAATTATTTATGCGACGCAAATTGCAAGTGGCAGTCGTTGGCAAGAGGCGCTCATGACGACGACTTTAGATGGACGCGTGAAATTTAAATTGACGGCAGCATTGGGTGATATCCGAGAGCCCGATTGGGGCGTTTTTCAAGGCGGCGCTTTAAAATAACTTTCACTTAGGAGCTTTCTCATGATTCGTACAAAACTATTTTTACTTGCTTTTAGCGCAGCGATGCTTGTGGCTTGCGGAACGAAGGTTCCCATTACCGAGCAGGCTCCGGTTATGGATCGTGCTTCCGAACCTGTTGCGCCGTCTGCACCGTCTCCATCAGCGAACACCGTGCTTCGAGATATCAAGCCAATTGACGCTTCTCCTCTCGTTGCTGTGAAGTCTGGTATCGTGTACTTTGACTTTGATAGCTATGTTGTAAAACAAGAATACCAAGGTCTTTTAGAAGCGCAAGCAAAATTTTTAACAACCAACCGCAACTCCAGAGTTTCTTTAGGTGGGCATACGGACGATCAAGGTGGACGTGAATACAACTTGGCGCTCGGACAAAAACGTGCTGAAGCAGTCAAACGTGCGCTTGCTATTTTGGGGGTGACTGAGCTACAAATGGAAGCGATCAGCTTTGGCAAAGAGAAACCAGCCAGCACGACTACGGGCGAAGACGCGCGTGCTAAAAATCGTCGCGTAGAAATTGCTGTACCTTAAGATTTATAAAGGCGAATAGCATGTTGCTGAAAGCTGCAAGATTTAGATTTCTAATTGTATTTTTCGGGCTATGGTTCGGTTGCACATCTTTTAGCTTCGCGGGACTGTTTGATGATGAGGAGGCACGCAAAGCTATTCTTGATCTGCGACAAAAAGTAGAGGCGAATGAACAGGCGCGAATTCGGGATAAACAATCATTGCCAGATCTGCAAATCGCCCAACAAAGTCTGCGCGATGAGAATGCCCAACTGAAACGTAGCTTGTTGGATTTACAAACGCTGATCGAACAATTGCGCAGTGATCTGTCCAAGCAAGTCGGGCAGCAAGAGCAATTGACGAAAGATGTGAGCGAGATACAGCGTCGTCAGCGTGATTTGGCTCAAGGTGTGGACGATCGGATGCGCCGTTTGGAGCCTATTAAAGTCAACCCTGATGGTAAAGAGTTCTTGGCTGATCCCGCCGAAGTGAAGGAGTACGACGCGTCGCTTGCGCTGTTCCGAAGAGGTGATTTTAAGTCAACAACTCAGTCATTTATTGATTTCTTGCGCCGTTACCCGCAGAGTGGTTATCAATCGCTGGGTTTGTTTTGGCTGGGTAACGCGCAGTATGCGAATCGCGAGTATAGGGAGGCGATAATTAACTTTAAATCGGCTGTAGAAGCTAATCCTACATCAAGCAAAGCGCCGGAAGCCTTGCTGGCTATGGCGAACAGCCAGATTGAGTTGAAAGACATGCGTAACGCTCGCCGCACGTTAGAGGATTTGATGAAAACTTACCCTCAGTCCGAAGCGGCTGTTGCTGCTAAAGATCGCCTGTCGCGATTGAAATAAAAATAGCTTTTCAAAAAGAGGTTCTTCTATGCCAACTATTGACGTGGCGGCTCTCACAAGCCAAGTTTTGTGGGCTGCTTTTACACTCTCTATCGTCTTTGGCTTTGTCGCTCAAAGAAGTCATTTTTGCACGATGGGCGCAGTCAGCGACATTGTCAACATGCAAGACTGGACACGAATGCATATGTGGGCGATGGCGATTGCCGTAGCCATGCTTGGCTTTGCTGGTTTGGCTTATGCGGGCTTGCTCAGTCCAGAAAAAACACTTTATGTTTCGTCTAAAGTGCTTTGGCTGTCGTTTGCAGTCGGTGGTTTGATGTTCGGTTTTGGCATGGTGCTGGCTTCTGGATGTGGTAACAAGACCTTGCTTCGCATCAGCTCAGGTAGTTTGAAATCTTTTGTTGTATTCATAGTCATGGCTGTGACCGCTTTCGCGACGTTGAAAGGCATCGCAGCAGTTGTTCGAGTCAACACGGTTGATTTGCTCAGCTTCCCAGCCGTTGTGCCCAATACGAGTCTGCGACTCTTGATCTCTTGTGTATTGGCAGTAGCCTTGGTTACGTGGGTGCTTCGTAACTCTGCGATGAGAAGTGTTTCTGCTTGGTTGCCCAGCATTGTGATTGGCGGCGTGATAGTGGCGATGTGGTGGGTCAGCGGAACACTCGGTTATTTACCTGAGCATCCTGACACTTTGCAAGAGGCCTTCTTGGCAACCAACTCTGGGCGAGCGGAATCTTTAAGCTTTGTTGCACCAATGGCCTACACCCTTGATTGGGTGATGTTTTTTAGCGATAAAAGTAAAGTACTGACCTTGGGCATTGTGAGCGTCTTTGGTGTTTTGGTAGGGGGGTTTTTGGAGGCAAAACTATCCAAAACATTTAGATGGGAAGGCTTTGGAAGCGTTGAAGACGTTGCCAACCACTTAATCGGTGCTGCCTTGATGGGCGTTGGTGGCGTCACGGCTATGGGATGTACGGTTGGACAAGGACTGTCAGGGGTTTCGACGCTCGCATTGGGGAGCTTTATTGCCACAGCTGGCATACTGGCTGGTGCGTTCTTTGCGCTCAAATATCAAATTTGGCGCTTGGATCGTTTGTGACCGATCATGCGCGTCGGTTTGGGGGGCTTATTCGGTTGTATGGTGCCTCGGGTGCAGTGCAAATTTTTGACTCGCACGTCGTTGTCGTTGGCATTGGCGGCGTAGGCTCTTGGAGCTCGGAGGCTTTGGCGCGTAGCGGCGTGGGGCGAATTACACTGGTTGATATGGATCATGTGTCCGAATCCAATATCAATCGGCAAATCCATTCGCTTGACTCAACACTGGGGAAATCCAAAATCGAAGCCATGCGAGATCGCATGTTGGACATTAACAACAATTGCCAAGTTCAGCTTATCGATGATTTTGTGACGCCAGAGAACTGGTCTGCGCTAGTAGCAGAAATTTCCAAATTTGCCGAAATAGATGGTTTGATTGACGCTTGTGACCAAGTGGCAGCAAAAACCACGTTAGCGGCTTGGGCTTTGCATCAAAAAAAACTTGCCTTTGTCACCGTGGGCGCAGCGGGCGGCAAGCAGCAGGCACACTTAGTTCAAAAAAATGACTTGTTGGATGTGACACACGATCCGCTCTTGGCCAAAATGCGCTACAACCTGCGCCGCCAGCATGGCGCTGCTCGGCAAGGCATGCTGGGCCTGGCCTGCATCTATAGTACCGAGCCCGTCCAGCAGCCTATTCAAGAGGCTACAAACGAGAGTTGCGCCATTGACGATTCGTTTGATGGATCACTTAATTGCCACGGTTTTGGATCGAGTATTGCGGTCACGGCTACTTTTGGTATGTGCGCCGCAGGTGAGGTCATAAAGACGCTTGCCAAAAGCACTAAAACAGCGCTATAATCGAAGGCTTTGCTGCGAAGCAAGAGTGGGATGTTAGCTCAGTTGGTAGAGCAGCGGACTTTTAATCCGTTTGTCGTGGGTTCGACCCCCGCACATCCCACCACTCACTTAATAGAATCAAGGGTTTACGAGAAATCGTAAACCCTTTTTCTTTGTTACACTCAGCGCTTATCTTTTTGCGCCGTTCTAAGGCACATCTAAAGGCACTTATGCGAATCCTTCCTATTTTGGTGACTGTTCTAACACTTGCGTTTGCAATCAATGTGCAGGCAGAAGTGCAAAAAAAGAAAGTGACGACGGCTTCTAAGCAAGTAAAAAAATCGAATGTTGTCACAAAAAAAGTTGTTCGCAACAAACGCTTAGCACGCGCATCTTACGAAGGTCCTTCAATGGGGCGACTCACTGGCCTGCACGGCACGGTCGATGAGTTAGACCTCAAGTCCAGCGTGGCTTTGGTGGTAGATCAAGATACACATGAAGTTTTGTTTAGCAAGAACGATTTGGCCGTATTGCCAATTGCCTCGATCACCAAATTAATGACAGGCCTTTTAGTGAGTGAGGCTAATCTACCAATGGACGAGATCATTACGATTACACAAGAGGATGTGCGCAATGCTAAATTTTCTCGCCTGCGTGCTGGCACATCGATGTCCCGCCAAGATATGCTGCATCTGGCTTTGATGTCGAGTGAAAACCGTGCGGCTCATGCGCTTGGACGTACCTATCCTGGCGGCTTAAATGCTTTCGTTGAGTTAATGAATGCCAAAGCGCTGATGTTGGGTATGACGAATACACACTACGTTGAGCCGACAGGTATCTCTAGCGATAACCGGTCAACGGCGCAAGACTTAGTCAAACTTGTTGCCTTTGCATCGAAAAATACAATGGTGAGTGAATTGTCGATCTCTCACGGCTATCAATTGGCAGTTGGTAAGCGTACGACGCAATACGTCAACACCAATCGCCTGACTTCCAATCCCAATTGGGATATCGAAGTACAAAAAACGGGTTACATCACCGCTGCAGGTCGTTGCTTAGTGATGCAAACCAAGGTTGCTGGGCGTAAGTTGGTCATGGTGTTCTTGGACTCCATGGGGAAATATTCGCGTCTTGGCGATGCAGAGCGTGTTAAAGCTTGGTTAGAGACTCGTCCCGCTAACGTGCCGCATGCCTAACTTTTGATGCGACTCGACTAGGCTTGATAGCCTAGTGCGGCTGAGATTGTGTCTGTTGTGTCTTGCAGCGTCACCATCCATTCTGTTTTCAATCGCTCGGTAGGCGCAGAAATCGATAAGCCTGCAATCAATTCACCTCGGTCGTTATGAATGCTCGATGCGATGCATCTGACGCCAAGCTCTAACTCCTCTTTGTCATAGGCTGATTGTGCTTTTGCTACTAATTTGAGTTCTTTTTTGAGAGCATCCAAATTTGTAATGCTATTGGCTGTTTGTCCTTTTAGGCCTGTGCGCTCGGCATAGGACTTGAGCTGGCCTTCTGTATCTAGTGATAAAAACAGCTTCCCCACCGATGTGAGATGCAGCGGCGCTCTTCCGCCAATAGCACGCACTACCTGCATCCCAGAGCGTTCCGAATAAGCGCGGTCAATATAAACAATGCTGTCGCCTTGCCGTACGCTGAGACTCACGGGCTGCCCCAGTTTGTCGTGTAGCGCGCGCATAGGGATGAGTGCAGCTTCGCGCACATCAAGGCGGCTTTTGACTAAGTTACCAAGCTCTAAAAAGCGCAGGCCTAGCCTGTAAACACCCGCTTGCGGACGTTCAACGTAACGCCCCAGCACCAAATCGCCAAGGATGCGGTGCGTGGTGGAAGGATGCAATCCCGCGAGTTCGCTCAGCTCTTTTAAATTAAGCGACTGCGAGCGTTTGGCCAAAATATCGACCAGCAAAAACATGCGCTCAAAAACTTGGATAGTGGGTTTAGTTGGCATGTGTTGATCTTAAGACCTGAGTAACAGATTCAGAAAATCTTGGCGCGGTATTGGTCGAGCGCCAAGACTTGCCAAGTGCGCGGTTTGCTGTTGGCAATCAATCCACTCAATGCCGCGCGATTGGCAAAAATCCACCAATGCTGATAAAGCTATTTTTGACGCATCGGTTTGCAACGAAAACATAGATTCGCCAAACACGGCGTTGCCAATCTGTGTGAAGTACAGACCGCCCACTAACTTACCATCAACCCACGTCTCCATACTGTGCGCGTAACCTGCCTCGTGCAATCGGATGTAGGCATCCTGCATGGCAGGCAAAATCCAAGTGCCTTGCTGTCCAGCCCTTATGGAGTGAGCGCAGTGGGCGATGACCTCTGGGAAGGCTTTATCCATGAGGGTTTCAGAGCAAGGATCGTTTTGAAATCGCTTGATGGCTTGTTTGAGTGAGCGATTCCTTTTGAAGTCTGCAACTTTGAGCACCATACGCGGATTGGGCGACCACCACAGAATCGGTTCACCCTCGCTGTACCAAGGGAAGATGCCTTGGCTGTAAGCCGCGACCAAGCGATCAACCGATAAATCCGCCCCTGCGCATAGCAGGCCAGGAATTGGATCGCTATCGCCCCAAGCCAAGCTCGCAGGCGGAAAGGGCGAATCGACGCCAAGTACGGGCAGTTTACGAACAGGCGGCTGGTGGCTCATGATTGCCCCAAGTCTAAAGCCTATGCCGCTGCTTCTTGCCCGCTTTCAATATGCAGCCTCATAGCTACTTGTGCTCCCACTGCATCGCGCTTTTTAAGCGCCGCCATGATGGCGCTGTGCTCGGCGAGCGATTCTTCAATCCGTCCTGCTTTGAGCAAGGATTGCGCACGATTGAGCTTCATCACTTTACGCAAATCAGCCACCATCTGATCGCGCCAGCGGTTATTGGCGACTTCTAGCAGTTTGACGTGAAAGGCTTCATTCACCTTGAAGAACTGGACACGGTCTTTGGTAGATTTTTCTAACTGCTGGTGGATAGCGCTCAATTCATCCAGTTGCGCATCGGTGGCAGTGAGCGCGGCAGTAGCCGCTGCATCGGCTTCAAGCACGGCCATCAGATGGAAAACATCATGCAAATCCTTGTCGTTCACCTCGGTCACATAAGCGCCGCGCCGCATCTTCATGGTAATCAAACCCTCTGTCGCTAGCACTTTGATGGCTTCGCGTAGCGGCGTGCGGCTAATCTCTAGTTCAGCTGCAATTTTGAGCTCGTCAACCCAGTCGCCAGGAGCGAGTTCGCGGCTAAAAATACGCCCGCGCAGCAACTCAGCTACTTCTTCGTAGAGGGCACGGGGCTTTAAACGGTTGTGTTCCATATCACTTAGTTTACACGAAACTGAATTTTGAATTCATAATTACAGAAAAATAATTGAGTAGAATTGCGAAATGACTAATTCATCCAAGCCTACCGCGCCAACGGCAACATTAGCCGATTGGCAAAAAGCCGCCGCCAAATCTGCACCCAATGGCGATGTGAACGCCTTGTACTGGCAAACGCCCGATGGCATTACTGTCAAGCCACTCTATACAGCGGCGGATACAGCTGATTTGCCGCATACGGACTCCCTGCCTGGTTTTGCGCCGTACCTGCGCGGCCCGCAAGCCACTATGTACGCCGTGCGCCCTTGGACGATCCGCCAGTACGCAGGCTTCTCCACTGCCGAAGCCTCAAACGCCTTCTACCGCAAGGCTTTAGCCGCTGGTGGGCAGGGTGTTTCAGTTGCATTCGATTTGGCGACGCACCGCGGCTACGATTCTGACCATCCCCGCGTGACGGGTGACGTGGGCAAGGCAGGTGTGGCAATTGATTCGGTCGAGGACATGAAGATTTTGTTCGATCAAATTCCGCTCGATAAAGTCTCAGTTTCTATGACCATGAACGGCGCGGTGCTGCCCGTGTTGGCGGGTTACATCGTGGCGGCGGAAGAGCAGGGCGTGACGCAAGACAAGCTGTCGGGAACGATTCAAAACGACATCTTGAAGGAATTCATGGTGCGCAACACCTACATCTACCCGCCTGAGCCCTCCATGCGCATCATTGGCGACATCATTGAATACACGGCCAAGCACATGCCCAAATTCAATTCGATTTCCATCAGCGGCTATCACATGCAAGAAGCGGGCGCAAACCAAGCGCTAGAGCTGGCCTTTACGCTGGCCGATGGACGCGAATACGTGCGCACTGCGCTGGCTAAGGGCCTCGACGTAGACGAGTTCGCAGGACGGCTCTCTTTCTTTTGGGCGATTGGCATGAACTTCTATTTAGAAGTCGCCAAAATGCGCGCTGCAAGGGTGCTCTGGCACCGCATCATGACGGGCTTTAATGCCAAGTCACCCAAATCTTTGATGCTGCGCACGCATTGCCAAACCAGCGGCTGGAGTTTGACCGAACAAGACCCCTACAACAACATCGTGCGCACCACTGTCGAAGCCATGGCTGCCGTCTTTGGTGGCACTCAGTCCTTGCACACCAACAGCTTTGACGAAGCGATTGCGCTGCCAACTGAGTTTTCAAGCCGCATCGCCCGCAATACGCAAATCATCATTCAAGAAGAAACCCACATCACCAGCGTGGTCGATCCTTGGGCGGGCAGCTACATGATGGAGTCGTTGACGAACGAGATGCTAGAGAAAGCATGGGCGATCATTGAAGAAGTCGAAGCCATGGGTGGCATGATTAAAGCGGTGGACAGCGGCTGGGCGAAGCTCAAGATTGAGGCAGCCGCAGCCGAGAAACAAGCCCGCATTGATAGCGGGCAAGACGTGATTGTGGGCGTAAACAAATACCGCTTGAGCAAAGAAGAAGCGTTAGCCGATCAGCCCGAAGTGCTGGTGATTGATAACGTGATGGTGCGCGATGGTCAGATTAAGCGCTTAGATGCTCTGCGGGCCAAGCGGGATAAGACCTTGGTGGCATCTGCCCTGCAGACCTTATCGGATGCGGCTTCCCAAGGCACTGGTAATCTATTAGACTTGACCGTGAAAGCCATGCGGCTTCGCGCCACGGTGGGCGAAGTCAGCGATGCGCTAGAAGCTTCATTTGGACGGCACAGAGCCGATACGCAAAAGGTGACAGGCGTGTACGCAGCAGCTTACGACCAAGAGGGCGATTGGGCCAAAGAATGGGAAGCCATCAAAGGTGAAATCAACGACTTTGCCACCAAGCAAGGTCGTCGGCCGCGCGTGATGGTGAGCAAACTTGGGCAAGACGGTCACGACCGAGGCGCCAAAGTTGTCGCCACGGCGTTTGCCGATTTGGGCTTCGATGTAGATATTGGCCCACTCTTTCAAACACCCGAAGAGTGCGCTCGCCAAGCGATTGAAAACGACGTACACGCGGTCGGTGTCTCTACCCTCGCGGCAGGTCATAAAACCCTGATCCCCGCCATCATTCAAGCATTAAAAGACCAAGGCGCAGACGACATCATCGTATTCGTCGGCGGCGTGATTCCGCAGCAAGACTACGCGTTTTTGTACGAGTCGGGCGTGAAGGGCATCTATGGACCTGGCACACCGATTCCCGCATGCGCTCGGGATGTGCTCCAGCAGATTGAGAAGGCGATGAAATGACCAGTACAAAAAAAGTAGCGAAGCAGTCTGAGTTCGTACGTTGGTTTGCCCCGCTCGTTCAGGCATTAAAAGACCTTGGTGGGTCTGCCGCACCGAGAGAGGCGTTAGTACGAATCGCTGAGATTGAAAAAGTCCCAGAATCGCTTAGAAATGAGGTCTTGGCTTCAGGGCAAGAACGCTTCTACAACCAAGTCCATTGGGCGCGACAGTACTTAGTTTGGGAAGGTTTAATTGATTCTGGTCGGCGTGGTGTTTGGACGCTGACCGCCTTAGGGCGCCAAACCACGCTTACTGATGATTCAGCGCGGGCTATTTTTCTCAAGCAAGTTAAACAGCAAGCCAAATTGCGTAAACCTGTTGAGACAGGGAAAGAGTCCGTAGTGACTGAAGATGCATTGCAACCAGACACGCCGCAGGCCGATCAAGACTCGAGCCTTCAAGGATTTTTAAGAGTGGTCAAAGCGTTGTCACCATCAGGCTTTGAGCGACTGAGTATGAGGTTGTTGCGCGAGGCTGGTTTTGAGCGGGTTTCTGTGACTGGACGTTCAAATGATGGCGGCATCGATGGTGTTGGCGTATTGCAACTAAACGACTTAGTTAGCTTTAACGTCGTTTTCCAATGTAAAAAGTGGGAGAACTCTGTTCCACCAAAAGAGATTCGCGACTTGCGAGGCGCAATGGATGGTCGAGCTGAAAAAGGTATCTTTCTAACTACCAGCACCTTTACAAGTAATGCGCGTGCCGAAGCAGAAAGACCTGGTGCGGTGCCAATTGAATTAGTCGATGGTGAAAAATTATTTGAGATGTTCAAGCGGTATGAACTCGGTCTCAAACCTAGAACGGTCTATGACATTGACGTCACTTTTTTTGAGCAATTCGACTAAGGCTTGAAATTGTTCAAACTTAAGGATTTACTGGTGAACGAGGGGCGGCACTCCGCAGCTCAGCGCCGCGCTGTCGCGAAGGCCATCACGCTTTTGGAGTCCACGCGTGCTGACCATCGCGCTGAAGCGGATGCGCTGCTGACACAGCTTTTGCCGCACACGGGCAAGTCATTTCGCCTTGGCATTAGCGGTGTGCCGGGCGTTGGCAAATCGACATTTATCGAAGTGCTGGGACTCTATTTGATTGCCCTTGGACATCGCGTGGCAGTACTGGCTGTTGATCCTTCCAGCACGGTGTCGGGCGGCTCTATCTTGGGTGATAAAACTCGGATGGAAATGTTATCCGTCAATGAATCGGCTTTTATCCGTCCCAGCCCCAGCAGCGGTCTGCTCGGCGGCGTGGCATCGCACACGCGCGAGGCCATGCTGGTGTGCGAGGCTGCAGGTTACGACGTGGTGATTGTGGAGACCGTGGGTGTGGGGCAAAGCGAAGTCGCCGTTGCCAGCATGACGGACATGTTTGTGCTGATGCAACTCCCCAACGCGGGCGACGATTTGCAGGCGATTAAAAAAGGTGTGATGGAGTTGGCCGATTTAGTCGTGATTAATAAAGCGGACATTGATAGCGCGGCATCCACCCGTGCCGAGGCGCAAATCACCAGTAGCCTGCGTGCTTATGGTCGCCATGCACCGAAGACCGAATGGAACCCAGAAGTCATGCAAATGAGTGCCTTGCAAAGCATTGGCATTGATGGTTTTTGGGAGCGTGTGCAGAAGTTTCAAACCTTGCAGACGCAAAATGGAAAATTGGATGCAAGGCGCGAATCGCAAGCCTTAGCCTGGATGTGGGAGCAAATCCATGACGGTCTCAAACAACAATTTTTTGAACATGCAAATGTGAAAGTGCAATTGCCCATGCTTTTGAGGCAGGTGGCCAATGGCGGGATGGCGGCGTCCACAGCGGCGCGTCAGTTACTTAATTTATCAAGGTGAAAGAATGCAAAACATATTAGATCAATTAGAAGCAAAACGTGCTGCAGCCCGCATGGGTGGGGGTGCGAAGCGCATTGCGGCGCAGCACAGTAAAGGCAAACTGACGGCGCGTGAGCGTTTAGAAGTGCTGCTGGACGAAGGCACATTTGAAGAATGGGACATGTTTGTCGAGCACCGCTGCGTGGACTTTGATATGCAAGGCAACAAGATCCCCGGCGACGGCGTGGTCACAGGCTACGGCATGATTAACGGGCGCTTGGTGTTTGTCTATAGCCAAGACTTCACCGTGTTTGGTGGCGCACTCTCCGAGACGCACGCCGAGAAGATTTGCAAAATCATGGATCAAGCCATGAAGGTCGGCGCGCCTGTGATTGGCCTCAACGACTCGGGCGGTGCACGCATTCAAGAGGGCGTAGCAAGTCTGGGTGGTTACGCCGATATTTTCCAAAAAAACATGCTGGCTAGCGGCGTGATTCCGCAGATCAGTCTCATCATGGGACCCTCGGCAGGTGGCGCTGTGTATAGCCCCGCGATTACCGACTTCATTTTTATGGTGAAAGATTCGAGCTACATGTTCGTGACGGGTCCTGAGGTGGTAAAGACCGTGACGCATGAAGAGGTGACGGCGGAAGAACTAGGCGGTGCGATCACGCACACCACCAAATCGGGTGTGGCGGATTTGGCATTTGAAAATGATGTAGAGGCGCTACTCATGCTGCGTCGTCTCTATAACTACCTGCCGCTATCGAACCGCGAAAAAGCACCCGTGCGTCCCAGCGGCGACCCCGCAACCCGTATGGACATGAGCTTAGATACGCTTGTCCCCGACAACCCGAACAAGCCCTACGACATGAAGGAGCTGATTACCAAGACGGTGGACGATGGCGATTTCTTTGAGATTCAACCTGAGTACGCTAAAAATATCGTCATTGGTTTTGCCCGCATGGAAGGCCAAACCGTCGGCATCGTAGCGAATCAGCCGCTGGTGCTAGCAGGCTGCCTCGACATCAAATCCAGCATCAAAGCGGCACGCTTTATCCGCTTTTGTGATGCATTCAATATCCCTGTCATCACCTTCGTCGATGTGCCGGGCTTTATGCCAGGCACGAGCCAAGAGCTGGGCGGCATCATCAAACACGGCGCGAAATTGCTCTACGCCTATGCCGAGTGCACCGTGCCCAAGATTACCGTTATCACGCGCAAAGCCTACGGCGGCGCGTATGACGTGATGGCCTCCAAGCATTTGCGCGGCGACGTGAACTTTGCGTGGCCCCATGCCGAGATCGCCGTGATGGGGGCGAAGGGCGCAGTTGAGATCATCTTCAGGGAGGACAAAGGCGATCCCGAAAAACTAGCCGCTAAAGAGGCGGAATACAAAGCCAGATTCGCCAATCCTTTTGTGGCTGGGGCTCGCGGCTTTATTGACGACGTGATTCTGCCGCACGAAACGCGCAAACGCATTTGCCGATCGCTCGTGATGTTGAAAGACAAAAAGCTAGAAAACCCTTGGCGCAAGCACGGGAACATTCCGCTTTAAATCTAAAGATACTTAGTCCGAGAAATAGATCATGTTTAAAAAAATCCTCATTGCTAATCGCGGCGAAATCGCTTGCCGTGTCATCACCACTGCCCGCAAGATGGGCATCAAAACCGTTGCGGTTTATTCTGAAGCCGATGCCAATGCACGGCATGTGTCCTTGGCTGACGAGGCTGTGTGCATTGGCGCTGCACCTTCGCGCGAGTCGTATTTGGTCGCCGACAAAATCATTGCTGCTTGCAAATCCACGGGCGCCCAAGCCGTGCATCCAGGCTACGGCTTTTTGTCTGAGAACTCAGGTTTTGCCAAGCGCGTGGAAGAAGAAGGCATTGTGTTTATTGGTCCCAAGCACCACTCGATTGCCGCGATGGGTGA
>JANPAS010000046.1:0-1605 GCA_031430035.1 Comamonadaceae bacterium | reverse complement strand
GATTTGCACCAAAACGCACATCTGGTCGTTGGCGGTTGTGGCGTAGTCAGCAATGCGTCCCCACTTGGAGGCGCGTCCGCCTGCCACGCCGCGTATGCCGTGCGGCGCGTAGCGCGTGGCACGCACGACGTGCGCTGCTTGCTCGGCTGTGTCAATCATGGGCACGAGCAAGGTCTGCACACCTAAATCGAGATGCTGTTTGATGATGGCTGCGCCCGAGTCGCCATAGCCGTGCGGTACGCGGACGATGGCGGTGGTCTCTGGATACGCTGCAATGATTTGCAGTTGTTGCAGGGTCGATTGCAAATCGTTGGGGCTGTGTTCGCTATCCACCAAGAGCCAATCAAAACCAGCGCTGGCGCAAATTTCCGACGGGTAGGGCGCTGCCAAGCCTTGCCACAAGCCAATTTGGGTTTGTTTGTTTTTGAGTGCGAGTTTGAATTTGTTGATCGGTGTTTTCATGGTGGTTTTAGGGTTTTGGTTGAGGGTTTATTTTAGGAAGAGCGGTGCAATGGTGCCGTGCCGAGAGTCAAAAACTTCGGTGCTTTCGTCGATTTGAAACGTGATGCTCAAGTAAGGATCTTTGCTTGCCAATATCGGAGCGAAGTGCTCGTGCGTGGCCTTAGACAGTAGCTCGCCAGACTTCAATAACATGGCGGGATTTCGCCCTTTCATGACGCGAAAGTGGAGATAAATAAAAGCCATATCGCGCGAGCTATCTGCAACTGCGAAATGCGCCGCAGGGTATGCCAACACTCGCGTACCGCCTGTGGGGAAGATGTGCTTTCCTGTTTCATCTGTAATGCCTGTGATGACATTTGCTAGCTTTTTGCAAAGCGCTGTCATATCGGTTTTGGACTCTAAATTGGGGGTGTATTGGATAGCAAGATGCGGCATGGTGTAGGCGTAGGCGTTTAAAAGTTAAGTGGTTTTAACAGGCGGACGAATGATTTTGGGTGCTAGTCTTGTGAGCAGGTCGCGTACGTCAAAGCCTTTGGCTGCATCAAGCGATGGCGCATTGAGCAACCGAATGAGCAGGCTGATTTGCACAGGGGGGAGTGGCGGTGGCACAGGAACGTAGATGTAGTTAGGCGAGTAGTAGCGAACAGACTGCGCATACAAGACGTTGGGTGGCACGGGTAGCGGGGCGTTTAGCTCAGTCAGCTCTTTGCCATCAAACGCACGGACGTTGGCGGCGGTGGCTGTGCCAATAAAGCGCTCAATCGCGTCTTTGTTGATGGAGCCTTCTAGCACTTCAAAATGGGTTGCGCCTTTGCTTTGCGCTAGTTCAGCTGCGCGGTAGATGGCAAACGAGTAGGTTTGATCGAGACTGGCAACGGGGCTGGCTACAAAGTTGATGCGGTGCAAAGGCCCGTCGACTTGGCGATCTGCGTAGCCAAAATATCGGCTATTGACGCCCGAAGCTTGGTAATAGCTTGGCGAGGCACAGCCAGCAAGGGCTGCGGCAAGGAGGGTTACTGTGAAGATAGAGATAAAGCGTTTCATTTGGACATCTCCTGTTTGGCATACCAGTTCGAAAAGATCGTGTGGAGTTGAGCCAGTCCATCTGTCAGCGCGGCAGGCCCAGGCTGCAAAATATCGCAC
>JANPAS010000045.1:0-12368 GCA_031430035.1 Comamonadaceae bacterium | reverse complement strand
CAAGACGGAAGTGCGCCGCATTGCGGATGAAATCGGTTTGCCCAACGCCAAGAAGAAAGACTCGACGGGTATTTGCTTTATTGGCGAGCGGCCGTTCCGTGAATTTTTAAATCGCTACATCGCCAATCAGCCTGGCAAGATTAAAGACGAGCTAGGGCGCACCGTAGGGCAACACGTAGGACTCTCGTTCTACACACTGGGGCAGCGGCAAGGTCTTGGCATTGGCGGCGTGAAGGGTGCGCCAGAAGTGCCGTGGTTTGTGGCACGCAAAGACATGGCAAGCAACACACTGATTGCCGTGCAAGGGCACGATCATCCGCTCCTGCTCTCGCACAAACTCACGGCGCTGGATACGAGTTGGGTGGCAGGCGCTGCTCCATTAGCAGGCAATTACGCTGCCAAAACGCGTTATCGGCAAGCAGATGCGGCGTGTGGTTTCGGCATTGCTGGAAGCCTTACCCAGCAAGGCTTTGCACTCGATTTTAAAGATGCGCAGTGGGCAGTTACGCCAGGTCAATCCGCTGTGCTGTATGACGGCGAGGTGTGCTTGGGCGGTGGGGTTATCGAGACCAAATCAGTGTAATTTTTGAATTCCTCGCCAGCAGCCCCACGCGGCCAAAGCAGACAAAACCATCATCACCAAAGCGCCTACAAAATAGCCACCGTGCTGAGTTTGGAATGCGGACTCATTCGTTGTGAGTTGATGCCAAATGGGAATTCCGATCCCGTTAAATGCGAACAGCACAAATGAGGCTGCTGCCAAAAGCAACATAGCCCAAAGAAAAAAAATGATGGTTTTACGCACGGCGGTTTTATCGAGACCAAGGCGCAATAGCTTTAAAGCGCTCGATGTACTCTGGCGTGATCCAAAAGATGTAGCCCGTGAACATGGCGTTGGCGATACCGACTAACAAAAATATTTGCGGAATGGTTGCCCCTAGCGACAGCAAAGCACCTGCCAAGATGGAACTAACGATCATGAAGATAGCGTTCAAGATGTTGTTTGCCGCAATGATGCGCGCGCGATGCGAAGGGTCGGTACGCACTTGCACGAGTGCGTACATGGGCACACTGTAAAGCCCCGCAAATAAAGCGAGCAAGGCTAAATCTGCCATGACACGCCAATGGTGCGACTGGGCTAAAAATACGCTCACACCCATCTCGGTGGACAAGGGCAACGCATGCGCTGAAAAATAAAAATCAATCGCAAATACGCTCATGCCGATCGCGCCAAAGGGCACCAGTCCCATCTCGACATGGCGTTTGGACAGCACCTCGCACAGTAACGAGCCCACGCCAATGCCAATGGAAAACACAACTAGGAGCAGCGACGCCACGTTGGCGTCGCCATGGAGCACATCTTTGGCCAGGCTTGGAAATTGACCCAGAAAAACTGCGCCAAAAAACCACATCCAACTGATGCCAAGCAAAGTGCGAAACACCACGATGTTGCTGTGCGCGAGCTTCAAATTTTTTATCGTCTCGGAGATGGGATTCCAGTTCATCACCAAATCGGGGTCGGTGGAGGGCGCGCTGGGTATCGCCTCTGCCGCCATACGCCCCAGCACGGCTAAGGCGATGCAGGCCACAGCCACAGCGGTGTGGCCGACCTCGGGCAAGGCGACGAGCACGCCGCCCACAATGTTGCCCAGCAAGATGGCGACGAATGTGCCCATCTCCACAACGCCATTGCCGCCCGTGATTTCGCGCTCATCCAATACTTGTGGGATGTAGGCAAACTTGACGGGACCAAACAGTGTGGAGTGCAAGCCCATCAAAAACACGCAAACTAAAAGTACGACAACGTGACTGGCATAAAAACCATACGCACCCAAGAGCATGATGGCGATCTCTAGGTTTTTGACGAAGCGAAAGAGCGCTGCCTTATCCAGCTTGTCCGCCAGTTGCCCGCTGGTTGCAGAGAACAAAACAAACGGCAAGATGAACACGGCGCCAATGACCAGCCCCGCAAGGTTTGAGGGCAACCACGACACGCTGAGTTGATACGTCACCATCACAGTGAGCGCAAACTTAAACAAGTTGTCGTTCGCCGCACCCGCAAATTGCGTCCAAAAAAAGGGCGCAAAGCGGCGTTGTTTGAGGAGGTCGAATTGGTTGGGGTGAGACATGCGAACTCCTTTAAGTGATTTATTTTTGAATGACAAAAATGATTGGCAAAGCCGCCAAACTCGCCGTTAAATGCTTGAGCGTATGCCCGCTGACCCAATGCCCTGTGGCCTCAAAAATAGCGTGGTCATTGGATTCAAACACTTTAGCAAGCGCGTACCAAGCGACCACGGCGTAAAGTGAGATGCCCAAACTTTTGCTGTGTTTGCGGGTGATGGCCAAAATCAAAATCAACATCAGACTACCAAATTGGAGCGTCATCCAAGGTAGCACGTCTGCCGTTTGCGACCAGACGAGCAGCGACAACATGCCAGCCAGAAGGCTAGTTAGGCCAAGCCAGATGCCGCTTCGTGCGCTCACCCTCTCAGACGCTGCCACACCAAGCATTCCCGCAAAAGCGAACGCCATACCTGCCCTGTCCCACAAGAGCGTGCCATCGCTAGGTGCAAGGTGATAGAGCATTGAGCCAGCTGCCGTAAAGATGAGGCCGATAAAAAAGAGCGTCAATACGAAATTTTCACGGCCTAGATATCGATGAGAAGCCTTATCCGCATTGGCCTGCAACCGTAATCCCCAAACACCAAAAACAGCAAATGGCACATTGGACAGCACATCTGCTGCATTTGGAATGCCAAGCCACACACGGGCATCGACGAAATGATTGCCACCTAAATTGCCGTGCAGCCCAAGGCTGATCACTAAGCTTTTAACAACGTCTGGGGTGAGTGGGTAGATGAAGTGGCCGACAAAGCTCAGCACAAAAAATGCAGCAACTGCTAGCAAAAGACGGCGTCCGTGGATGGTTTGTCGCATTATTTTTTTCTAAAAAAATCAAACAGCGCCGCATCATCCAAATCGGCATAGCCTTGGGAAGCCGCATCCACAAAGGCTTGCGCCGCAGGTGTTCCCACAAGGCAGTCTACACCTGCCTTAGCGGCCATCGCTAATGCAAGCTTGGTATCTTTGGCCAGCAGCGTCATGTGCGCACGCGGTGCGTAGTCGTCACCCAATGCGCGACTCATGCGATCTTGGCCAATCCAACTTTGTGCGCTCGAGCTTTGCATGACGGCGAGCGCTGCTGCAGGCTCCAGTCCCATGCGTTCGGCCAAGGCGAGCACCTCGGCAGCGCCTGCCAAATTGATGCCTGCGAGTAAGTTGTTACACAGCTTCATGCGTGCGCCGTCGCCCACGCGTTCGCTCACAAAAAAGACCTGATTGGATAAATCGTTCAGCAGCGTTAGATGCTCTGCGAATACGCTGTCTGCGCACGCCACCATCAGGCTCATCGTGCCGTCCTCAGCACGCTTGGGGCCTCCCGACATGGGCGCATCAATGGCCTGCAGGCCATGAGCAGTAAGGCTTGCAGCAAATGTTTCGGCGTCTTCTGGGGCAATGGTGGGGCACAAAATCACCGTGCGCGTGCAGGCGTTGGATACGGGAATGGTGGGCAGAACAGCTTCAATTTGCTGACTGTTAATCACGCAAACAATGACCACACTGCAAGCATCAGGCAAAGTGCTTGCAGTGGCGTGAACGACGGCGCCGAGTTTGGTTAAGGCTTCTGTTTTTGCTGTGTCGATATCGACGACGTGAACGGCATAGCCCTTGCCAAGCAGGCAACGCGCCATGCCCCCGCCCATGTTGCCTACGCCGATGATGCAGGCGATGCTGAGGGCTGGTTTTGAGTTCTTTGTCACAATGCGGGCAATCTATGGAATTACTTCAAACGATTTTTAATTGGTTACTGGTACCGATAAGTGGCGCGTCTACACATGATATATCGCCGTTTGTGGCTTGGCACGCGCGCCTGATGGTTTTGGCGTGGAGTGTGCTGATTCCGCTGGGTGTGTTGGCGGCACGGTTTTATAAGGTGACGCCCAAGCAAGATTTTCCAGCTCAACTAGATAATCCGTTTTGGTGGCATGCGCACCGAGGTTTGCAATATACAGGTGTACTTTTTTCGCTCATCGCGATTGGTTTTATTTGGTACAAGAATGCAAATGCTGATTCAAGTGGCATGCATCAGTTGTTTGGCTACGCCTTGCTGGTATTGGGTTTCCTGCAAGTCGTCGGCGCACAATTTCGCGGCACTAAAGGCGGCCCTACTGATGTCGCCAAGGGCTTACCTTTGCACGGTGATCACTTTAATATGACGCGCCGTCGCCGTATTTTTGAAGGCTGGCACAAGAGCCTAGGTTACTGCGCACTGGCGCTAGTCGTCATTACAACGCTGCTTGGCCTTGTTTTGGCAGATGCGCCTCGTTGGATGGGGTTTGTGATTGGCTTTTGGTGGGCATCTCTGGTCACAGCGTTTGCTGTATTGCACAGACGAGTTCGTGCTATTGATACTTACACGGCTATTTGGGGTAAGCCCTTTTCGGGTAAGTCCTAGGCTGTTTTGTATACAAATCGGGCATAGTTGAGATTGATATTTTTTTAAACATCTTAGGAGCCCCCTTCATGCAAAGACGTGAACTGATTCAATCTGCCGCCACCACTTCGGCACTCTCCGTATTTGGCGCTGCGTTGCCATTTGCCAGCAGCTTTGCCCAAGACCGTTATGCCAAGTATCGCGGCTCAACTGTGGTGATGAGCATTCCCGCACATCCGCATTACGACGCCATGCTGAAACTCTTACCTGAGTTCACTAAAGAGACGGGCATTAAAGTCGAGGTCGACAAGCTTGCTGTGCCGCGCATGAAGGACAAGCAGCTCTTGGAGATGGCCAAAGCGCAAGGCGACTACGACCTAATTTGCTATGTCGTGATGTGGAAGGGCGAGTACGTGAAGAAGGGATTGATTCGCGAACTAGAACCTTTCTTTAAAAATGCGGCGCTGGCCGATCCCGCCTACGACATGAAAGACATCGTGCCAGGTTACCTAGAGAATATGGGGCTGGTCGGTGGTCCTAAAGGTTATTTGGCTGGACCTGGGGCAAAGCTCTACGGCTTACCTTATGGCGCCGAGACATCCATCTTGGCTTACAGGCGCGACATCTTCGCCAAGCACAATTTGAAAGCGCCCGAGACCTATGCGCAAATGCAAGCGCTCTTGCCGATCCTCAAGCAAAAAGAAGGCATTGGCGCGATGACCTCGCGCGGACAAGCGGGACATCAGTGCGTGCACGCGTGGCTGTTGCATCTGAATCCACTTGGAGGTAAAGTCTTTGACGCTAACTGGAAGCCTGTATTCAATAGCCCTCAGGGCGTGCAGGCTCTGAAGCTGCTAAAAGAAATTTCAGATACAGGCCCTGCGGGCATCCCAAGCTACGGTCAAGGCGAAATGATGACGGCATTCTTGCAAGGGCAAGCCTCCATGTATTTGGATGCCACGGTTATTTTTGGCCCTGTCAACGATCCTGCGCGCTCCAAAATCGCAGGCAAGGTTAGCTACACCGCGCATCCAAAAGGTGCGCGTTACTCGTCCCAATCGGGTGGCCTCGGGTTGGCAATTCCAAAGAACGCCAAAAACGCCGACGCAGGCTTTTTGCTGATGCAGTGGCTGACCAGCAAAGCGCAAGACGTGGCGGTGTGCAAATTGGGCGGTGGCCCGACCCGTAACTCGACCATGGTGAACGCGGACTTGGTGCGCCAATACCCCGAGTACATCACGCTGAAAGAGCAGCTCAAATACTCTGACCCTGATTGGCGTCCGATCATCCCTGAGTGGGACGAGATCAACATCCAAGCGCTAGGCGTGGCGGTGTCGGAAGCTTTAACGGGCAAGAAGACAGCCGAGGATGCACTCAACGGGATCATTCCAAAAGTCACCGACATCATGAAGCGCGGCGGTTATCTTAAGAGTTAGTTAAGAGCTAGTGCGCGCAGTTGATTTCAAAAAAACTTCTCCCTTGGTTCTACATTGGTCCCGCCGTCCTCGTGATGGCGGCGGCCTGTTTGTACCCAGTCCTCTCGGCACTGCGCCTTGGTTTTTACGATTGGAGCATGGGCACGCCGTGGTCGTCTGCCACCTACCAAGGTTTTGATGCGTTCACTCGCGCCTTTACCGACCCCGCTGTTTGGCGCTCGCTCTACACCACACTGGTCTTCGCTTTTGTTTGTGTCAGCGCTGAGATGGTACTGGGGATTGCGCTTGCACTAGCGCTAGAGCAGCGAACCCAAAAGCCACTCAAAGGCATGATGGCTTTTCGCACGCTGTTCATCTTGCCCATGATGATTGCACCCATTGCGGTGGGTCTTACTTGGCGCTATTTGTTTGATGCGCAGTTTGGGCTTTTGAATGCGATCGTGGGGTTATTCGGTGTCGAGCCGATTGGCTGGCTAGCCAATGAACACTTGGCGTTCACAGCCATAGTGATTGCCGATATTTGGCAGTGGACACCCTTTGTTTTTATCATGATGATCGCTGCTCTCGCGAACGTGGATTCGTCTGTGATGGAGGCCGCAAAAATTGACGGAGCTACGTGGTGGCAAAGCACGTGGCTGGTGAAATTACCCATGATTCGGGACGTGATTGTCATCACCCTACTCATGCGACTGATTGATGCATTCAGGGTGCTGGAAGTGATCTACATCCTCACCTTTGGTGGGCCGGGCGATTCGACTGAAATTTTGTCGCTGCACATTTATAAAACTGCCTTCATCAGCCAAAGGTTAGGCTCTGCTGCTGCGATATCGGTGCTGCTGCTAATGGTGGTGGCGCTCTTGTCGTGGTGGGCGCTGCGTCTTTCTAATCCACTGAAAGATAAGAAATGAGCCGAGCCTTATGAAGCGTCAACTCCACTACGCCGCACTCATCTTGCTCGCCATTTTTTGCGTCTCGCCCATCGTGGTGATGTTTGCTACATCGCTCAAACTGCAAACGCAAATCTTCAATACGGGTATTAACTTTATTTTTACGCCCACGCTGCAAAACTACCGCGATGTTTTGAATGAAGGCGGATTTACGCGCTATCTCAGTAACAGTTTGATTGTGGGTGTGGTATCCACACTCATCACCTTGGTGCTGGGCACAATGGCAGCCTATGGGTTGGCGCGGTTTCGCTTTCGTGGGCGCAATACCGTGGCCTACACCACATTGCTTTTGCGCACGGTGCCACTGGCCGTTTTGGCCGTTCCCGTCTTCATGATTTGGAACGAGGCGGGCATCATCAATTCACTCAGCGGCTTAGTTTTGCTGTATGTTGCAGTCAACTTGCCTTTCACCATTTGGTTGCTCTATGGCTTTATTGCCCAAGTGCCGATTGAGCTGGAGGAAGCCGCGCGGATAGATGGCTGTGGGCCGATTCAGGTGTTTTACAAAGTTGTGCTGCCGCTGATCAAGCCAGGGCTTGCGGCCGCGTCCATCTTCACATTTCGCATTGCGTGGAACGAGTTCATTTTGGCGCTGGTTCTCACCGACCGTGCAACGCGCACCTTACCCGTAGCGGCCTCGCTGTACATCACCGACATTGGCGTGGACTGGGGGCGCATCATGGCGCTAGGCAGTTTGATTGCGATTCCGCCGCTGGTCTTTACGTTTATTGCCGCAAGACAAATCATTACGGGGCTGACTGCAGGCGCCGTCAAGGGCTAGACAAAAGGAAGTTGAAAGTGGCTTTAGAAAAACTATGCACAGGCACAGTATGGGCTGAAGGCCCCGTGTGGATTGACTCCCAGCAGGGTGGGTATTTACTGTGGAGCGACATCCCCAACAACCGCATGATGCGCTGGTCAGGTGCGGATGGCATGAGTGTTTGGCGTGACAAGGTGGCGTTCACCAACGGACACACGCTTGATTTGAATGGCGATCTTTTGCACTGCTCGCATGGCCTTCGCGCCATCGTCCGCACGCCCTTGGTTAATGGCGTGTTGCGAGCGGACACTCCCGACCAAATCATCGTGAGTCAATACTTAGGTAAACACCTCAATTCGCCGAATGACTTAGTCGTAAAAAGCGATGGCACGATTTGGTTTAGCGATCCCTCCTACGGCATCCTTAGCAACCACGAAGGCTATAAAGCCGAGCGCGAGCAAGCAGGGCATTTTGTGTATTGCTTTAATCCATCCACGAAGCAGCTCACCGCGATGACGGCTGCCGCGCCTCTCTCCATGCTAGAAGATCCCAATGGCCTCGCTTTTTCACCTGACGAATCCATCTTGTACGTGAGTGATACGTCGGCAGCTAGGCTGGGCAGCGGTGATGCTTACGGCAGCCAAGGCAATCACCACATAGCGGCGTTTGATGTGGTTCGGCAAGGCAGCGCGTATGTACTTGAAGCACCACGAATTTTTGCGGTGATTGAGCCTGGCTTGCCAGATGGCTTTAGGGTGGATGCACTAGGCAACATTTACACCAGCAGCTTGGATAGCGTGCAGGTCTATAGCCCAAGCGGTGAATTGCTCCACAAAATCCCAGTGCCCGAAAAAATCGGTAATGTGTGCTTTGGTGGCAAGGATGGGCGCGACATGTACATTGCGGCTAGTACGTCGCTGTATCGATACCGTATGGACGATGCCTTTGCGCGCTAGGTTTGCACCAGCCGCCGCGCTTTAGCAATTGACAGCAAAATGCCGACCCCCAGCCCTAGCGTCACCATGGCTGTACCGCCATAGCTGATAAAGGGTAGCGGCACACCAACCACAGGCAAAATACCGCTGACCATGCCCATGTTGACGAAGGCGTAGGTGAAAAAAATCATCGTCACCGCGCCGCCCAGTAGGCGTGCAAATAGTGTCGGTCCTGCAAGCGAAATAGCCAATCCGCGTAAGATCAAAAAGCCAAAGGTCACGATCAGAATCAAGGCACCCAGCAGCCCAAACTCCTCGGCAAAAGCGGCAAAAATAAAGTCGGTGGTGCGTTCAGGAATGAACTCAAGATGCGTTTGCGTGCCTTGGAAGTAGCCCTTGCCAAAAATCCCACCTGAGCCAATAGCAATCATGCCTTGAATGATGTGAAAGCCTTTGCCGAGAGGGTCTAGCGAGGGATCGAGCAGTGTACAAATTCGATGACGTTGATACTCATGTAAGAGGGGCCAGACCACATCATCTGCGCACAGTTGCGTTTCAAAAAAAAGTAATAAACCCACCCCTACAAGACCTAACAGGATGGGCGGAATAATCCACAGCCAACTGAGGCCTGCAAAAAACAAAATATAGAGTCCACCAGACAGCACCAAGATGGCGGTGCCCAAATCGGGCTGCCGTACGATGAGTCCCACAGGGATGGCGAGCAGCAATGTTGCGACAACAAAATCAAGTGGGCGCAACTGCCCTTCGCGCTTTTGGAACCACCACGCTAGCATGAGAGGCATGGCAATTTTTAAAATTTCACTGGGCTGAATCGTGATGCCGATATTGACCCAGCGCCGTGCGCCTTTTTTGGTGAGCCCAAAGATGGCAACCGCAATGAGCAGCATCACGCCCACGGTATACATGGGCACGGCAAGCGCCATGATGCGCTGCGGTGGAATCTGCGCAACTACAAACATGATCACCGTTGCAATCACGATATTGCGCAGATGGTCAGCAAACCGCCAGTCGTAGCCATCGGCCACCGAAAACATATTGATAAGACCAATCAGGGCGAGTACCCCTACGGCGCCGAGCAAAGGCACATCAAAGCCGCGCACGATAAAGAGTAGGCGATGGAATAGAGTGGGTTTGTCAAGGAAGTGTGCCATAGGTCAATTATCACGTGGGACAATAAGCGGATGACGTATGCATTATTTGAAGACACAGGAAAACTCCTCACAGGACGCCTGATGAGCGAGACGGACGCGAGCGCTCAAATCGAGCTAGATTCAGGCAAGCGCCAAAAAGTGAAGGGCAGCCATATCTTGCTCCGCTTCGAAAAACCCGAGCCTGCCGCATTGCTGGCGGCGAGTGGCGCGTTGATGCTAGAGATCGACTTGGCGATGGCGTGGGAGTTTGCCCCTGAGGACGAGTTTGGCTTTGTGGATGTGGCGCGGGATTATTTTTCAGAGCAAGCGACGCAGACAGAGCAAACCGCGATGTTGTTTGCCTTGCACGGTGCACCGCACTACTTTAGGCGTGGCGGTGCCAAGGGGCGCTTCAAAAAAGCCGACGCTGCAACGCTAGCCTTGGCCTTGGCCGCGATTGAAAAAAAGAAAGAAGTGCTGGTGCAAATCGACGCTTGGGCGGATGAGCTTGCTGCCAAAGCCTGCCCAGAGCCAATCAAAACGCAGCTCTACAAAATCTTATTTAAGCCCGATAAAAACGCGCCCGAATACAAAGCCGTGGTGCAGGCCGCGCGAAGCACGCAAACGCCGCCACTCGTGCTGTTGCAAGCGGCAGGTGCGATTGCAAGCGCTTATCAATTCCATTGGCAGCGGTTTTTGTTTGAGGCCATGCCAACGACCCCTTTGTCCGCTCGCGCTGGCTTTGTTCCCCCCCATGCAATAGGGGGGTCGACACGAAGTGCGGGGGGGTCTATCTCCCAACTTCCCATAGCAACCGTTCGTGCGTTTTCAATTGACGACTCTGCCACCACCGAGATTGATGACGCTCTCTCGGTGCAAGGCCTTGGCACGCCTGAGATCACCCTTGGCATTCACATTGCCGCGCCAAGCCTTGGCATGGCTCCTGATGATGCCGTGGACAAGCTGGCAAGGTCTAAGCTCTCGACCATTTACATGCCAGGTCAAAAAATCACCATGCTGCCAGACGCTATCGTGCAGACTTTTACCTTGCAAGCAAGCACTAACTTAGATGATGCGCGGCCTGCCGTTTCGCTCTACGTTCGTTATGACGCGGCAACGCTGGCCGTGCTGGGTTTTGAGACCAAAATCGAGCGCGTACCCGTCGTCGCCAATTTGCGCTATGACCAAATTGACCACATCGTGACCGCTGGCTGGCTTGGTGATTCATCCATCACAACTGCCGATACACCGCCTGAAGTTGCCGAACTGCGCCCAGAACTTTCTTGGCTGCATGCGTTGGCTCAAACCTTAAAAGCGCAGCGCGAGCTGGTTCGCGGCAAACCAGAAACCTTCAATCGCCCCGACTACAGCTTCAAGCTGGACAAGGTCGACAGTGCTGAGATTCAAGGCGATGAGCGCGTGGAGATTGTGCCGCGAGTGCGTGGTGCGCCGCTCGATCTCATTGTGGCCGAAGCCATGATTGTGGCGAATAGCACCTGGGGCGCATGGCTTGCTACGCTTGGCGTGCCAGCCATTTATCGCTCGCAAGCCTCACTGGGCTTTGGTGTCAAGGTTCGCATGGGGACTAAAGCCTTGCCCCATGCGGGTATTGGCGTGCCTGCTTATGCGTGGAGCACCTCGCCGCTGCGCCGTTACACGGATTTGGTGAATCAGTGGCAAATTATTGCGGCTGCCCAGCATGGCGCTACCGCCGCACTCGCTGCGCCGTTTAAACCGAAAGACGCGGCGCTGTTTGCCATCATCGCCAGTTTTGAAGATGCGTACGCCAACTACAACCAATTTCAAAATACGATGGAGCGCTATTGGACGCTGAAAGCAGTGCAGCAACGCGGCATGACTGAGCTGACGGCTGTGGTGATGAAAGAGGGGCTCGCGCGGGCGGATGAGCTACCGCTTGTGCTGCCCGTGCTGGGGGCGAAGGAGCTGCCACGCGGTGCGCACATCCGCGTGCGGTTGGGCGAGATCGACTTTATTGGTCTAGAGCTGGCGGGTACGCTCTTAGAGCGGTTAGATTTCGATGCGCGGGACGAAGACGCCAAACCATCCATGATGGATGCCAATGATGAGTTTGACGACGCGCCGCTGGCGACTGTCGCGATTGCCATGGATGTGAACGAAGAGCAAGCGCCTTGAAATATTTGAAGCGACTCTCCACCCTGCAAATCGCCATTGGTGTGTCAGCACTCATTCATGTGCTGTTCATTACCGTGCGATTTGTGAACCCCGAAGGATTTAACCGCGTGTTTAAAGATACGCCGCTCGAAGTCATCTTGGTCAATGCCAAAACCAGTGAAAAACTGGATGACTTAAACGCGCAAGCACAAGCGATTGCACAGTACCGTCTAAATGGTGGAGGCGATGCAGATAAAGGCTTGGCGAGTAGCCCCATGCCTAGTAGTCAGGTGACGGATATGGGGCTGGCCGCCGAAGAGGCGCAGTCACAAATCGAGCAATTGCAAGCCCAACAAATGCGCATGTTGGCGGATATTAAAGACCAAGTGTCGCGGTTGCCTAAGCCCGACCCCAAAATTGTCAAAACTGCTGACAAAGCCGAGCAAGAAAAAAAACGCAAACAATTACTCAAGCTGCTGGCGGCAATTGAAAAACGCATTAACGAAGA
>JANPAS010000044.1:0-31103 GCA_031430035.1 Comamonadaceae bacterium | reverse complement strand
TTTGAAGCAGCGGCAGACGGGCAAGTCAAAGCGTTGTGGATTGCCTGTACCAACCCGATGCAGTCGATGCCTGACGTGAAGACCGTGCGCCGTGCGCTGGAACGCGCCGAGTTTGTGGTGCTGCAAGAAGCGTTTGCAACGACCGAGACAGCCGCGTTTGCCGATTTGCTGCTACCCGCGACGACGTGGGGAGAAAAGCACGGCACAGTGACCAATAGCGAACGCCGCATCACGCGGGTACGAGCGGCTGTACCACCAAGCGGCGAAGCGCGGCATGATTGGCAAATTGTTTGTGATTTTGCGGGGGCGCTGAAAAGTGCGACCCCTTTGTCCGCTCACGCGGACATTTCCCCTACTGCGCAGGGGCAAACAAATGCCGATACCACTGGCTTGGTTCTCCCCTATGCAATAGGGGGGATGTCGCAAAGCGACAGGGGGGTTCTTCATCTCGCATACGAATCTCCCGAAGAAATTTGGCTGGAACACCGCGAATCGACACGTGGACGCGACTTGGATATCACAGGTCTCTCGTACGCCTTACTGGATAAGGCTCCCCAGCAATGGCCTTTTGCAGAGTCCAGTACATCTGGCCTGCAAGGCAAAGAGCGTTTGTACGAAGACGGCATCTTCCCCACGCCTGATGGCAAAGCGCGTTTTGTGGCAAGGGCCTACAAGCCCACCTTTGAAGTCCGCGAATCCCGCTTTCCGTTTAGCCTGACTACGGGGCGCTTGCGCGACCAATGGCACGGCATGAGCCGCACGGGCACGCTGGGGCGCTTGTTCGGTCACGTGCCCGAGCCTACGGTGCAAATGAACGAGCAAGACATGGTGCGTCGTGGACTTAAAGCGGGCGAGCTGGTTCACGTCACATCTAAGCGCGGCTCGGTCGTGCTCCCTGTGCAAGCATCAAAAGAAATTGGCATGAGCCAAGCCTTTATCGCGATGCACTGGGGCGGTCAGTTTTTGAGTGGCAAGTCAAGTACTGGCGAACAACTTTTAGGCGTGAATGCGCTTACGACCTCTGCGTTTTGTCCTGACTCCAAGCAGCCTGAACTCAAGCACGCGGCCATCAAAATCTTAAAAGCTGAACTGCCGCAATCCCTACTGGCTGTGGCTTGGTTGCCCTTGGATGCGGTGCATACGGCGCGAGCTGCGCTTCAAAAACTCATGTGTGAATTTGACTTCGCCAGCCTCGTTCCGTTTGGTCAGGAAGCCGTGGGCGAACACCGCAGTGGCTTGCTATTTCGAGCATCGAGCGGGTACGCCCCTACGTTTGAGTTGCTTGAAAAAATTGAAGCCATCTTGCAGTTGAACACACCGCAAGCGCTTCGTTATCGTGACAAAAAGAACGATCAGTACCGCGTGGCGCTGATGAATGGCGAGCAAATTAAAGGCTTTTTACTTGCAGGCGATGCGTCATCGGGTGCGTGGATGCAAACGCTGTTGCAAGAGGATTTGAGTGCGCAGGCGTTTCGTCGCCGCCTCTTGCTGCCCAGCCCTTCCGCCCCAGAAGGCGCTCCAGCCAAGGCCGCACAAGTCTGCAGCTGCTTGAACGTGAGTGCGGACAAGATCACCGCTTGTCTGATGCGAACGGATGGCGATGAGCCGACTCGCTTATCCCATTTGCAAAGTGAGCTCAAATGCGGAACGCAGTGCGGCTCGTGCGTGCCCACACTCAAGCGGATGATTAGAGAGACTGCGACAATTGGCGCATGAGCATTGCACACTACATCAAAGAAATTGGTCGCGGCAAAGAAGGCGCTCGTTCGCTGACGCGCGCGCAAGCGGTTGATTTGTTTGGTTTAGTGCTAGACGGTGCGGTCAGTGATTTAGAAATTGGCGCGTTTTGCCTGTCCATGCGGATCAAGGGTGAAACGGTTGAAGAGCTCATGGGATTTATTGATGCGGCACAAGCGCGAATCGACCTGCAGGCCACACCCTATATGGCGTCCCAAAGGCCTGTGGTTGTGATCCCCAGCTACAACGGCGCACGCAAGCTACCGCTGCTCACGCCTTTGCTTGCGCTGCTGCTGGAGCGCGAGGGTTTGTCCGTTTTGGTGCATGGCATGGACGAGGGGCTGAAAGCTGCCTCGGGCGTACAGCGCGTGACAAGTGCTGAGATTTTTAATCAACTAGCGCTGTCTGCTGATGCAGGTGCGAACGTGCAGTACGTTTCTATTTCGAAGCTCTCGCCGTCGCTTAAAAAATTACTCGATGTGCGCAAGGTTGTGGGGCTGCGTAACAGCGCACATAGCGTGGTCAAGCTCATCAATCCGTATCGTCAACACGCCGATGTGCGTTCGATTTTGATCAGCAGTTACACCCATCCTGAGTATGCTGTGTCGATGAATGAAACGCTTGCAGGCTTAAAAGCCACCGCTCTTTTACTGCGTGGCACAGAAGGTGAAGCGGTTGCTGACCCACGCCGCACGCCCGTGATGACAGGGCTTCGCGTGGGCGAGGCCGTGGTTTTGCAAGAACCGCAGCACGGCTCTTTGGACACATTACCAGCACTGCCTGCCACAACGGATGCTGCGATGACGGCCGCGTATATTCAATCTGTAATCGCAGGCAAAGAGCCCGCTCCTGCGCCAATTGCCTTGCAGGTTCAGCATATTTTGAAACTCTTATGAACAACTCACTTCATCCCTCCCCTATGTCCAAAGGCTCAGTCACGTTAGTGGGCGCTGGCCCTGGCGATCCTGAATTACTCACACTCAAAGCAGTCCGTGCAATTGCAAGCGCAACAGTTATCTTGGTTGACGATTTGGTCAATGACGAAGTACTCGCACACGCCAGTCCAAACGCTCGCATTGTGTATGTTGGCAAGCGCGGCGGCTGTAAATCTACGCCGCAAGCTTTTATTGAGAAGATGATGATTGCCGAATATCGAAGGGGCGAATCCGTTGTCAGACTCAAGGGGGGTGACCCCATGATTTTTGGCCGCGCAGGCGAAGAGCTAGCGGCGCTCGCCGCGGCTGGTGCGCCGTGCAGCGTCGTCAATGGCATCACGTCGGGACTAGCTGCAGCGACTGGACTTGGCGTGCCGCTCACGCACCGTGATCATGCACATGGTGTGGTGTTTGTCACGGGTCATGCTGCACCTGGTGGCGCGCAAACGGATTGGGTAGCGCTTGGAAAAATGGCGAGCGAGCTCAAGCTGACCCTTGTTATTTATATGGGTGTGAGCCATGCAGATGAGATTCAAAATGGCCTGCTCGTACACAGCCCTTTTAATACACCTGTTGTTTTAATTCAAAGTGCGAGTACAGCAACCGAGCGGCACGTGCGCACGCAATTGTCCGATCTCACACAAACGATAGCGATTGAAACGCTGCATAGCCCGCTCATCATGGTGATAGGTGATGTCGCCAAATTGGCAAAAACGCAGTTAATGGCATCCGTCAGCTTCCCGCAAGATGGCTATAATTCTCGGTTGGTCGCTTAAACGATCAATTTCCGGAAATTGTTTAACCTCTTATTTTAAGGATCCTGACATGAACAAGTCACTCGTATTGGCCGCTTTGATCGCTGCCGCCGCTCTCGCCGCTTGCGGCAAAAAAGCAGAAGCACCTGCTGCTCCAGCACCTGCTGCTGCTCCTGCTGCTGCTCCTGCTGCTGCTCCTGCTGCTGACGCATCTGCCCCAGCAGCTGCTGCCGCCGCTGTTGCACCTGCTGCTGCCGCTGCTGTTGACGCTGCTAAAGGCGCTGCCGATGCTGCCAAAGGCGCAATGGACGCTGCTAAAGGTGCTGCTGGCGCCGCTAAAGATGCAATGAAGAAGTAATTCTTTGTGCTCTCTTAAAAACCACCTTCGGGTGGTTTTTTTACGCCTGTAGCCAATCAAATCCCGACTCAGCATCGGCTATCTTGACCTCATAAGCAAAACCCTCTTGGCAAGAGGCAATCGCGCTGCGGACTAAGTCAGGACTGTTATTTTGCTCACTCAAATGTGCTGCCACCACGTGGCGCAGACCCTGATGGGATATGCCTCGCAAGAAGTTAGCCGCTTGCATGTTATTCAAATGCCCGTAACCGCCTGCAATGCGTTGCTTTAAAAAAGGAGGGTATTTGCTTGCACGTAGCATCTCTTCGTCATGATTGAACTCCAGCACCACCGCATCCAAATTTTGCATCTGCCTTTCCGCATAAGGTGTTGCATGCCCCAAATCTGTCAGCAACCCAAAACGCTTCTCGCCATCGGTCACGGTTAATTGCAGCGGTTCTTTCGCATCATGCGCGACCGTAAAAGGTGCAATGTGTAAATCGCGAATCATGATGCCCTCACCATCAACGGCAAAGCAAATTTGTCCGTTCAAGTCTGGACTACCAATTGCCATAAATGTGCCTCGGCTCATCCAGATAGGCATACGCTCTTGCACAGCAAGCTGGCGCGCACAGCCCACATGGTCGCTGTGCTCATGCGTCACAAAAACGGCATCGATATCTTTGAACGCAAGGCCGCGTTTAGCGAGACGCTCATCTAAATGCTTGTACGGCATACCGCAGTCAATGAGCAGTCTGGTCGTATTTGCCCCCAAACCCGTCTCGACGAGCGTGGCGTTGCCCGAACTACTGCTACCTAAGCTGCAAAAGCGCAAAGCAATACCGCACTTATTTCAAATCGCTCTGCAGCACTTTAAGGATGTTCTTCGCATCCACCGTATTGAGTACTTTGCCAGTTGTATCGGCTACGCGTACGCGGGTTTTGGTGGCATCGCTACTCAAAAGGATTTGATATTTTTGCAGCGACTCTTTAGATTTGGCACCAAACATACGTGCCAAAAATCCAGGTTGATTTTTCTCTGCATCCGGCTCTACGTAGCGCACAAAATAAATGCCTTTGCTACGGTCACGATCTTCGACAGTGAAGTTGGTTCGATCCAAAGACAGTCCAACGCGGCGCCAAGCTTGGTCAAGCGCATCGCTCAAGACAAGACTACTTTGCGTAGCATCTTGCTCGATGCTGACACGCGCCTCCGCTTGTAGTACGGCTGATGATGCCGTTGCTGCTGCCGTTTTGGGCTGATCGAGCGCCATATTCGCAGCCTCTTGCGCACCACCAAGGCGCACCATTAGTCGTTTTAGAAACTCGACTTCTAACTCGGCATCGGTAGGACGTGGCTTCCAAATCAGGGTCGTGCGTTCATTGTTAGTAAAGTCTTCAAAGAGGCCTCGGTGACTAATATAGATTTCACTGCCGCCGCTCGGGGTTCTCTCTAGTCGTGTACGGTATTTGTCGCGCTCGTTCGTTGAGTAAAGTCCGTCTAACACTTTACCCAAAAATTTGCGTAAGCCATCTTGTGGAATCTTGGCGCGATTTTCATTCCAATCGGTCTCCATGATCCCTAAGTTAGGCTGGTCGACGATGATGGTAAGGCCGTTCTCAGTCCAAAACAATTTAATCTCTTCCCATAGCTTTTCGGGTGGGCGATCCGTCACCAACCAGCGTTGTGTGCCTTCACGTACCACACGCACATCACCAAGCTTATTAACTGCTGTGGCATTGGCTGTAGCAACACTGGCAACCGCAGCACTGGTTTGAAAGGCGCTGGCGTTCGCTGCACCACCAACGGGCACTGAGGCCTGCGAATTTTTAGTGATCAGCGATAAGTCGGGCGGCACTTCCAGCGTCGGGGCTTGTTGACCTTGCACTTTGTAATCTACTTTATTGCCATCAAATGTCGTGCTGCAACCCGAGAGAGCAAGCAGAGACGTTAACAACCAAAAAATCATTTTCATCATCAGTCCTTCAAAATACCGCAAGTACGCATGGCTTGCTCAACAAGCAATTGGGATGCAGGAATCAGTGTCGTCATCGGCAAGCGCATCGCGCCCCCACAAAGCCCCATGCGGGCAGCCGCCCACTTCACGGGGATAGGATTCGCTTCAACAAACAAATGCTTATGCAACGGCATCAATTCAAACTGCAAACGCATCGCGGTCGCCGCATCTCCGCTGACGGCAGCCATGCACAAATCGTGCATTTTGCGTGGCGCAATGTTAGCCGTCACGCTGATATTGCCTTGTCCGCCGCACAGCATGAGTGCCACGGCTGTAGGATCATCACCCGAATAAATGCCGAAATTTTTGAGTCCACGCTCACGCACAGCTTTAATGAGCCACTGTGCGCGCTCAATGTTTCCCGTCGCTTCTTTAATGCCAACAATGCCATCAACTTCGGCAAGGCGCATCACGGTATCGTGTGCCATATCGGCCACTGTGCGGCCTGGCACGTTGTACAGATACATCGGCAGCTCCACGCTCTCAATGATTTTTTTGAAGTGTAAATACTGACCTTCTTGCGTCGGGCGGTTGTAGTACGGCACCACTTGCAATTGCGAATGCGCGCCCACCTTTTGGGCGTAACGTGCCAGTTCAATCGCCTCGGCAGTAGAGTTTGCGCCGCAGCCCGCCATGATGGGTACAAAGCGCTCGGTATGTTTAGCGGCCTGCTCGACCGACACGCGAATAATCTCGCAGTGTTCTTCCACGTTCACCGTGGGTGACTCGCCCGTTGTGCCTACCACGCCAATGCAGTCTGTGCCCTCTGCAATATGCCAGTCCACCAATTTGCGCAAACCCGCATAGTCAACACTGCCGTCATCCAGCATGGGGGTAATTAGCGCAACGATACTGCCAGTTAGCGGCTGCGACTGAAGCGAAGAGGAAGTCATAAATGAAATCTAGGTAAAAAGGGCGAAGAATGCGAAGCGCCCATTTTACCTGCCACCTTGGTCGCCACAATACGCTGGACAAAGCGATCTGGTGAGCCCAAAAATCCTTCTTCATAGGCGATCACGTGCAAGTCCTCGCATAGGGATAACAATTCTTTATTCTTTAGCAAGAAGTCTAGGCGCGAAGGTTTGCCCACCGTCTCGTTGCCCACGGCGAACGTCTCATAAATCAAGATGCCGCCTTCTTTCAAACTAGCCCGTATTTTGGGAAACACGGGGCGCCACAAATAATTGGTCACCACGACGGCATCAAAGCTTTCGCCCTCCAGCGGCCAAGGCGCGTTTTCAATATCAGCTTGTACAACGCTTGCACTGGGCGAGTGCGCCAAAACGGTTTGTAGTGCCTCGCCTGAGACGTCCAGTGCAGTCACGGCGCAACCCTTTTCAGTAAAGAATCGAGTGTGCCGGCCTGCCCCGCAAGCCACATCCAGCATGGTCTGCGAGGGCGTTACCAGATGCGCCCAGCGCGCCACCCAAGGCGATGCGGCCATCAGCGCCAAATGCTCTGCCATTAAAAACAAAGCCAGATTTGATTGGCCATATTGACCACGAAATCAGGCCGCGTGTAGGCCATGAACACCAGCGCGCATAAGCCAAGGCCAAGGGAGAGTTGAAAGGCTTTCAAGCTAAAGCACCACGCTTGATTTCAGACTCTTTAACAGGCAAGTTAATCAGCACGCCAAAAATGCCCAGCACGATGGTGAGCTGCCACACGATGTCGTAACTGCCCGTTTTGTCATACAAATACCCGCCCAACCACGCACCCATAAACGAGCCGACTTGGTGGCTCATAAACACAAAACCGCTCAGCATCGACAAATGCGCCACACCAAAAATTTGCGCCACCACGGCATTGGTGGGTGGCACAGTCGATAGCCACAGCAAACCCATCACAGCAGTAAAAATATAAACGCTCATCGGCGTAATCGGCACAACCAAGAAAATCGTGATGGCGACTGCTCGCGCACCATAAATAAACGACAAAATGTAGCGCTTTGGCATTTTTTGCCCAAGCACACCTGCCGCATAGGTGCCAAACACATTAAAGAGTCCCACCAAACCAAGCGCATAAGCAGCAACTTCAGGCGAGAGCCCTTTGTCCTTCAAATAGCTAGGCAAATGCACACCAATAAACACCACTTGGAAGCCGCAAACAAAATAACCCGCCATCAAAAGCTGAAAGCTAGGATATTTAAAAGCCTCTTTGAGCGCCTGCATGATGGACTGATCGCGCACCGCCGTTTGTCCGCCTGCAAATCCAGGCTCGCGCAGACCAAACGATAGCGGAATAATCGCAAGCACGGCCACACTCAAAATCATCAAAGCCTCTTTTGCGCCAAAGTTTTGAATCAAAAAGCTCTCGGTTGGCACCATCAAAAATTGCCCGAACGAGCCTGCCGCTGCGGCCACACCCATCGCCCACGAGCGCTTATCGGCACCGACGTTGCGCCCAATGATGCCGTAAATGACGGCGTAAGTTGTTCCCGCTTGCGCAGCGCCAATCAAAATGCCCGCCGACAGCATAAAAGTAAACGGCGTATTGGCGAGCCCCATGCCTGCAAGTCCGAGCGCATAAAGGATGGCACCCACAACAATGACTTTGAAAGCGCCAAATTTATCGGCCACCATGCCCGCAAAAATACCAAAAAATCCCCACGATAAATTTTGAATCGCAATAGCAAACGCAAAGGTTTCGCGACTCCAATTTTGTGCCTGCGTAATGGGCTGCAGCCACAGGCCAAAACCATGGCGAATACCCATGGCTAGTGTCACGACCATCGCGCCGCAGAGCAAAACTTGGAAGATGGAGAGTGTTTTGGTATTTATATTTTGTTGCATCATTTTTCCTATTCAATAGCTTTCAATTGCGCAGCGTCATTTTGAACCTAATTCGTCAAACCATTTAATTCAGCCACCACACGGTTAATAACATCCGCCCAATCGCCCGCTGCAGTTTGCCTAAAGAGCCGAACAGTTGGATACCACGGGCTATCGTCACGGTCTTCTAACCAACGCCAGCAGCCGTTGTAGCGCGACAAAATCCAAGTGGGCTTGCCCATGGCGGCCGCCAAATGCGCCACCGCTGTATCACACGCAATCACAAGATCCAAATTGGCAATCAAGGCCGCCGTATCTGCCCAGTCTTGCAAATCTTTGGTCAGGTCAATGATCGCTGGGCCGCTCCAGCCCTCGCTTTGCATTTGCGCCAATTGCTCAGCGGGCGCATCCAATTGCAAACTAAAAAATTGAATTCCATTTGATGCCTGCACAGCTTGTAGCGGCGCCAATTCACGCACATGCAAAGAGCGCACAAGGTCCATGCCATGCGCCAATGGATGCTGGGGGCGATAACCACCCGCCCAAACCAAACCTACGCGCTTTTTGCGATTGCCGTCCGTCGCTAAGAGGCGCTGACGCCAATGCTGCGTGCCCACTGCATCTGCAAACAGATAAGGATGCTGGCTCGGGATTTTTTCTAGGCTATCAGTTTGGCAGGCGAGGGGAAGGCTAAGCAATGGGCATTGAAAATCAAAAGGCTTCGCCTGTGCGCTACCCAGCACGATGGTGATGTCATCCCGCGCAAATACAGTTTGAAATAGCCTTTCAACCATGGGATGCACCAACAAAAATACGGTCGCGCCCAAATCTCGCACGAGGCGCACATAGCGGCAAAACTGAAACACATCGCCGAAGCCTTGCTCACACCACAAAAGCACCCGCTTACCCGCAATGGGTTCGCCGCGCCACTGGGGCTGACGAAAATCAATCCAGCCGAGATTGTCTTCACTGTTAGGGGATCGGTAGTCATAGGCTTGCCAGCCTTCTGCATACTGGCCTAACGCTAAAAAGCTGTGACTGGTATTCCAGCGAATAGGCGACTGATCTGGTTTCAGCGCCAACGACCGCTGATAACAATCGAGCGCGTCTCTGTGTCGCCCCAAACCAGAGCCCAAAATATCGCCCGCACGGTTTAGCCCGTCCACATAGCCAGGATCCATTTTTTCGGACGCGATAAACCGCATGACCGCCTCGTCCAAGCGATCCAGCTCTTCAAGAATCAGTGCTGCGTTCAAGTTGGCCGCGCTGTGCGCAGGGTACAAGGACAGCGCTCGCTCATAGCAAATCAGTGCGGCCGCCAACTCCTTGTTGTGATCCAAAACAACGCCTTGGTTAAACGCCTCATCCGCCATTTTTTGCCGAACCACACCGCGGTTCAGGCGAGCGGTTTCATAGTCAGGGTAGATCTGCAGCGCACGGTCATAGCTTGCAACGGCTTCCTCAGATCGCCCCAAATCATCCAGCACATTGCCGCGATTGCACCAAGCTTGGTAGAGAGCAGGTTGTACCTCTAGCACCTGGTCAAATAGCGCCAACGATTGCGTTAAATCACCCGCCTTGGCCGCTTCGATTGCGGCAAGCTGCATCTCTTGGTAGGTGGCAATCGCGTCGCTCATGGCAGGTATTATCCAAGCTAGCCCCTACCCTCCCATTTATGCTGTCCGTTTTTTCTATCACCCTCCCCTTCTTTGCCTTGGTCTTAATGGGCTATCTTGCAACCAAGCGTGGGTTTTTACCGCTCACTGCCATTCCGGGCTTAAACGCGTATGTGCTTTTCTTTGCGCTGCCGTGCATGCTGTTTCGCTTTGGTGCGTCCACACCGATTGCGCAATTGTTAGACGCCAGTGTTTTCATCGTGTACCTGCCCTGCGCGCTCATCATGGTGAGTCTGACGATTGCACTCACGCTATCGCGCAAAACCAATTGGAATAACGCAGCGCTGGGTGCGTTGGTGGCGGCCTTCCCCAATACAGGCTTTATGGGTATGCCATTACTGCTGGCACTGCTAGGCGCCAAAGTGGCAGGTCCGACCATCATCACCATCACGATTGACATGGTCATCACAACATCACTCTGTGTGGCACTCTCCCGCTTGGATAGCGCAGGCGAACACGGTGCTGGCGCTGCACTCAAAAAAGCCTTACTGGGTATGGCCTCCAACCCTATGCCTTGGGCTATTTTGCTAGGCACGGCGTTTTCTGCTTTGAACTTGGAGTTGCTCGGCCCCGTTGCCAAAACGGTCGAGTTACTCGGGCTATCGGCCTCACCCGTGGCGCTCTTTACGATTGGCGCCGTTTTAGCAAGAGGTAGCGGGCACTCAGCGCAGACAGGCGCTGCTGCTTCCGCACGCGATTTTTGGTTGATCGCGCTTTTGAAGTTGTTCTTGCATCCGCTGCTCGTCTTATTAGCAGGCATTAGCGCCATTCAGCTTGGCGTGCCACTTGATCCATTTGCACTCAAAGTCATCGTGCTGATCGCGGCGCTACCGAGCGCTAGCAATGTCGCACTACTGGCCGAGCGCTTCGAAGCCGACACGGCGCGCATTGCCCGCATCATCTTGGTGTCCACTGCGCTGGCGTTTTTTACTTTTTCGGGTGCGGTGATCCTGTTGACTTAAATTGCGACTTAAATAGTCAAGGGATCCACATCCAACGCCCAGCGCAGCACGCCAGTCGTTTTTAACTCGCGCAAATAAGGTTGCCAGACGGCTAACATGCGCTGCAAAGCCATACGGGATGGGGCTTCCACCAGCATCTGGGCACGCTCTACATTGGCGATACGCTGCATCGGCATGGGCACGGCAGGGTAAAGCGTGACGTAGTTTTTGGACTCAGGGTCGCGCCAAGGTTCAAACTCTGGCTCAATGCCTACCAATGCGGCAGCGCTATCCAAAAACGCTTGTGCCAGCTCCTGTGTTCGTCCCTCAGCACGCACCAGCGCCTGATAACTAAACGGTGGCATGGCTGCACCGCCCCGCTCCGCGAGCTGCGTTGCCGCAAACGCGGGGTAGTCGTGCGCCGCCAATGCCTTGTAAAGCGGATGCTGCGGGTGCTGGGTTTGAATCCACATTTCTGCCGCGCTGCTGATGCTGGCATCGCGTCCTGCACGTCCTGCGGCTTGCATCAAAAGCGAAAACAGGCGCTCAGGCGCTCTAAAGTCCGCCGCAAACAAAGCGCTATCTGGGTTCACCGCCGCGACCAGCGTGATGCGCCGAAAGTCGTGCCCCTTGGTCACCATTTGCGTACCTACCAGCACATCGACCTCGCCTGCATGAACGCTGGCCATTTGCGCCTCAAGGCTACCCTTGGCGCTGGTCGAGTCAGCATCTAAACGCAGGACTCGGAATTTAGTCCCCAATTGCGCAACCAGCATCTCCTCCAGCTGCTCCGTCCCACGCCCCTGCATGCCAATATCGAGATTTCCGCACAGCGGACATTGGCGCGGCACAGCCGTTGTGCGCGAGCAATGATGGCAGCGCAAGCGTCGATCTTTTTTATGGAAAACTTGATTCGCACTGCAGTTAGGGCAAGCGCTTTTCCACTCGCACGAGCCGCAGTGCAAAACAGGCGCGTAACCACGGCGGTTCAAAAACAGCAGTGATTGCTCACCGCGCTCGGCCCGCTGGGTGATAGCTTCCATCAAAGCGGGAGCAAGGCCTCCAGCGACAAGCGCGCTTTTGTGCTGCAAACGCATGTCTATCACGCGCACCTTGGGCATGGCGGCGGCGTTAATGCCGTCACCGATACGCGAGGGCATATCCAGCCGCTGATAGCGGGACGGCTTGCTACCCACAGGATTGGCGTTATGCCAAGTCTCTATCGACGGCGTTGCCGACCCGAGGATGACCTGAACACGCTCACCTGCGCCACTGCTGCTAGCGCGGTAAACAGCCAAATCCCGCGCCGAGTAGCGCGAGCCGTCCTGGCTTTTGTAGCTCGGGTCGTGCTCCTCGTCCACCACGATGAGACGTAGATGCGGCATTGACGCCAGCACCGCCAACCGCGTGCCCAGCACTAACCGCGCTTGTCCCAGATGCGCAGCCAACCAGCTCGCCGTGCGCTGCGCAGGCGTCATGCCGCTGTGCATCAACACCACCGTGCCCGCACCAAAGCGCGCTTCGATGCGCCCCTGAAATCGCGCTTCCATTTGCGGTGTGAGGTTGATCTCGGGCACCATCACCAGCGCCTGCGCGGACTCGCTTTGAGCTAGCACTTGCTCGATACGGCGCAAATAGACTTCGGTCTTGCCGCTGCCCGTTGCGCCAAACAAGAGCTTGGGACGCGAGTCGTCGCTTTGTAATTGCGTTAAGACTCGTTCTTGCTCAGGACTGACCTGCAAGGGCGCTTTAGAAGACCCCCCCTGCCCCTCGCGGGACATCCCCCCTATTTCATAGCGGGGGAACTCTAGTTTCGCCCGCTTCTTCATCAACCGCCCAAACTGCGCCGCGTCCAAATCACGCAGTTGCGGCGGCAGCGCTGCCATCGCCAGCTCGCCCGCAAAGCGCTGGTAATACCCAGCCGCAAAGCGAATCAAGTCCACCCACGCCGTGCCAAGCGGCGGCAAGTCCAAAACGGCAGTGATCGGTTTCAGCGCCGCAAGCTCAGGTGCATTCGTGTCGTCCTCAGCCGCCCAAACAACCCCCAGCAGCTCCCGCGCACCCAGCGGCACGCGCACCAGCGTTCCCAGCGGTAACGTGGCGCTATGGCGGTAACTGAGCACTTCTGGCAGACGGCCGTGCGCGGGCGTAGGCAGCACAACCGACACGCCAAACAAAGCCTGAGTACCGAGTAGGGGCTTTATATTTTTTTCTTCCAATTTATCGTTATCAATCGTTTAAAAAGTTTCACTATTCACGCTAAGTCTTTGATTTGTCGTATGCAAAATTGACCCCCATATTTTGTGGATAACTTTGTGAATTACTACCCACCATTCCTCGCCAAGCCACATGTTTCAAGGCGTTCTCTAGATTGCCGTGCAAATAAGCAATAAATTTATTATTATAAAAATCAATCACTTAATATCATTCTTAGGTACAAAAACAAATTTGAATAGGGGCTTGACAAGCTTTTTATCGCCTTCCATTTTGTGTGCATAAGAAAGCCCTTGATTTCATAGGGCTTAGCCAATAGTGCCTCGTGGAACTCCCGTGAAATCAGGCTTCGTAGGGGTTGGTAAACCCGAGGCCTTGCAAAATAAGTACTTCCAGCGCCTCCATCCTCTGGGCCTCTTGCTGGCTGTGCTCGTGGTCATAGCCCATCGCGTGCAGCGTGCCGTGCACGAGCAAATGCACCCAGTGCGCCCGTAAATCCTTGCTTTGCTGGTCCGCCTCCAGCGCAATCACGGGCGCGCACAGTACAAGGTCGGCCAAGAGCACAGGGGACAAGGCATAGTCAAACGTGAGCACATTGGTGGCGTAGTCTCGTACGCGATATTGCTGATTGAGCGCGCGCCCCTCCTCGCTATCCACCACACGCACCGTGATTTCAGCGGCCTGCACCTTCGTTTTGGCTGGCAACGCCGCTAAACCCTGCTTGAGCGCATGTTTGATCGCTTTTGCGACAAGGTGACGCGGCAAAGCGGCTCGGTGCGCCGCAAAGGCCACATCTTTCCTAGGGTTTGCCCACTGCAGCGATAAGGTGAGTTCGGGGTAAGCTTGTCGGTTCATTTGGAACTTTGCCCTTATAGGAAAACAGACATGAAAAAACAAATTATCGTCGCCAGCCTTTTAGCCGCGCTGGGCACAACGGCGCAAGCTCAAACCGTCAACGTCATTTGCTCGGTGCAAGCGGAATGGTGCAATCTCATTTCTACGGTGTACGCCAAAACGACTGGGGTCAAAATCAATATGAGCCTCAAAGGTTCAGGCGAAGCACTGGCGCAAATTATTGCGGAGCGCGAAAACCCTAAAACCGATGTGTGGTTTGGCGGTACGGGCGATCCGCATTTGCAAGCGGCCGAGCAAAACCTGACGCTGGAATACCAATCTACCTTGATGCCGCAATTGCAAGGCTGGGCGCAGCAGCAAGCGCAGCAATCCAAATTCAAAACGGTGGGCATTTATTCAGGGCCACTAGGGTTTGGCTACAACACCGAAATCCTGAAGAAAAAGAACATGCCCGTGCCGCAAACATGGGAAGACCTGACCAAGCCCATTTACAAAGGCGAAATCCAAGTCGCCAACCCCGCATCTAGCGGAACGGCCTACACCATGATTGCGACCTTAGTGCAGCTCATGGGCGAAGACAAAGCGTTTGACTACATGAAACGCCTGCACAAAAATATCAGCCAGTACACCCGTAGTGGCACGGGGCCTATCAAGGCGGCTGCACGGGGCGAGACGGCTGTCTCCATTAGCTTTATCCACGATGCGCCAGGCGAGGCCATGCAAGGCTTCCCCATACTGGCTCTCACGCCAAAAGACGGCACGGGCGCGGAGATTGGCTCGATGAGCATCATGAAGGGGGCCAAGAATTTAGAAGCCGCTAAAAAGTTTTATGACTGGGCACTGTCTGCCAGTGCGCAGGAACTGGGCGCTGCCGCCAAACAGTTTCAAGTGCCCGCCAACAAAGGCTCGAAAGTCGATAGTCGCGTGCCTGACTTCAAAAAAATTAAATTTATCAATTACGACTACGCCAAATATGGCGCATCGACTGAGCGCCGCCGCTTGATTGCCAAGTGGGAAAAGGAAGTGAACTCGCTGCCTCGTTAAAAAGAATGAGGATCTGACCCTAATTAAATATGCTGTTTCTCCTCTACACCGCGCTGGCGGTCCTTGCGGTCTCTTACTTTGTTGCCAAGCGCGGCTGGTTTAAGGGCGATGTATTTGTTGCCAGCTCCGTTCTAGGCTGCGCAGCGCTTATGGCAATTTTTATTGCCTACCCTGTTGGCAAATCACTGATTGGCGCTTTCCGTCCTGAAGACGGCGTGTGGTCACTCGCAGCCTCCGCATCGGCGTTTTGGGAACGCGGTGCCAGCGAACGCATCTGGGGACTGGGCTGCTTAAATGTGAGTGCACCTTCGCGCTGCGGCGTGGCTTGGAATACGCTGTACCTGGGGCTGCTCACGGCCACGGGCACGGTCATTATGGGAACGGCACTCGCGCTATTGGCTGAGCGCCATGTGCGCAAGGACAGCGCCATGCAAAAGCCCATGCAGCTCTTGTCCATGCTGCCCATCATCACACCACCCTTCGTTGTGGGACTTGGACTGATTTTGCTATTTGGCCGCGCAGGTGTCGTCAATCAAGGCTTGGAATACGTTTTTGGCATCGAGCCCTCGCGCTGGTTTTATGGCGTGCTGGGCGTATGGATTGCGCAAATGTTTGCCTTTACGCCTATCGCCTACATGATGATGCGCGGTGTGGTGCAAGGTGTGTCGCCTAGCCTTGAGGAAGCGGCGCAATCCTTGCGCGCCAACCGTGCGCAAACTTTTTATAGCGTGACACTGCCGCTACTCAAGCCTGGACTTGCCAACGCGTTTTTGGTCGGCTTTATTGAAAGCATGGCGGACTTTGGCAATCCCATCATTGTGGGTGGACAGTTCAATGTACTGTCTACCGAAATCTTTTTTGCCATCGTCGGCGCGCAGTACGACCAAGGCCGCGCTGCCACGCTGGCCCTCATTCTGACGGGCTTTGCGCTCGCGGTATTTGCCCTGCAGCGGGTATTTTTAGCCAAACAAAACTTCACGACGCTCACAGGCAAAGGCGATGCGGGCTTGCCCGTCAATCTACCCGCTGGCGTGCGCCGTACCGTGCTGGGTTTGGCTGCGCCGTGGCTCATCTTCACGATCGTGATTTATTTGTTCGCTTTTGCGGGCGGCTTCGTTAAAACGTGGGGGCGCGATTACACGTTCACCCTCGTGCACTTCAAAACTGCGTTTGATTTTGAATACGGGCAGTTCGGCATGGTGTGGGCAGGAACGGCTTGGAATTCGCTGTTCACCACGGTCAAGCTCGCCGCCATTGCTTCGCCCATCACCGCCACGCTCGGGTTACTCATCGCATGGCTCTTGGCTCGCACCACGTTTAAAGGGCAAGGCCTGTTTGAATTTGCGGCGCTGCTCGCCTTTGCCATTCCAGGCACGGTGCTGGGTGTCAGTTACATCTTGGCGTTTAACGTACCGCCGATTGAACTGACGGGCACCGCCACCATCATCGTGCTGTGCTTTATGTTTCGCAATTTGCCCGTGGGTGTGCGGGCAGGCACGGCGGCGTTTAAGCAAATGGACAAGTCGCTAGACGAAGCCTCGCTCATGCTGCGCGGCAATACGCTACAGACCCTGCGCTATGTGGTGTTGCCGCTGCTCAAGCCTGCGCTGATTGCGGCGCTGATTTATAGTTTTGTCCGCGCCATGACCACGGTGTCAGCGGTCATCTTTTTGGTGACGGCGGAAAACGAACTGGCCACCACCTACATCATTGGACGCGCAGGCAATGGCGACTACGGCGTGGCACTGGCGTATTGCACGGTGCTGATGGTGTGCATGGGACTCGCGATTGCGTTGATTCAATTTTTGGTGGGTGAGCGCACACTGGGCAGGCGGTCAGCCGCCCCAGCACCCACTCTCACCAACACCGCAGGCATGACTTAAGGTAACTCACACCATGATCGAATTTAAAAACGTCTCCAAACGCTACGGCGAGAGCAAGACTGCTGCGCTGGCCGTCGATAGCATCAGCTTTACCGTCCCCACGGGCACCCTCACCACGCTGCTCGGGCCTTCGGGTTGCGGCAAAACCACCACGCTGCGCATGATTGCAGGGCTGGAGTCACCCACGGGCGGCGAGATCTGGATGGCGGACAAACAAGGCAAGATCGAGCACGTGACGCACCGCGCCGCACACGAACGCAATGTGAGCTTGGTGTTCCAAAACTACGCGCTCTTTCCCCACATGAATGTGCTGGCCAACGTGGGTTATGGCTTGAAGATGACAGGCGTTAAAAAATCGGAGGCGCAAGATCGCGCACGCGAAGCGCTCAAAAACGTCGGCTTAGTTGGCTTTGACGAGCGCTTACCTAGCGAGCTCTCGGGCGGTCAGCAGCAACGCGTAGCACTCGCCCGCGCCTTGGTGCTAGAGCCCGCCGTGCTGCTGTTTGACGAGCCGCTCTCCAACTTAGATGCACAACTGCGCCGTGCCATGCGCGAGGAAATTCGCAACTTGCAGCAGCGGCTCAAGCTCACCGTTGCCTACGTCACGCACGACTTAGTGGAGGCACTCGCGGTGTCCGATCACATCGTCGTGATGGACCACGGCGTGATCGCGCAAATGGGCACACCGCAGGAAGTGTTTGAACAACCCAAGAGCGAGTACGTCAAAAACTTTTTAGGTGAAGCGGCACTGCTGAGGGATGACATCGATCGGTTCTTAAAATGGCAGAAATAACTTTGCCAAAAAATGAATCAATTAGAGCAACTTAAACAACACACCACCGTCGTTGCCGACACGGGCGACTTTTTGCAGTTAGCGCAATTCAAGCCGACCGACGCCACGACCAATCCGTCGCTGATTTTGAAGGCGGTGCAAAAACCTGAGTACGCGCCGCTGATGGCCGAGGTCATCAACGCCCACCGCAGCGAGCCTTTAGACGAGCAAATGGATCGCTTACTCGTGCGCTTCGGTTGCAAGATTTTGGAAGTCGTGCCGGGGCGCGTCTCCACCGAAGTGGATGCCCGCCTCAGCTTTGATACCACTGCCACACTCATGCGAGCTCGCAGGGTGATTGGCCTGTATGCCAATGCTGGCGTGGCCTCCAGCAGGGTGCTTATCAAAATCGCTGCCACGTGGGAAGGCATTCAAGCTGCCAAACAATTGGAGAGTGAGGGCATCCACACCAACCTCACCTTGCTGTTTGCCAAATGCCAAGCCATCGCTTGCGGCGATGCAGGCGTGCAATTGATTTCGCCTTTTGTGGGTCGTATTTACGACTGGCACAAAAAGGCGGCAGGCGCTGCATGGGTCGAGGCCGATCGCGCTGGCGCGAATGACCCTGGCGTTCAATCCGTCACCGAGATTTACAACTACTACAAGCGCTTTGGCATCCAAACCGAAGTGATGGGCGCGAGCTTTAGAAATCTTGGGCAAATCACAGCACTGGCAGGCTGCGACTTGCTCACGATTGCGCCCGATTTATTGGCTGGATTGGCTGCAAGCGATGCGCCACTGCCAAGAATGCTTGCCCCGCAGGCCACGTCCAGTATGGCCTTGGAGCCGATTCATTACATCGAATCATCGTTCCGTTTGGCCTTAAATGCCGATGCCTGCGCCACCGAAAAATTAGCCGAAGGTATTCGCGCCTTTGCGGCGGACACCGAAAAATTAGAAGCCTTGATGCGAGCCATCTAAGAGACGTATGGGACTCAATCTCAAAGAATCTTTTGCCGCTGACCCGCAGCGCTTTGCGCATTTCAGCCAAAGCATTGCCATCAAAACAGCGACGGGCGAGCATTCCATTTTTTGCGACCTCTCTAAAAATCTCATCGACCGAAAAATCGAGTTCACGCTAATTGCCCGCGCTGCACGTGCAGGCCTAGAGGCCAAGCGGGACGCGATGTTCAAGGGAGATGCCATCAACAGCACCGAAGGACGTAGCGTCTCGCATGTGCGCCTTCGCAATCCAAACGATACGGAAGTTCGCCCCGTGCTGGATGCCTTCCTCGCGTATGCCCAAATCGTGCGTGCAGACGACTCGATCACGGACATCGTGAATATCGGCATTGGCGGCTCAGACCTTGGGCCTGCTTTTGCCGTGCGAGCACTCGATCAATTCACGAATCATAGAAAACGCTACCACTTCGTCTCCAACGTCGATGGACACGAACTGAACGCCGTGCTGCGCCAATGCAAGCCCGAAAGCACACTGTTCATCATTGCATCCAAAACCTTCACCACGGCAGAAACCATGTTGAACGCGACCACAGCGCGGGCGTGGTTTGTTGCTAATGGTGGAACAGCAGACGGCAGTTCAAATCTCGACACCAGCAAACATTTCTGCGCGGTCACAACCAACGTGCCTGCCGCCAAAGCGTTCGGCATCAGCACCACCTTTGGTTTTTGGGATTGGGTCGGCGGGCGTTATTCCATCTGGTCTGCGATTGGGCTGTCCCTCGCCATCGCCATAGGGGATAAGGGTTTCAGGGCATTTTTGTCTGGCGCGCACGCCATGGACGAGCACTTCAAAACCGCACCACTCGCGCAAAATTTACCTGTTCGCTTGGGTTTACTAGACGTGTACTACCGCAACGATTTGAAATTTACCAGCCGCTGCATCGCTCCGTATTCGTCGGCACTAGGCAGGCTTCCCGCCTATTTGCAGCAGCTAGAGATGGAAAGTAATGGGAAATCTGTTGACACAGAGGGCAAGTCTCTCAGTGTTTCAACTTCGCCTGTTATTTGGGGTGAGGCAGGCACGAACGGACAGCACGCCTTCTTCCAAATGCTGCATCAAGGCACGGATGTGATTCCCGTCGAATTCGTCGCCGTCAAAACGCCGACCTACGATAAAGGCAATATCAACACAGCCTCGCAAGCCAAGCACCATCAGGCACTGCTCGCCAACGCCATCGCGCAAGCTCAAGCGCTGATGCAAGGCAAGCTAAACGCAGGTGGTCACAAAAACTTCGCAGGCAACCGCCCCAGCACCTTCATCATGCTGGACGCGCTCACACCAGAAACGCTAGGCGCACTCATCGCGCTCTACGAGCACCGCGTGTTCGTAAGCGGCGTGCTGTGGGGCATCAATAGCTTCGATCAGTTTGGGGTTGAGCTGGGGAAGGTGCTGGCTAAAGATATTGAGCCGAGGTTGATGAGTGGGGATGCGAGTGGGTTGGATGCTTCTACGGCTGGGTTGTTGCGGTCTATTTATGACCCACGTTCATTTGTTTAGAAAGCCTATGGAGCCATCAACCGAACTGACGGCGCTCATCGAACACAGAATGAGTGCCATAGCAATTGGTCATCTTGCGCTGCGCCACTCGATGGAGTGGGATGCACCACCAACAATGGCCATTTACTTCAACCAGAAGCAAGTAATTGAAGGTAAAGCTACAGGTTTTACGAATGGTGCAATCGAAGCTGCAATAGTTCATTGCCGCGCATTATTGGAATTTTGTGGGCTTGCATTAAACAGCACAGATTCAACCACCTTGCGAGAGATTACTGAAAAACGCAAAAAGGATGACTACGGGATAGAGCAGTTTCAAGGGCTTCGACGCATAACGATTGCGGAGGCTGCTAAATATTATTCTGGCTCAGCCAGTGAGGCCGAAGCCGCGCTCGCATACGTGATCTACCTTGCAAATAAGGGATTGGCACACACAGCCGCATCCTTCACTAAACTTGACGATGGCACACGCCTGCTAGAAATCGCTTTCCGTGGGGTGCCCGAATTAATTTGTAGCCGCGTCTACATCGCAAGAGGCATCACGCCACCAGAATACACGCTACAAAGTCGTGCGCGTACCACCTAAGTCCGGGCAATTTGAGTTTTCTATTAATTGGGTGAAATTGGGTGTTTTTACGGGTGCATCGATGAATTTAATTAGCTATCCATGGATATTTATGGCTATTTAAGGCTATATTTATGGCTATGTTGAACACAGACACACTCGTCGTTACCCAGCCGATCCTTGCTCTCATTGCACAAATTGATGAATTCAAGGGTGCATGGCGGGCGCTTGGCACGCTTGCGCCTGAGCGCTTGCTTGCGCTGCGGCACGTGGCTACGATAGAAAGCGTTGCCTCGTCAACGCGCATTGAGGGTAGCAAGCTGACCAATGCACAAGTGGACAAGCTACTCGCTAATTTAAAAATCAAAGAGTTCAAGACCCGTGATGAGCAAGAAGTTGCTGGTTATGCGCAGGTCATGGAGTTGCTCTTTGGTTCATGGGAACACATTCCCTTTAATGAAAACCACATCAAACAGTTCCACCGAGACCTCTTGATCTATCGCACGCAAGATAGTCATCATCGGGGTCAGTACAAAACGATATCTAACAGCGTCGCTGCATTCAACGACAAGGGTGAGCAAGTCGCGATTGTTTTTGAAACGGCAACTCCGTTCGATACGCCGCGCCTGATGCAAGAGCTACTAAGCTGGCTGCGCTACGCGAAGGACAACCAAACGTTACATCCGCTTTTAATCGTGGCCATCTTTGTTGTTGTTTTCTTAGAAATACACCCATTCGAAGATGGCAATGGTCGCCTATCACGGGTGCTCACCACACTGCTGATGCTTCAATTTGGCTATGCCTACGTTCCGTATAGCTCGCTAGAGAGCATCATTGAGCAAAACAAGCAGGGTTACTACATTGCGCTAAGGCAAACGCAAGGAACCATTCGCTCTGAAAATCCGAATTGGCAACCTTGGGTTCAATTTTTCTTATCCTCGCTTTGTTCGCAAGTCAAACGACTAGGCGCTAAGGTTGAGCGCGAAAAATTGCTTTCCCAGCGCTTACCCAAACTCTCTGCCGACCTTATGGATTTGGTTCGTCGGCACGGCAGACTGACCACCCTTGAGGCAGAACAGCAAACGCAAGGCAAGCGCCCGACGATCAAGTTGCATCTGGGAAACCTAGTCAAAGAAGGGCACTTGATTCAGCACGGGACAGGTCGCGGCACTTGGTACACCATATCAGAAGCTGAATCATAAAAGCCAAAATACGGCTATTTATGGATATTTGTGGCTATTTTTATGGCTATTCCGACTTATCCATTTCCTTCAACCGCTCCACATGCGCCGCCAACGACCGCATGGCAATGGGCCAAATTTTAGGAGGGACATCGTCGTAGGCCAGTGCAACTAGCTCATCTAAGGCCGCACTGGGCATGGCCTGCATCGCTTTTTTCACTTTAGCTTCGCGCCCGAGTCGGTGCGCTTTGAGTTTGGCAATCGCATCTTTGGCAAAGCCAAGCACATAACCATGCGCGGGCAAGATGTATTGGATGTCGTATTGCTCGCAAGCAGCTGTTAGCTTGTCTAGCGACTGCAAATAATCGGTCATGTTGCCATCGGGCGGGTCAATCACCGTGGTGCTGCCGTTCAAAATGTGATCGCCTGAAATCAAAAGTCCATCCTCTTCTAACGCCCAACAGACGTGGTTTGCGGCGTGGCCTGGGGTGTGAATGGCGCGTAGTGTGATGGTCAAATCACCGCCCTTCAGCGTCAGCACATCGCCATCTTTGGTTTGTACATCAGGCGTAAATTCTGAATGCGGTCTGCTGGTTGGCAGATTTTTCATGCCGTAAATTTTGGGCACACCCAAATCCGAGCCTTGCTGGGAAGCCTTACTGGATATGGCCTGCAGCGGTGCTGCTGCTGGTGAATGATCGGGGTGCGAGTGCGTGCAGATAATGGCGCGGATATCTCCGTTGCAGGCATCGAAGAGGCGCTGCACATGCGCCTTATCCGCATCAGGTGTGCTGAGGTCATACGTGCCATACGGCCCTGGGTCGATGACGATGAAACCCGTGTCCACCGTCCCGATGATGTAGCTGTTCGTACCCGGCCCCGTCATCATGCTGGGGTTGCCGCAGGTGAGGCGGCGCACGTGTTTTAAGAGTGGCACGGGCGCGTCATGTGTCCAATCGAGCGCGTGGCGTTTGATGCCGTCGGGGCAAACCAGCTCTAGCTCGCCATAAGGGGAGTCATGCTCCATGTAGTAGTGCGGCTTGCCTGCGATGTTGCCCGAACGCGGGCACGAATCCCACTGCGGCACGTTGGTATCGCAATGCGCCATCACGGCCGCTGTGCTGTCAAATTTTGCCAGCCACTCCAGTGTGCGGATGGTTGGAAAAATCATCGGGAATTGTTTGACTTGATGCATCGCCAGCGCCTCGGCGGGCTTGACCCACGTAGGCAAAAACTGCTCTTGCTCGTCGGCCACAGGCGTTTGCCCCTCGGGCATGGGTGCAACATAGAACTTGACCACGAAGCGTTTGGACATATCGCGGTCGGTTGTCCAAATGGCTTGCAAGCGCAGCGACTCAATATCGGCAGTCACGCTCAGCTCTTCAATGCATTCACGCACCGCCGCTTGCTCATAGGTTTCGCCCTTGTCCACAGCGCCGCCTGGGAAGACATACACGCCCGGTGCGAAGCTGGCGGTTTTTGAGCGCTGGGTCATCAGCACCTCTAACTCGCCCTCCACATCTCTCAGGAATAAAACAGTGGCAGCTTGGCGCGGTGCAACGGGTTCCACATAGTCGTGGAGTTGTAAGTGTGGACGGATCATGCGTTCATTCTCAATGGATTACTCGACTGTTACCTGCACTTTTTTTCCCGCTTCAACCAGTTCGCCCCAAGTCGTGCTGTCAACCGTGATGCCGTCCACGCGGCGGCGAGCGCGGTACGCCCGCTCTGGGTCGCCAGCGGTTTGCACGCCGTTTGATCCCATCCCAGCGGGACTTAATTTCAGCCAATCGATAAAGCTGCTGGCTTCTTGCGCGAAGATATTTTGTGTGCCAAGCGCCTCTGGGGAGACCAAAATCGTGAGCATGGAGTTGTAGACCGCGCGTTTGTTATCTGCCGCACGGTGCCACGTGCCGCCACCGCAAAGCGCACCGCCTAGCAGTTCGCAAGCGACCGCCATGCCAAATCCTTTGTGCTCGCCAAACGGCATGAGAGCACCGAGTTGAACTTCGCCTTTCGGATCTGGATTTTGCGACACCACGACCACACCAGGATTGTTGGTCGGAGCGCCCTTTTCGTCAATCAAATAGCCATCGGGTACAGACTCGCCTTTGTTGTAGGCCACGCGCATCTTGCCCTGCGCGACACGGCTCGTGGCGAAGTCCAATACAAAAGGCTTATCAGCCTGGTAGCCTGCGAAGGCTTGACTAGCGTGGCCTACAGGCATGCCGATGGGAATGCCAATGCAGCACGGATTCGTACCGTAACGTCCGTCCCCTCCGCCCCAAGCCGCCACCACAGGACGCGAGAGCACATTCACAAAATGAATCGACACGAGACCTTCAGCCACCGCCATCTCCGCAAAATGCCCGATGCGCCCCAAGTGATGCGCATGCCCCAATGCCACGATGCACGAGCCATGACGTTTGGCTCGCTCAATCCCCATGCGCGTGGCTTCCACCCCCACGATTTGCCCATAGCCGTGCTGAGCATCTAAGCCCAAGAGCGTGCCTGAATCGAGATTCACGCGGACGGACGTGTTGGGAACAAGTCCGCCTTCCAGCACCGCGTCCACATAGCGCGGCACCATGCCCACGCCGTGCGAGTCGTGACCAGAGAGGTTGGCCAGCACCAAGTTTTCGGCGACTTGCTTGGCCTCGGCATCGCTAGAGCCCGTGCCCTTGATGATGCGAGTGACGATGTCGGTGAGGGGCTGTGCTTGAATGAGTTTGTCCATGTTTGAAGTTTCCTATTGAAATTTTTATTTAAATTCACCTGTGATGATGGTCACAAAGTCTTGTGCATCTAATAATTTTTTAGCCGCCGCGTCGATGTCTTCTATCGTGAGGCTTTGCACCAAGTCGGATTGCTGCTGCCAAAACGCATAGCTCCTACCTCGGTGCTCGTTGTACGCCAGCGTTCCTGCCACACTGCTGTCGTTTTCGCGGTTGGCCTTGGTACGCTCTAGCGCCACGCGCTTAGCAACCGCCAGCTCCAAACGCCACAAGCCGTTCTTAATAATGTCTTGCTTGGTCTCATCTAGCACTTGCTCAAACCGCACTCGGTTTTGCGGCGCAAACGTGCCACTAATACCAAATGTGGCAAAACCAAAGTCTTCGTCCATCGACAAACCGCTATACGTGCCGTAGGTGAGTCCCTCCTCTTTGCGAAGCTTGGTAAATAGGCGGGAACCGCTTGTAGTGCCAATAATGCCATTGGCCATTTGCGCAGCTAGTGCCTCTTTGCTAAAGGCGGTCATGGGCAAAATTCGCCGCGCGAGTAACGATGCATTTGATTTATCAGGTGTGGCAATCACTTGGGTGCCTGCCGTCCATGTCGGCAGTGCATACGGAATACGCGCGTACACGCCACTGCTGGCAGGGGTGTGCCAACCGTCCAACATCTTGGCAGCGCTGGTTTGCACCGCCGCCACATCAAGCGCACCAACAGCGGCAAATTCAGACACGGACGCACCCACAAACTGCCGCCAAAAATCGCGCAGATCGTTCAAACGCAGAGCTTGCCAGGCGGCAATGGACTCATCGGGTGTGCGGATATAGCGCGGATCGGATGGCTCGTATTGCCATATCGTCCGCCCCATCCTGCTCTCGGCCAACGAGCCAGGTTGATCACGGCTGGCATTGATGGCGGCAATGTTTTCGCTCTTCCATTTATCAAACAAAGTCCTATCAAAATTGGCTTGCATGAAAGCAGGCTCGCGTAGCACTTCTAGCAAAATGCCCGCGAAGGCCTGCCAATTGGCACGTATCGTTTTAAAGTTGACGGTCAATCCACCCACACTGGACGATACGCCGTAACTACTTTGCAGTTCGTTTAAGGTGTCTTCGATTTGCTTTTGACTACGCGAAGCTGTTCCCTTGTCCATCATCGCGGCAAAGCTGGCGGCAAAGCCCACGGGGGCAGCGTGAGCGCGATTCCATTTTTGATACATCTCCAAATTACCGTAGTGCAAACGTAGCGTGCCCTGAATCGCATCGCCCACGGCGGGGCGCGCCAAAAGTGCAAGTTTGGTACCTACAGGCAAGGTGCTTTTGACCGTGCGTTTATCTAGCTCTTCGGCAGTCGCCTCAAACCGGGGTAGCGCGGCTGTAGGCCTTTCTCCACTTGGCCTGGCGGGCAATTCTATGGTTTTGGCGATGTAGTCTCCAAGCGGCTGCGGTGCAGCGTCTGGCGCACGCTTGGGCACAGCTTCAGGTTGATATTCAACGACGACTTGATTGGCGGATACAAGATAGCTACTGGCTGCACGCTGCGTATCAGCAATGCTCACCTTCGTCATGTTCTCACTATGCCAAAACGACAAGCGCCAATCGCCCGAAGCGGCTGAACTGGCAAGCGTTGCACCAAAGCCTCCCGCGCTGTTTTTAATCTCTTGTTTGCCCCGAGCAACAATCGTTTGCGCACGCACAAGCTCTTCCTGCGTCACGCCATCTTTGGCGATGCGGGCAATATGAGCATCTAACAAGGCCTTGATCGCCGCGCCTTTGTCAGCACTTGCCATTTGCAAGCTCACGCTAAATAAGCCGTACTGTGCATTGGCTCTGTGGTCTGCACCCGGCTGTGTGCCTAGTTTTTGCTCAGTCATCGCTTTAGAAAACGGCGTGCTCTCACTACCCGCCAAGGAGCTGGCAATGACATCGAGTACCGCATCGTCTGGATGGCTATTAGCCACACCGCGCCAACTGATGAGGAGTTGCGGCTCACCGCCAACACGGCGGATCACGGTGCTTCTAAGCCCGTCTTGCACAGGCTCTCGCGTATAGAGTTTTGGCAGCGGCGTGCTTGGATTGACGAGCACGCCAAAGACTTTTTGAATGTGCGCAAGCGTCTCTTGCGCATCAAATCGCCCCGCCACCACCAACACCGCGTTATCAGGTCGGTACCAAGTTTTATAGAAGGCTTGCAACTTCTCAATGCTGACGTTTTCGATATCGCTGCGATTACCAATCACGGGGCGGCCATAGCCGTGATTCGGGAAGGTCAGCGCCATACGGGCATCCGACATGCCGCGTCCCACGCTACCTGCGCCACGCTCAAACTCGTTACGCACGACGGGCATCTCTTTGTCTAGGTCGGCCTTGGCAATAAAACTATTCGTCATCGCATCCGCCAACCAGCCAATGTACCAATGCAGGTTTTCTTTGCTTGCGTTCATCGACGCAAAGTAATTGGTGCGGTCGATATCGGTGGTGCCGTTCGCACTAAAGGCGCGTTCAGAAAACTCACGCATCGGATCTTTGGTGGTGGGCGTACCTTTAAACAGCATGTGCTCCAGCAAATGCGCCATGCCGCCCTCGCCTGTTCCCTCTACTGCGCTGCCTGCCTTGATGACGAGATTGGCGTACACACGAGGTTGCAGCTCGTTCGGTGCCAACAGCACTTGCATGCCGTTATTCAGACGATATTCGGTTACGCCCTCCATTTGGCGGACGAGGGTTTGGGCATTGGCATGCAGCACACAAACCAAGCTGGCGATGAATAAACACAATCTCATGCAAAGAACCCCTTTGTCGCTTTGCGACATTTCCCCTATTGCATAGGGGCAATCCAATACCACCCCCTTGTTCTCCCCTGCGAAGTAGGGGGGATGTCAGCACGAGCTGACAGGGGGGTCAAGCCTTACATCACTGCGCCAATTTGCCAAGGCACAAATTCGTTTTGTCCGTAGCCATGCGCTTCGCTCTTAGTCGCCCGCCCAGAAGCCGCATCCAGTATGGCCTCCCAGATGATTTGCCCTTTCTCTGTGACCGTCGATCCACCATCCACAATGTCGCCGCAATTGATGTCCATGTCGTCTTCCTGCCTGCGCCACAACTCAGTATTTGTCGCGAGTTTGAGCGAAGGACTCGGTGCGCAACCATACGCCGAGCCGCGTCCTGTGGTGAAACAAATGAGGTTCGCGCCGCCCGCCACTTGGCCCGTGGCACTGACAGGGTCGTAGCCAGGCGTATCCATAAAAACGAAGCCGTGTGCGTCCACGGGTTCGGCGTACTCAAATACGCCGTTCAAGTTGCTGGTTCCGCCTTTGGCAACCGCACCGAGCGATTTTTCTAAGATGGTCGTCAGCCCGCCCGCCTTATTGCCAGGGGATGGGTTATTGTTCATTTCGCCATCGTTGATGCGTGTGTAGTTCTCCCACCATTTGATGCGCGAAATCAGTTTTTCGGCAATGGCGGGATTAATCGCACGGCGCGTGAGTAAATGCTCCGCGCCATAGATTTCAGGGGTTTCCGACAAGATGGCTGTGCCGCCGTGCGCCACGAGCAAATCTACCGCAGCGCCCAGCGCAGGATTGGCGCTAATACCCGAGTAACCGTCCGAGCCACCGCACTGGAGTCCCACCGTGATGTGCGAAGCGGAGCATGGCTCGCGTTTGATCGCGTTGGCTTTGGGCAGCATCTTCTCAATCAGCGCAATGCCTTTGGCAACCGTTTTGGTTGTGCCGCCTGTATCTTGGATATTGAAGACTTGAAAGGTATCGCCTTCTGCCAAGCTGGACTTCGCCAGCCACGCGTTGATTTGATTGGACTCGCATCCTAAGCCCACCACCAGCACGCCTGCAAAGTTGGGATGCGTGGCGTAGCCCGACAAAGTGCGCTGCAATACTTGCAAACCAAGCCCTTCGCTGTCCATCCCGCAGCCTGTGCCATGTGTGAGCGCAATCACGCCGTCAACCATTGGGAAATTTGCCAAAGCCGCAGGGTTGGAGCGACGCGAAAAATGATCCGCTATCGCCCGTGCTGCTGTCGCGGAGCAGTTAACTGACGACAAAATGCCGATGTAGTTGCGGGTCGCCACGCGACCATCCGATCGCTTGATTCCCATGAATGTAGCCTCGCGCAAAGCACCGACTGGCTTGGCTTCCGAGCCGATGGCGTAGTCACGCGTGAAGTCGCCTTTGTTCTCGCCCATGTTCAAATTCTGCGTATGCACATGCTCGCCTGCAGAAATAGCACGAGAGGCAAAACCAATGATTTGGTTGTAGCGCCGCACGGGGTCACCCGTAGCTAAATCACGCGTCGCAATTTTGTGTCCTGCTGGGATGAGGCCGCGTGTGGTGTGGCCTTCAACTATTGCGCCGCCAATGATTTGAGCTCTGGCGATGACCACATCGTCTGCGGGGTGGAGGCGAATAAAAGGTGTATTCATAGGTGGTTTCGCTAGGTGAGTAATCGCAAGGCTTGTGCCAAAATTTGATTATCACTTTTCATCCCCTTCCTTTCTATTGCGACAAACCACTATGAGACTGCAAGCCAAACACGCATTTTCTAATGTTGCAGGGTCGCTATTTTTATGGCTTGCGAGTATGGGGTCTGCTACGGCTCATGAGCCAACCGCGCCAACCAACCCGCCCAAGATTGGCGCAGCTCAGCGCTTGCCATTGGGTGATGGGAAAACAAGCAGCAGCCCTAGGCAAGGCTATGTATTGACTTGTAATAGTCGCTTTGGTGGCAGGGGCGGAGCACACCGCATTGGCGAATGGATTGATGCGGCAGCAGCGCTTTGGGATCCATCTAGCAAGCCGCAAGTCGAAGGGCAAATTGTCTGGCCTAACGCCGCAATTACCGTAACGCGAGAGGCCGATTTTCGTGTCGTGCGAAGCAACAACTTGCCCCTTCATCCTAGTGGTCAATTTCCTGTACGCCCAGGCTCAAAAGCTTTTGAATACGATCGAAATCCAAACGTCATCCGCGAACACTCTATCTTGCTGCGCTTGCCCGCAGAGCCCCTACCCGCATCTCAACCAAATTGCGTGCCGATGGGTATGATTGGATTCGCCCTCAGCGGCGTCGCTATCTATAACGCGTTTGATGCACTGGGACGGGATGCGCCTGCATACGAAATCCAAGATCAATGCAACGGCCACCCACAGCGCACGGGTCAGTATCATTACCACGATTGGTCTCCCTGTTTGGCAAAAGATGCGGCAGGCAGACCCTACGCCACAGATGAGCCAGTCGGTTGGATGCTAGATGGTTTTCCCATTTTGGGGCCCTTTGACGAGGCTGGGCGGGCGGTCACAAATGCCGATTTAGACGAATGCCATGGCAAAGTCGGTAAGGTACGCATTGACGGTCAGCTGAAGACTCTGTATCACTACCGTTTTACGAAAGAATACCCCTATACGATCGGCTGCTTCAAAGGCTTCGTAGCACAGCGATTCGGTACGCCCTAAAATTCACGTTACTTCAAAAGGATCCACATGAGACTGCAAAACAAACACGCCCTCGTCACCGCTGCTGGTCAAGGCATTGGCCGCGCATCCGCACTGGCTATGGCTCGCGAAGGCGCGCAGGTGCTGGCAACCGACTTAAACGCTGAGCTGCTCAAAAGCTATGAGGGCATTCCCAACATCACCACGCAGGTGCTGAATGTCATGGACAAAGATGCGATTCAAAAAACGATTGCGTCTTTGCCAAAACTCAATGTGCTGTTTAACTGCGCAGGTTTTGTACACCACGGCAACATTGAAGCAGCGACAGATAAGGATTGGGACTTTGCGTTTGATTTAAATGTGCGTTCGCAGTTTTGGGCAATTCAAGCGGCGCTACCCACCATGCTGAAAAACGGCGGCGGCTCAATCATCAACATGGCCAGCATTGTGAGCGTGCGTGGATTGCCCAATCGCTTTATCTACGGCGCATCTAAAGCGGCGGTGATTGGCCTGACTAAGGCCGTAGCGATTGATTACGTCAAACAAAACATCCGCTGCAATTGCCTGTGCCCTGGCACGGTAGATACGCCATCGCTAGGCGATCGTATCAATGCGTTTGAAGACCCCATTGCCGCGCGCAAAAACTTTATCGACCGCCAGCCAATGGGACGACTGGCTAGTGCCGATGAAATTGCGCCCACCGTGATATTTTTAGCCAGCGACGA
>JANPAS010000043.1:0-3153 GCA_031430035.1 Comamonadaceae bacterium | reverse complement strand
GGCACGGTGAATCCGCTTGATGCTTTAGGACTGCGCATTAGCAAGCGTTATCGACTCATCTGTTTTGATGAGTTTCATGTGGCAGACATTACGGATGCCATGATTCTTCACCGCTTGTTGGATGCTTTGTTTAAGTATGGCGTTGGCATGGTGACGACTAGCAATTTCAAACCTGATGATTTGTACCCCAATGGCTTGCATCGTGATCGTTTGCAGCCTGCCATTGACTTGCTGAACACCAAGCTCCATGTGATGAATGTGGATAACGGCACGGACTATCGCCGCCTCACGATGGACAGTTTGACGCTCTATCACCACCCGCTAAACGCGCAGGCACAAAGTGCGCTCTTAGATGCATTCATGCGGTTGGCAGAAAAACGAAACGAAAACCCGATTCTTAATATTGAGTCGCGTCAAATTACGGCTTTGCACAAGGCGGGTGGTTTGGTGTGGTTCGACTTCAAAACCTTGTGCGGTGGACCCCGCAGTCAAAACGATTATTTAGAGATTGCCACGCAATTTCATACGGTGATTTTGTCGGATGTGCCGCAAATGTTTGTCCGCCATGCATCCGAGGCGAGGCGCTTTACGTGGCTAATTGACGTGCTGTATGACCGCCGCGTGAAACTCATCATGTCGGCAGCTGTTGTCCCAGAGCAGATCTACACCGAAGGTCCGCTGGCACATGAGTTTCCGCGCACTATTTCGCGATTGATCGAGATGCAGTCCAAAGACTATTTGGCACTCGAGCGGCGTGATGTCGATACAGGCTTGTCGTTGAAAATGACATCATGAAAAAATTAATCGTGTTGTGCTTAGCGTTTTCTACAAACATTGTTTTTGCCGCGCCTGATATTCAAACGGTTGAGGGGCGTGACTTAGAGCGCGCTCGCCTTGAATCGGAGCGTACGGTGATTAATAGTCAATTTGATGCATTAGACCGTGAATGCCAAACAAGATTTGTGGTGACTTCTTGCCGGGAAGATGTCAAAGTGCAGCGCATCCGTGGCTTAGATGCATTGACTCGGCAAGAGACTATTTTGAATAACATGAATCGCAAGGCTGCGGCTGCCAAACAGCAGCAAAAATTAGATGAAAAGACCTCCGCTAGTGCCCTTGCAGAGAAAGAAAAAAATCGTCAAAACGCGCTGGCAGACAGTGCGAAACGCGCAACTGAACGCGAGGATAAATTATTTGAAAAAGGCGGTAAAGCTCCATCTGATAAGGCTGCAGCACGAGCCGAATCAAAAGCAGCAAGCAAACCACTTTCACCCACAGAGCAAGACAAAGCAAATAAGCGTGCGGCTTATGAGGAGAAGCAACAAGAGCTTGCCAAACGCATCCAACGCCGCAGTGAAGGTTTGCGTGATCTTGCTGAGAAGCAAAAAGTCAAAGAGGCTGAGGCAGCGGCTAAGACTGCCAAGGCTGAGAGCGCTGCAAATGCTGCAAGCGCGGTCAAGCCTTAATTCACCATCACTAGCTTGCCTTTAACAGAACGCGATCCCATGCGCTCGTAAGCGGCTTTTAAATCTTTCATTGGCATCGTGCAGTCGATGACGGGTTTGATTTTTCCAGTACCGTACCACTGCGCCAGCTCTTGCATCATGGTGGCGTTTTGCTTGGGTTCGCGCCTTGCAAAATCACCCCAAAATACACCGACTAAAGACGCACCTTTGAGCAGCGGTAGATTCATGGGAAGGCTTGGTACGACAGGGCTTGCGGCGAATCCGACGACCAAATAACGACCGCGCCAACCAATGCTTCTGAAGGCGGGCTCGGCCAAGTCACCGCCCACAGGGTCATAAATGACTTCGGGGCCTTTGCCCTCTGTCAGCTCTTTCACACGCTCGCGTAGATTCTCGGTCGCGTAGTTGATTGTTTCATCTGCGCCAATAGATTTGCACAGCCCTGCTTTTTCGTCAGTAGAGACAGCAGCAATGACGCGTGCGCCTTTGAGTTTTGCGATTTGAATGGCAGCTGTACCCACGCCGCCTGCTGCGCCCAAGATCAAGACTGTTTCGCCTGATTGCAGCGCCGCACGATCCACCAGCGCGTGATACGAGGTGGCATAAATCATGATGAAGGCGGCTGCGTCCACCATAGGGAAGCTGGAGGGCAAAGGCATACACAGCATGGCGGGCACGCAAGTATGCGAGCCAAAGCCGCCTGTGCCTGAAAGTGCCGCAATCGCTCCGCCCACTTTGAGATGCGGGAACTTCTCCGCTACGCCTTCGCCCAAAGCCTCGATCACACCCGCGTATTCCGAGCCTGGCACAAAGGGCAGGGCAGGCTTCATTTGGTATTTGTTTTGGACGATCAAAATGTCGGGAAAATTAAGCGATGCCGCTTTGATGGCGATGCGCACTTCGCCCGCTTTTGGCTCTGGCGTGGGGAGCTCTTTGTAGTTGAGCGCGTCGATACCAATCGGGTTTTCGCAAAGCCAAGCATGCATGTGGAATCCTTAAATATGAAAAGACAAACTAAAGGGTAAATCATAGCGCCGCCTACAATCCATCGCTAGGAAACTCATATGAAAATTCTTCTTTGTAACGACGATGGTTATCAAGCCGACGGTATTGTGTCACTGTATGCAGCTCTGAAGCGTTTGGATGGCGTTGAGGTTGAGGTGATAGCACCCGAGCAAAATAACAGCGCTAAATCGAACGCGCTGACGCTCAATGCGCCGCTCTACGTGAGCCGCTCGGAGAGCGATTCGCGCACTCGGGGCTTTCGCTACATCAACGGAACGCCAGCCGATTGCGTGCATATTGCGCTGACGGGGCTGCTCGATTACAAGCCTGATTTAGTTGTCTCGGGTATCAACAACGGTGCGAACATGGGCGATGACACCCTGTACTCGGGCACGGTAGGCGCGGCGATGGAAGGTTATTTGTTTGGCGTACCTGCCATCGCTTTTTCACAAGTTAAAAAAGGCTGGGCTCATTTGGATGATGCGGCTAGCTGCGCAGCAGCGTTTGTGGCGCAGCGTTTACATTCACTCAGCCCGATGACGCCGCCTTGGCTCTTGAACGTGAACATCCCCAATCTGCCAACTGAAAAATTGCAAGGCTTGCGTGTCACGCGTCTTGGTCGCCGTCACGCCGCCGAGCCCGTTATCAAGCAGCAAAGTCCTCGCGGTGAGACGATGTATTG
>JANPAS010000042.1:0-22146 GCA_031430035.1 Comamonadaceae bacterium | reverse complement strand
TTGCCAATTTTGCGATACCGATTTTGTCGGCGTGGATGGCACACTGGGCGGCAAATACGCAAGCGCAGAAATGCTGGCTAAACAAATTGAATCCCAGTGGCCAAGCCACGATCAGGCACATCGCCTGGTCGTGCTGACAGGGGGTGAGCCACTCTTGCAAGTCGATACCGCCCTGCTGGAAGCCCTGCACAGCAAGGGCTTCAGCGTGGCGGTGGAGAGCAACGGCACGATTGCAGCACCGACATCAAGTTGCGGGGGCATTGACTGGCTATGCATCAGCCCCAAAGCGGGCAGCACACTCGTGCAAAAAACAGGGCAAGAGCTGAAAGTTGTTTGGCCGCAAGCTGGGACAGATTTAGCGGCTTTGGCGGAGTTAGATTTCACGCATCACTTCTTGCAGCCTATGGATAATCTAGATCCCGTTCGCAACAAAAAAAATACGCAGGACTGCATCGCGATGTGCCTAGCGTATCCAAAGTGGCGACTCAGCGTTCAAACCCATAAAGTAACAGGAATTAGGTAAGTACGAGATGACATCCACTTTAGAAATTAGTCAACGTTTTTACTTCGACGCAGCGCATCGTTTGCTGCGCGAGATCGAGGCCGAAGGCAGTCGCCGCATCCATGGTCACACCTATCACGCTGAAGTGAGTGTGCGCGGCACGGCAAATCCCGCCACGGGAATGGTGATGGATTTGGGACTCATTCGGCTTGAAGTTGAAAAAATTCGCGCCCAGTTGGATCATCACTTTTTGGATGAAGTCGCTGGCCTTGGCATCCCCACGCTAGAGAACCTGTGCGCCTTCATTGCAGCAAAGATGCAATCGCAAGGATTAAGCTTATCCCGCGTCTCGGTTTGGCGCGAGGCTTTGGGTGACCGCTGTGATTTACGTCTATAGATAGACAGCACGATGCCAGGTTATTCCAATCCCCATTTCGATACGCTATCGCTACATGCGGGCGCAGCGCCAGATCCGGTAACGGGCGCACGCGCCGTTCCCATTCACCTCACCACGTCGTTTGCGTTTGAGTCCAGCGATCACGCAGCCGCGCTATTCAACTTAGAGCGTGCAGGTCATGTTTACAGCCGTATTAGCAACCCTACCAACGCCGTTTTTGAGCAGCGTATTTCGGCACTAGACGGTGGCATTGGCGCTATCAGCACGGCCAGCGGGCAAGCCGCTTTGCACTTGGCGATTGCCACGCTCATGGGCACGGGTTCGCATATCGTGGCTAGCAGCGCACTCTACGGTGGATCACACAATTTATTGCACTACACGTTGTCACGTTTTGGCATTGACACCACCTTCGTTAAGCCCAACGATATAGACGGCTGGCGCGCAGCGGTACGTCCTAACACCAAGCTCTTTTTTGGTGAAACCGTGGGCAATCCTGGACTCGATGTTTTAGACATCCCTGTGATTGCCGAAATAGCTCATGAGGCACACGTCCCCTTGCTGGTGGACAGCACACTCACCACGCCGTATTTGATGAAGCCACTGACCCTAGGTGCAGATTTGGTTTATCACTCCGCTACCAAATTTTTAAGCGGTCACGGTACGGTGGTGGGCGGTGTAGTGGTCGATGGCGGTTCGTTCGATTGGGACAAGGCTCATGCGGCCACAGGCAAGTTTTCGGAGCTATCGCAAAGTTATGAGGGCTTTCACGGCATGACGTTTAGCGCCGAGTCCACGGTGGGGGCATTCATGCTTCGTGCAAGGCGTGAAGGCCTGCGTGACTTTGGTGCGTGCATGAGTCCGCACACGGCTTGGCTGATCTTGCAAGGCATGGAGACATTGCCTCTGCGCATGGCTCGTCATATGTCGAATACCGAACGCATCGTCGCGTTTTTGGCATCGCATCCTCTCGTCTCAAAGGTAGGACACCCCATGCTAGAGACGCATCCATCACACGAACTGGCAAAAACCTTGCTGCCCAAAGGCGCTGGCTCAGTGTTTAGTTTCGATATCAAAGGTTCAAGAGCCGATGGCATCAAGTTCATCGAAGCACTCAAAATATTTAGCCACTTAGCCAACGTGGGCGATGCCAAAAGTTTGGTGATTCACCCTGCTAGCACCACGCACTTTAGGATGAGTGATGAGGCGCTAAGCCAAGCGGGTATTGGCGCGGGAACGATTCGCCTCTCGATTGGCCTCGAAGACCCAGACGATTTAATTGATGATTTGAAACGGGCCTTGAAATCTGTCGGCAGCGGCAAATGAAGCTCTATACCTACACGGGCGGAAAAGCGTTCAATCCTGCGCAGCCGACGGTGCTGATGGTCCATGGCGTACTCAACGACCACAGCGTTTGGATTTTGCAAAGCCGCTATTTGGCGCATCACGGCTGGAACGTACTCGCCATCGATTTGCCCGGCCATGCCAAAAGCGAAGGCACTGCGCCCGCGTCGGTAGAAGCAGCAGCCGAGACCGTCATTGCCTATTTGCAAGCACTTGGCATACAAAAAGTTGCGCTAGTTGGGCACAGTTTTGGTTCATTGATTGCACTGGAAGCCATGTCCAGTATGGCCTCCAGAGGCATCGAGGTGTCGCATCTGTGTATGGTGGGTACGGCTTACCCAATGAAGGTGTCTCAAGTTTTATTGGATGCAGCCAGGGACGAACCGCGCAAAGCGATCGCAATGGTCAACACCCTTAGCCACAGCACACTCAGCCCCCCGCCCTCCTCGCTTGGCCCTGGTACGTGGCTTTATGGCAGCTCAGCAGCTTTGATGCGACGCGTGCTAGCAACCAGCGCCAAGATCGACGGATCAAATGTCTTTCACACGGGCTTCAATGCCTGCAACGACTACGCAGGTGGAGAAGCTGCAATGGGTATCGTTGGAAAGAGCAAGGTCAAGATTCAATTTATTTTGGGCAAACAAGATCAAATGACGCCGCCTAAAAGTGCCCAAAGCCTTATTCAGCTTGCCCCAGAGGCTAGGGTTGATGTGGTGAATGCAGGACATCAAATGATGAGCGAAGCGCCCGATGCTGTGCTTGATGCTTTGAAAGATTTTTTAAAAATATGAGACGACTCGTCTGCGCCTACCTTTGGTTATTGGTCGGCACGGCAAGCGCTCAAACTTTGTCATTCGACTGCCGCGTGCAGTATCAAAAGAACGGGGAACTTGGCCACCGTAGAGTAAATTTGGACTATCAAAAGAATATCCTCCTCACCGTAAAGATTGACGAGCAGCCTGTGTACACGTTCAACCTAGTTGGTAAAACCATCACGACCAGTGTTGACAGTGAACGCATTCAAATTGAATTCAAAACCAATCAAACTGTATGGCGCAGCAATTTTAGAGATCGTGATTTTGGGACTGGTTTGTGTGTAGGACTGAAGCAATAGCCACCACCATTAAAGCGACAGCGGCGTAGTCTTGCCAATGTAGCTGCTCTGACAGAAACGCTGCGCCTGCAAAAACGCCTAAAACAGGGATTAGCATGACGCTTAAAGTGGAGGCCACTGGAGGTAATGCTCGCGCCAGATAAAACCATGCTGCGTGGGCAAAACCAAATACTAATACGGCGTTGTAAATAATCCCAAACCAATTGGTTGCACTCGGGTGCCGCCACTGATCGCGCTCAAGCCATGTTGTCAAAGTTGACATCACTATCAATGTCAGAGCCGTCATCCAAAAAGATATCGTTAATGTTTGAACTGGCATTTTGGTGTGCCGAAGCAGTTGAGTCCCATAAGCCCAGGTACTAGCTGCCATGATCGCCAGCGCCACACCAAGCGGTTTGCCAGATAAATCGGTTAACTCATGCCACAGTAATAAGCTCACTCCGACAGCTGCGGCAAAAACACCAAGCCATGAACGCCCCGTCAACATCGCACCAAAAAAGGCTGCACCAAACAGAGCAGAAAAAATGGGCATGGTGTAGCCCAAAATGGCGGCCCGCCCACTTGAGAGCATGGTGACTGCAACAATCATCATGGCATGCCAAATGAACATGTTAAAGACCGATAACCACACAACCTCCGACCAATATTGGCGAGGAATCGTAAACGGTGTCTTGAGTGCCCATAAGCCAAAAGCCAGTACTGGAATACCCAACAATAGCGACAATGTTCGAAAAAATAAAGGCGGAAAACCGCCATCTATCCCCAACTTCATCACTGGCCAATTCAAACCCCACACCACCGTGAGAAGAACGAGTAGACCCAGTTGTTTACGCGAAAAAGACATTAGTTTCCTGTGCCAAAATGAAATGATGAATACCATTCTCGCTCAGATTACTCCCGCTATTTCGAATGAAGAAGCTCACGTCATTGCAAGCCATCTTGATCTGCGTGCTCCCCCACCAGTGTTTTATGCCAATCCCTATCCCATCTATGCTGCGCTACGAAAACATGAACCCGCACGGCACATGCCAGATGGCTCCATTTTTCTGACCCGCTACGCTGACTTAATCGACGTTTACAAAGACGCCAAAACTTTTAGCTCCGACAAAAAGATTGAGTTCACGCCAAAGTTTGAAAATGCCCCTCAGTTGCTGGAACATCACACCACGAGCTTAGTTTTTAACGACCCGCCCGTCCACACGCACGTGCGGCAAATCATGATGGGCGCACTCACCCGCCGCGCCATCGACCACGTTGAAGCCTCCCTCACCCTGCTCGTTCACCGACTGGTAAACACGATTGAATCCAAGGGCGGTGGCGACTTGATAGAAGATTTTGCGGCAGCCATTCCCATCGAAATCATCGGTAATTTACTGGGTATCCCGAACAAAGAGCGAGAGCCACTGCGTAGCTGGTCTCTGGCGATTTTGGGTGCGCTTGAACCCAAACTCACGCCCGAGCAAGAGTCTGCTGGCAACGCTGCAGTGTCCGATTTTTTAAGCTACCTCAAAGTTTTGATTGCAGACCGCCGCGCACACCCTGGCGATCCGCAGCACGATGTGCTGACGCGCCTCATTCAAGGGGAAGGGGCAAAAAATAATGAGCTATTAACTGAGAGCGAGTTGCTGCACAACTGCATCTTTATTTTGAATGCAGGGCATGAAACCACCACCAATTTAATTGGCAACGCGCTGGTAGCCCTTGAGGAATGGCCTTTGCAGAAGGCTCTGCTCATCCAGCGGATGAAGGACAACGCACACGACAAAGAAAAACTAGACGACGTAATGAACACTGCCGTCGATGAGTTCTTGCGCTTCGAGTCATCCAACCAACTCGGCAGTCGCCGCGCGACGGTGGATTGCGTCGTCGGCGGTGTGCCCTTGCCTGCGGGGACGCTCATCACACTGTGTATTGGTGCCGCCAACCGCGACCCTGCACAGTTTGAACGCGCTGAAGAGCTCGACATCACACGCCCCAACTGCAAGCATTTGTCTTTTGGTTTTGGCGTGCACCAATGCGCAGGGCTCCATCTGGCAAGGCTTGAAGGCCGAGTCGCTTTGCAAATCTTCTTGCAGCGCTTTCCCCATTACCAACTCACCGCCGCACCTGTTCGCGGAGGTCGCGCAAGGTTTAGAGGTTTTTTGAGCGCACCTTTTAAGGTTTGAGCGTGTAAATCGGCAAATCTCGCTCGCTCGCCAACGCGTCTAGCGACTCACGCGTTTGCTTGCCAAACCAACGCGTCATACTAGCCTTTGTTGCTGGCAGCAGCATCGTGGCTCTGCCTGCACTCTCTGTGCCTGCGGCCTCGCATAGTCTTGCTGCGAAGTGCGGCTCTAGCGCCGCTACTGCAGCGCGTCCATCTTTGCATTTGTAGATTTGGTATCCCGCATGCGCACCGCCCACAGCGCCATCAGCGGCCGTTAAACCCCATGTTCGCGGCAAGGCCACATACTGAGCAGCGCTGGCGAGTGCAACGGTTTGCAGCGTCCCAACTTTTTTAGTGTTTTTAGCAATCACCGCTGACAGTATCGCTTCAACGGCTAAAAGCGAGCCCGTCATATCGGCAAACAAAGTCGCTGGCAAATCTAATCCCGTCACCAAGCCGTTCTCAGCAAGATAAGTGAGGTCGTGCCCCGCCACTTCGGCATCCGCACCCTCGCCTCCCACAATGGCGACTTGCGAGAGCATTGGATATTGTTTGTGCAACGCGGGCCAGTCCAACCCAAGACGTTTTAAGGCAGAGGGGCGAAACGACGTGAGAAGCACATCGGCTTTTGACAACTCCTTAGCCAACTTGACCTGACCTTGAGGTGTTTTGAGATCAACCGTTAGCGTGCTTACGCCCTGATGCATCACAGCGTAAGCCTCGGGCTTGTAGATACGCATAGGATCGCCACCTGCCGCAGTCGCAGGCTCCACCTTGATACAAGTCGCGCCCAAAGCGCGGCAACGCATCAAAGCCGCAGGGCCAGGCAGATTGAGCGCAAGGCTGACGATGCGAATGCCTTTAAGAGGCTTAATAGAAATTGGGATTAGCCGAGAACTTTCCAAAGCACAGCCATAGTGAAAGCCAAGTTAAAACCAATCATCCACTTTAAAACGGCGACGTCAGCTTTGACGGGAGCGACTTCATTAACCAGATCACGTTTTGTGGCAACCGAATCATTGATGGCTTCTGCTAAAGCATCACGCAAAGCCTGAGCTTCTGCCCGCGCGTGAGCATCGCTGATTCCAGCAGCTTGCAGTCTGTCAACGTACTTGAGGGTGTCAAAGGTAATTGCGCTCATGTTTTGCATTCTAACTTGACTCGCCCTTTGTCGCCCGAAACGCCAGCAAGAAAAACAGCGCAAACACAAGGTCAATCACCGCAGCGCCAGCAGCCAAAGCCACCACTCGTCCCTGTGCATACAGCACCAGCACGGCAACGCCAAAAGATAGCTTCTCAAAAGCCGCAGGCAGCATAAAGAGGCGGTAACGCACAACGTCCTTGGCAATCAGCAAAAACGCAAATTGCCACGCCAGCGCAACGCCAAGGAAACCATAAAAATGCTCAGGATGATTGAGCGGCGGCGGGAAGTCGATGCCGATCTTCGCCTCCATAAAGTACTGCGGAAACACCGCAACGATGCCGTAGATCGCAGCGACTAGGAAGACTCTTTTGGCGAAGCGTGTGTTCATAGGGAGGTCTCCAAAGGTTATTTATTCTAAAACCAAAACTACAAAACTATCCTATCGATCCATGAGTATTGCTAGCTGAGATTAAAGTACCTAGTGAGTCTAAATCTAACGCATCTAAGACGGGTTCGAGCTGACGTGTATGCGCTTGCATATAGACATCGAGAAAGCCCGTAGGCCGTCTCACATCTAAAGATCGTACTGGCCATTGACTGAAGTCCATAGGGACTGCCTCAGTTTTAATCGTAGCTCCTGCAGGAAACGTTGCTTTTTTAGAATTTCAGTTAAAAAAGCCCTCGCCGCTGACGCCAACTAAACGTTCTCGCTTGTCACAAATTCGCTCCGCTTGAAAAGATATTGCGGAACACAAATACTCCACACTTGGTCTGATTTCAACACTTTGCAGTTCATCAAACGTTATAGAAATGTTAATGACCCAGCCAAACTCTTTAGACACCACCTTTTCTCGCTGAATTAGATAGTTAGTAAACCAGTCTAAAACTCGTTTTCCTTTAATTTTGATGTCATTTGCATTAAAGGTAATTTGAGGATCAGGATTCTTTTCAAAATGAAGAATGGAACTAACTTGACCCCAGCTAATAATGTCCACCTCCCAACGAACTCCGATAAAGAATTTGTTGTTAGTTGGATCATTGTTTAGGAGTGAAAGTGCTTGTATTCCATTGTGCTCGCATTGATGCAATGCTTGTTTAGTAAATCCATTTCTCGACATGAGTATCTTGAAATTTGCATTTACATCTTGCGCCTTCGTAACGAAAGCATCAACGTCCTGAGTGCCTACTTTTCTCTTTAGATCCTTGCATTCGATTACTCCAAGCATTGGCTGGCCAGCAAATGCACCTCGTACAACAACATCAAATTGACGGGCATGACCGAGCTTGTTAGTAATCCTTTCGTTATGCGTAACTTTGGCCGCAGGATCTAATTGCGCCTGAATTTTGGCAACAATTTTTTCGAATTCAATTCCTGGCAATTCGGCTGGCATGTTTAACTTTTACAAAACTATTTACTTATTTAGACGTTGAAAAATCACCTGCAATATCGTCAGATTTTTGAAAATCAATCAAAACAGTCACAGACTCTCCCTGAGCACCAAAAGACGTTGCTTTTGCTAACCCTCTAACCTCTGATACGTACCATACCTCTGAAGCTTTAACCCCATTTGTTGATGTGATGATCTTGTATCCCATAAAATTCCCAGCAGGCACAGCAACAGGCTCATAAGCAACTACCTGCGACTTGAACATTGCCGATCTCTTCTTACCATCAGACGTGCCCACTTCTACTACGTCCTCCCAAGCAGTTCCGACTTTCAGTGGGAATTTAATTTGTTGCAACGGCGGCGTAAATTTAGTCTGCATCCCGTTTTGATTTTCTTGGCTGACTATTCTGAAATCAGATGTAAGAATGCGTTTTGTATTTGTACTCGATGAAACCATCATGCAATTACCAGCATCGCAGGTTTCATATTTTTTATATTGGTAATTTGTTTCATTACCTGTTAAAAGAGCTCTTGCTTTATACCAATAGCCTTCATTAATTTCTGGTTGAAAAGCAATTGGTGCCAACGCATTTTTTTCCTCCGCTTCAATGCGCGCTGTCCTAATTTCTGTCAAATTAGATGGAAGCGCACGAGCACGATCCACGTAGTACATCTGTGCTTCTGGCAGCCATTGTTTAAGCTGTACCTGACGCGTTACTTCACTTGGATGAGTGGAGGAAAACTCCAACCTTGACTGCTTTGAATTTGCAGCCATTCGTACCCATACAGCAATAGCTTCAGCAGGGTCATAGCCCGCCTTAGCCATATAAATTTGTCCAATTCTGTCCGCTTCAGATTCATGCGATCTGCTGTACGGCAGAAGAATCCCATATTGCGCGCCCAAGCCTAGCGCTGCCGCCATTAATGCTCTGTTTTCAGGGTTCTTGGCAGCTGCAGCCGCGTCAAGCGTATTAATAACCGTTTTAGTCAAACGTACTTGGCTCGCTCGCTCTGCCGAATGATGTGCAACAACATGTGCAACCTCATGCCCAATAACCGCCGCTAGACCTGCCTCGGTTTTTACAACTGGAAGAATCCCTGTATAAACAACGATCTTCCCATTTGGCATCACAAATGCATTGGCTACATTTGATTTGATGACGCTTACTTGCCAGTCATACTTTGACCTTAATCCAGCCGCATCGATTATTTTATTGCTGACTCGATTTACAACATTAATGGCATTGGCAGCTTCTGGAGAGTCAGTGCTTTTCATGATCGCGCCCTTGGAATTGGCAGCATTCATGAATTGGGCAAAATTTTGATTTGCACTCGCAATCAACTCTGAGTCAGATATAACATTTAGTTGAGTGCGCCCTGTGATTGCAACAGTATTGCAACCACAGAGAAAGAAAAGCATTAGCGGTGCAATGGTTAAACCAAATATGCTTGAGCGCATGGAGCACCTTTCAAATTAATAAGACTCATGCCGCAACTCCTGCGGCACCATCATCTTATCTCACCCCTGCGCCGCAACCCGATCCGCCTTACTGTGCAGCTTATTGAGTGCGCTCAAGTAGGCTTTGGCGCTGGCGACAATGATGTCGGGGTCTGCGCCTACGCCGTTGACGACGCGGCCTGAGTTTTGCAAGCGCACCGTGACTTCCCCTTGGCTCTCTGTTGAACCGCTTATGGCGTTCACCGAGTAGAGCACCATCTCTGCGCCGCTTTTGGCATGCGTTTCGATGGCCTTTAAGGATGCGTCTACGGGCCCGTTGCCCTGTGATTCACCACTGACCTCTTTACCGCCAATGGTGAAAATGACTTTTGCGTTCGGCTTCTCGCCCGTTTCGCTGGTTTGTTTGAGTGACACGAAGGCGTAGTGCTCGTTCTCGTGTGCGACGTTTTCTTCGCTAACCAAAGCGAGGATGTCTTCGTCAAAAATCTCGGATTTTTTATCCGCGAGTTCTTTGAACTTGAGGAACGCAGCATTGGTTTCTGCCTCAGACTCCATCTGCACGCCAAGCTCTTGCAAGCGTTGTTTGAAGGCGTTGCGACCCGAGAGTTTACCGAGCACGATTTTGTTGGCTGTCCAGCCCACGTCTTCGGCCTTCATCACTTCGTAGGTCTCACGCGCTTTGAGCACACCGTCTTGGTGGATGCCGCTGGCGTGCGCAAACGCATTGGCACCCACAATCGCTTTATTGGGCTGCACCACAAAGCCCGTGGTTTGGCTCACCATGCGGCTTGCGGGCAAGATTTGCCTAGTATCTACACGCGTAGTTAAGTTGAAGTAATCGCTACGGGTTTTAAGTGCCATGACGATCTCTTCCAAGCTGCAATTGCCTGCGCGTTCACCAAGGCCATTAATCGTGCACTCGATTTGGCGTGCGCCGCCGATCTTCACACCTGCCAAGCTGTTGGCAACTGCCAAGCCAAGGTCGTTGTGGCAATGGACGCTCCACACGGCTTTGTCGGAGTTGGGAATGCGGGTGCGAAGGTCTTTGATGAAGTTGCCATAAAGCTCTGGAATGGCATAGCCCACAGTGTCTGGCACGTTGATGGTGGTTGCGCCCTCTTTGATAACGGCCTCGAGCACTCGGCACAAAAAATCTGGATCGCTACGGTAGCCATCTTCTGGCGAAAACTCGATGTCCTCCATCAAGTTACGGGCAAAGCGTGTAGATTGCTTGGCTTGCTCGAACACTTGGTCAGGCGTCATGCGCAGCTTCATCTCCATGTGCAAAGGGCTGGTAGCAAGGAACAAGTGCAAACGCCCACGGGCTGCGGGCTTCAAGGCTTCGGCAGCGCGTGAGATGTCGCGGTCGTTAGCACGTGCGAGCGAGCAGATGGTGGAGTCTTTAATCACTTCGGCAATTGCTTTGACGCACTCGAAGTCGCCATTGCTGGAAGCCGCAAAGCCAGCTTCGATCACATCGACCTTGAGGCGCTCAAGTTGACGAGCGATGCGGAGCTTTTCGTCGCGCGTCATGGATGCGCCTGGGCTTTGCTCGCCATCGCGCAAGGTGGTGTCAAAAATGATGAGTTGGTCTGACATAAAAGCTCCTAGAAAATTTAGATATAAAAAAACCCGTTGCGGAAAACAAAAAACCCGTTGGTATTAGCAACGGGTCAGTGTTTGGTTTTGCTTCTTTTATAGATGCGCAAAAACGGCTGCCCGTTGTGTGGGTAGCAGTAGCAGCAGTGAAGAAATCAAACTGAAATTCATGAGTTGGAATATAGCACAAGTTTTTTTGCGGGTGCAAAAATTACTGATGCAAGCCCTTTTCATCGGGCTCATCAATTGAAGTACTAATCACGCTAACAGGCTGCCCCTTGATGCGTTTGTAGATCAAGATGGCATAGCCGCTAAAGCCGTAAAACACAAAAATACCGAACAAAACCGAAGGTGGTTGCAAACTAATCAAAGCAATCACTAATGCAATAGCCACGAGCACCACAAAGGGCACGCTCTTTTTCATTTGCATGTCTTTAAAGCTATAGAACGGTACATTGGTGACCATGGTAAGACCCGCATAGAGTGCAAAAACAAACATCACCCAAACAACATCTTTACTGCTGATGCCTAACTCGATGCACATCCACATAAAGCCCACAACCAAGGCCGCAGCGGCTGGTGACGGCAAGCCTTGAAAATAACGTTTATCCACCACGTCGGTATTGACGTTAAAACGAGCCAAGCGCAGCGCAGCGCAGGAACAATAAACAAACGCCGCCACCCAGCCCCAGCGGCCAATATCGCGCAGCGTCCACTCATACGCAATCAAGGCTGGCGCAGCACCAAACGACACCATATCGGCCAACGAATCCATTTGCTCGCCAAACTCGCTTTGTGTATTCGTCATGCGGGCAACGCGTCCGTCCAAGCTGTCTAAGACCATAGCAGCAAAAATCCCCATAGCGGACAGCTCAAAGCGTCCATCCATCGCCATCACGATGGCATAAAACGAAGCAAACAAGGCTGCCAGCGTAAAGAGATTAGGCAGCACATAAATACCCTTATGACGAGGCAACGGCTTAGGCATTTGGGTTTGTTCAAAATCGGGGAGGTTATTTTGCATAGCTTCAGTTTAATTGAAAAAGCCGCTCAATCTTGCGACTGGGCGGCCCCTTGTTAATCACACGACCAATTAGTTACGTGATTTATCAACCAATTTGTTGGCCTTAATCCAAGGCATCATGGCGCGAAGCTTGTCGCCCACGATTTCGATTGGATGCTCGGCGTTCAAACGACGGCGGCTAATCAAAGTTGGTGCGCCCGCTTTGTTTTCCAAGATGAAGCTCTTCGCGTATTCACCCGTTTGGATGTCTTTCAAAACAGCCTTCATGGTCGCTTTTGTTTCAGCCGTCACGATACGTGGACCTGTGACGTACTCGCCGTACTCTGCGTTGTTAGAGATCGAGTAATTCATGTTGGCGATACCGCCTTCATAGATCATGTCTACGATCAATTTCAGTTCGTGCAAGCACTCGAAGTACGCCATTTCTGGTGCATAGCCAGCTTCTGTGAGTGTCTCAAAGCCAGCTTTGATGAGCTCAACAGCACCGCCGCACAAAACGGCTTGTTCGCCGAACAAGTCGGTCTCTGTTTCTTCGCGGAAGTTGGTTTCAATAATGCCAGCCTTGCCGCCGCCGTTAGCCATCGAGTACGACAGCGCGAGTTCTTTGGCTTTACCAGAGTTGTCTTGATAGATCGCAATCAAGTGGGGCACGCCGCCGCCTTGAGCGTAAGTTCCGCGAACCGTGTGGCCTGGGGCCTTAGGAGCAACCATCCACACATCCAAATCAGCGCGTGGTGTGACGAGGCCGTAATGAACGTTAAAGCCGTGTGCAAACACAAGTGATGCACCAGATTTGATGTTTGGCTCCACGTCGTTGGTGTACACCGCGCCAATTTGCTCATCAGGCAGCAAAATCATGACCACGTCAGCAGCTTTGACTGCTTCAGCTACTTCCATGACCTTGAGGCCAGCCTTCTCGACCTTAGGCCAAGATGCGCCACCTTTGCGCAGACCGACAACCACTTTCACGCCGCTGTCGTTCAAGTTTTGTGCGTGTGCGTGACCTTGCGAGCCGTAACCGATGATGGCAACTGTTTTGCCTTTGATGACGCTGAGGTCGCAATCTTTGTCGTAAAAAACTTTCATTTTGATTTCCTTTGAGTTAAAAATTTTGAGAGAGAAAAATTAAAAAATAAATACATGTTTAGAGGCGAAGGATTCTCTCACCACGGCCAATACCTGATGCGCCAGAGCGTACTGTTTCCAAAATTGCGCTCTTGTCAATCGCTTGCAAGAACGCATCGTTCTTGGTCAGATCGCCCGTGAGTTCAATCGTATAACTCTTGTCGGTCACGTCGATGATGCGACCACGGAAAATTTCCGCCATACGCATCATTTCCTCGCGCTCTTTGCCCACTGCGCGAACCTTAACCATCATGAGCTCGCGCTCGGTATACGCGCCTTCAGTGAGGTTAATCACTTTGACAACTTCAATCAAACGATTCAAGTGTTTGGTAATTTGTTCAATCACTTCATCTGAGCCCGAAGTTTGAATGGTCATGCGCGAGAGCGTTGGGTCTTCTGTAGGCGCGACTGTCAGGCTTTCGATGTTGTACGCACGAGCTGAAAACAAGCCCACCACTCGGGACAATGCGCCTGCCTCGTTTTCTAATAAAACGGCGATGATATGTTTTCTCATTACAGATCCTCCGAACCAAGATTGGCACTTAGCAACATCTCGGTGATGCCCTTACCTGCTTGCACCATCGGGAAAACGTTTTCAGTTTGATCGGTACGAATATCTACAAATACCGTCCGGTCTTTCAATCGACGAGCCTCACGCAGTGCAGGCTCAACGTCTTCTGGACGCTCAACCTTGATTCCGACATGTCCATATGCCTCTGCCAGTTTCACGAAATCAGGCAGCGCATCCATGTAGCTGCTGGAATAACGCCCTGAGTATTCAATCTCTTGCCATTGCCTAACCATGCCGAGATAGCGGTTATTGAGTGACAAGATTTTGATTGGCGTGTTGTATTGCAAACAAGTCGATAGCTCTTGAATACACATTTGCACCGAGCCTTCGCCTGTGACGCAAAACACTTCGCTGTCAGGCTTGGCTAGCTTGATCCCCATGGCGTAGGGAATGCCTACGCCCATCGTACCGAGGCCACCCGAGTTAATCCAGCGACGTGGATCTTTAAACTTGTAGTACTGGGCCGCCCACATTTGGTGCTGGCCCACGTCGGACGTGATATACACATCGTCGTCTTTGGTCATATCCCACAGGGTTTGAATGACTTTTTGCGGTTTGATGACAACCGTGTTCTCGCTGTCGTATTTCATGCAATTGCGACTGCGCCAGCCTTCAATCGTTTTCCACCAATCGGCCAGCGCTGTGGCGTCAGGCTTGAGGCCTGACTCTTTAATCATGCCCATGAGTTCAATCAAAACGTCTTTCACGTCGCCCACGATGGGTACATCGACCTTGACGCGCTTGGAAATGCTGGACGGGTCAATATCAATATGAATGATCTTGCGTTCGTTTTGCGCGAAGTGCTTGGGGTTACCAATCACACGGTCATCAAAACGTGCGCCGATGGCAATGAGCACATCACAATTTTGCATGGCGTTATTGGCTTCGACCGTTCCGTGCATACCCAGCATGCCCAAAAACTTGGGGTTGTTGGCATCAATCGCGCCAAGCCCCATCAAGGTATTGGTGCAAGGGTAGCCCAGCATTTCAACCAAATGGCGCAATTCGCCCGTGGCATTGCTCAAAATAGCGCCGCCGCCCGAATAGATGTACGGACGCTTGGCACCCAGCAGCAACTGCATGGCTTTTTTGATTTGCCCAGCATGGCCTTTCAACACAGGCTGATAAGAGCGCATATCGACTGCTTCGGTGTAGCCTTTATAAGTCGCCTTTTTGAACGACACGTCCTTAGGGATGTCAATCACCACCGGGCCTGGACGACCCGTACGCGCAATGTGGAATGCTTTTTTAATCGTCAGCTCTAAATCGCGCGGATCTTTCACCAAGAAGTTGTGCTTGACGATCGGACGCGTAATACCTACCGTGTCGCACTCTTGAAAGGCATCGAGTCCAATCGCGTGGGTTGGCACATTACCCGTGATGATGACCATCGGGATGCTGTCCATGTACGCAGTCGCAATACCCGTAATGGCGTTGGTCACCCCAGGGCCTGATGTGACGAGTGCCACACCCACTTCGCCCGTGGCGCGTGCGTATCCGTCTGCGGCATGCACAGCTGCTTGCTCGTGGCGCACTAAAACGTGCTGAATTTTGTCTTGACGGTAAAAAGCGTCATAGATATAAAGAACTGCACCGCCTGGGTAACCCCAGATGTGTTTGACGTTCTCGTTGATCAGGGCTTTGACTAAGATGTCTGAGCCCATAAGCTCGTCGCCTGCAAGGCCCTCGAGCGCTAAATTTTTTGGAGGTGAGTTTGTTGCCATGAACAACCTTTCGTGAATTTCAGTTGAAAAACCTTGGGTGCCGCCCATGAATATTAAATTCAACACTCTTTTGAAGTGGCTGGGCGACTTAGAATCCAAAACATGGATCATCAAGATAAGATGATCGGATCAGGATTCGTTTGATAAGCCTTCGATTATCGCATAGACCTTCTTCACATTTTTGAAAATTAACTTTTGGCAACTCCTTTAGAACTCTCTAATTTCCTCAAAGAGGCTGAAAGACGGGCTTTCAAGCGAAGCGTCTATCACGTGCGCAACGAGGAGTCTGCACTAGACATCGTGCAAGACAGCATGATGAAGCTGTCTATCCACTACGGCGATAAACCTGCCGCCGAGCTACCGCTTTTATTCGCACGAATTTTGTCGAATACCACCTTAGACTGGTTTCGGGCGCAAAAGAAGGATCGTGCTGTTTTTAGCAATTTCAGTGATTTTGGATCTGGGCTGGAAGATGATGACTCGGATATTTTGGAAACTTTAGAGGTTTTGGATACTTCTGAGCAAAACGAAAGCGCTGAAACGACGCTTGATCGTAAAGAAACGTTAAAGCTACTAGAAAAAGAGATCGAAAAGCTCCCAGCGCGTCAACGAGAAGCCTTCCTTTTGCGTTATTGGGAGGAGATGGACGTGGCCGAGACGGCTGCGGCTATGGGATGTACCGAGGGCAGTGTCAAAACTCATTGCTCACGCGCATGCCAAGCTTTAGGTAAATCGCTTAAAGAAATCGGGATCAAGCTATGACACATAAAACAATTTTAATTACACAAGACCAATTCGCCAAAAGCTTGATTGAGCGCCTCCATGCCTCAACTGAAACGACGTCACCCAATATTGCAGAGCGCCTTCGTTTTGCGCGAGAGCGCGCACTTGCCGCTCAAAAAGTTGCCCCGCTAGAGGCCGCATGGTCTTTAGCGCCAGATGCCAGTGGCGCTTTAGCCCTTGGCGGCGGTAAATTCGATTTATTTAGTAAATGGGGTTCCCTGCTGCCATTGATTGCACTTGTGGTTGGCATGTTCGCCATCAACCAACTGCAAAACGACTACCGCGCCCGCGAAGTTGCCGATGTGGACTCGGCTCTCCTCACTGACGACCTGCCACCAGCGGCCTACACCGACGCTGGGTTTGGACAATTCCTCAAGTTACAAACGGAGCGCTAAGCGTGGTTCGTGCCTTTATCGCTTCACTCGCACTTGGATTATTAGCTGCCAGCTTCGCGTCAGCACAAACTGCTGCGCCAGCCGATAAAGCGGTCAAAACAAACACGGCCAAAACAGCAACACCGACCAAGCCACTTTGGACCGACCTCAAGCCAGAGCAGCAAACAGTACTTGCGCCATTGCAGCAGCAGTGGCTAAAAATGAGTGAAGCGCAAAAGCGCAAATGGTTAGAAGTTTCTAAAAATCACAGTAAATTTAGCGCTGAAGATAAAGCAAAACTACAAGAGCGCATGCATGGCTGGGTGAAACTCTCTCCTGAGCAACGCGCGCAGGCAAGAATCAATTTTTCAACGGCAAAAACTTTAAGCCCTGAAGAAAAACAAAAACAATGGGAAGCCTACCAAGCGTTAAGCCCAGACGAAAAGACTCAATTGCAGGCCAAGGCAAAAGCCAATACACCCAATAGCGCTGCGCTTGCTGCGAAACCGCAAAACAAAGTTCTACCTGGTCAATCACCCTCGGTTCGCGTTCCTGCTGCGACACTAGCACCTGTCGCCGAGAAATGATCCCCGCTGGTTTGTTGAAACGCATGGCAGCTTGGATCTACGAAGGGTTGCTGCTCTTTGCCGTATGCGCCATCACTGGATTGCTATTTAGCCTCGCTACCAATAGCAAAAATGCACTCACACATCATGTTGCGCTGAGCCTTATTTTGTTTGTGGTGATAGGTATTTATTTCAGCTGGTTTTGGTCAAGAGGTCAAACGCTAGCCATGAAAACTTGGCGCATCAAAATCACCGACATGGCTGGCAAGCCAATATCCATAAGGCTTGCAGCGGTACGATATTTGCTATCTTGGCTCTGGTTTGCGCCGCCCCTCGTTGCACTGGCGTTGACAGAGCTGAATAACCAAAGGCTCTATGGTGCGTTAGCCAGTTGGATTGCACTCTACATACTGCTAGCGTGGCTACACCCTTCCAAACAATTTGTCCATGACCGCTTGGCTGGCACGATGTTGGTGACAAGTCACTACGGGCTAAATTTATAATTAACCCATGACCATCACGATTAAAAACAAAGACGAAATTGAAGGCATGCGCGTTGCAGGACGACTAGCTTCTCAGGTTTTGGATTACCTCACCCCTTTTGTCAAAGAGGGCAAGACGACCAATCAGCTAGACCGCTTGGCTTACGACTTTATTACCAAAGACATCAAGTCGATTCCTGCGCCGCTGAACTATGACCCTGTTGGTGGCAATCCCTACCCCAAATCAATTTGCACATCGATTAATAACATGGTGTGCCACGGCATTCCAAACGATAAGCCGCTGCGCAAAGGCGACATCATCAACATTGACGTGACCATCATCAAAGACGGCTGGCATGGCGATACGAGCCGCATGTTTCAAATTGGCGAGACTTCTATTGCTGCCAAGCGCCTGTGCGCATTGACTTTTGAGGCGATGTGGCATGGCATTTCCGTGATGGGCCCCAACATTCCGATTTTGGAAATTGGCCGCGCGATTCAGAAATTTACCGAAGCGCAGGGCTGCTCCGTGGTGCGCGACTACTGCGGTCACGGCATTGGACGCAACTTCCACGAAGAGCCGCAGATTTTGCATTTCGCCAGCCCAGAGGCTAAAACCATCTTGGTGCCCGGCATGACGATCACCGTAGAGCCGATGATTAATGCGGGGCGCAAAGAAACCAAAGGCTTGCCCGACGGCTGGGGCGTGGTGACCAAAGACCGTTCGCTGTCGGCGCAGTGGGAGCACACGGTGCTGGTGACAGAGACGGGATTTGAAGTACTAACGCTCTCAGAGGGCTACCCTGCACTACCTCATTTCATCACGTCCACCAAAACTTGATGACCTACCGCCAAGAGAAACAAACTCTGCTCGCTAATTACGGGCAAATGACGACCCGCAAGTTGCTGCGGGAGTTATCTAAGTTAACCGACCAAACATTGGTGGACATTTGGACGCAATCAGGTTTGGCTGTATCCGAGCAGTTTTGCTTGGTCGCAGTAGGTGGCTACGGACGCGGTGAGCTATTCCCTTATTCGGATGTCGATGTTTTGGTGCTGTTGCCAAACAGTGCAGATCTGCAAATGGATCACGCACTGCAAGCAAAAATCGAGTCCTTCATTGGTCTTTGCTGGGATGCAGGCCTAGAAATTGCCTCCTCAGTTAGGCGTTTAGACGAATGCATTGCCGAAGCAAGCAAAGACATCACGATTCAAACAGCGCTCTTAGAGGCACGCTGTATAAAGCCCGCCAGAGTAGGTAGCCCAGAAGGCAAGCTGTATAAGACTTTCCAAGCATCGTACTTTGCAGCCCTTGACGCACATGCCTTTACGACTGCCAAGACATTGGAGATGGCGCAGCGCTACAACAAATTTGAAAATACGCCCTACGCGCTAGAACCAAATATCAAAGAGTCACCTGGTGGCCTACGTGACTTGCACGTTATTTTGTGGCTTGCAAAATCCGCAGGATATGGCGGCACATGGGATGAACTGGCAGCCAATGGACTTGCCACGACATTTGAAGCTAAGCAATTGCGCCGTAACGAGGCCGTACTATCCAACATCCGCACACGCCTGCACATCATCGCCAAGAGACGTGAAGACAGATTGGTTTTCGATCTGCAAACGCAAGTGGCACAAAGCATGGGATTCGAATTCGAATCCTCGCGAAAAAACAGCGAAGCGCTCATGCACGACTATTACTGGGCAGCTAAGGCTGTCGTGCAGCTCAACCAGATTTTGTTGCTCAACATTAATGAGCGTTTAAATCCTAGCTTCGTCGAGCCGATCAAGTTAACGAATGACTTTTTTGATAAAAATGGCCTACTTGATATTGCCAGCGACGACTTGTATCAGCGTCGCCCACAGGCTATTTTGGAGACCTTCCATATTTTCCAAAAAACAGCGGGAGTCAATGGCCTTTCCGCCCGCTGCTTGCGCGCCCTCTACAACGCGCGCGGTCTGATGAACGCAGCCTTTCGGCGTGATTCCGTCAACCGTACTACGTTTCTGTCCATCATGCAAACCAATGAAGGATTGACGCACACCCTACGACTTTTGAACCAAACCTCGGTGCTGGGGCGCTATCTGTGGGTGTTTCGACGCATCGTGGGGCAAATGCAGCACGATTTGTTTCATGTCTACACCGTCGATCAGCACATTTTGATGGTGCTCAGAAATGTGCGCCGATTCTTTATTGCCGACCATGCGCACGAATATCCGTTTTGCTCTAGCCTAGCGGGCGGCTGGGATAAGCCTTGGATTTTGTACATTGCAGCCCTCTTCCACGACATAGCCAAAGGACGCGGCGGCGATCACTCTGAGCTTGGCATTGCCGAGGCTCATTTGTTTTGCAAACAGCACGGCGTTGCGTTAGAGGATGCAAACCTCATCGCATTCTTGGTCAAAGAGCATTTGACAATGAGTCAAATTGCGCAAAAACAAGATCTGTCCGATCCTGATGTGATTGCCGCGTTTGCCAAGCGAGTCGGTAGCCAACGCTATTTGACAGCGCTGTATTTACTCACGGTCGCCGACATTAGAGGCACCTCACCAAAAGTGTGGAATGCTTGGAAAGCCAAGCTGCTAGAGGATTTGTACCGCTACACCACGCGAGCCCTTGGTGGACGCGCTCCCGATGCGGCATCCCTTGTGGAGGGCACGCAGCGCAAGGCTTGTGAGGCATTGGCCTTGTACGCTTTGCAAGCTGCATCGGCACAGCCGCTTTGGAAAACACTGGACGTGAGCTATTTCATGCGTCAAGCAGCGTCTGATGTGGCGTGGCACACACGGCTCTTAATGCCGCATGTTGGAAGCAATGTCCCTATCGTTCGGGCGCGACTCTCTCCCATTGGCGAAGGCTTGCAGGTACTGATTTACACACCTGATATCCCTGACTTATTTACACGTATTTGCGGCTACTTCGAGCGGCACAACTTCAGCATTTGGGATGCCAAGATTCACACAACGAATAGTGGGCACGCGCTGGACAGCTTCCAAGTGACCGCCGTGGGACTGGATGCCGATCAAAACAACGCGCTCATTTTGCAAATCGAAACCGAGTTGACGTTAGATTTAACCGCACTGTCACCTCTCACCAATGCGCCAAAGGCACGCCAGTCAAGGCGTGTCAAGAGTTTTCCGATTCAGCCGCGCGTGGAATTGCACCCCGATGAAAAGGGTCAACGTTGGATTTTGAACGTCTCCGCAGCCGACCGCGTCGGACTGCTGTACGCCGTCGCTCGCGTGTTGGCAGAGCACGAAGTGAATTTGCAGCTCGCCAAAATCACGACACTTGGAGAGCGTGTTGAAGACAGTTTTGTGGTGGATGGCAACATATTTCAAAAACCAAAAGGCATCTTGTCACTTGAGACCGATTTGCTAGCAGCGCTGCAAAATTAATCGCACAAAATCAGACTTTATTGGAGCGCTTCATGATCGACGTTTATTCTTGGCCAACCCCTAACGGACACAAAATTCACATCATGCTGGAAGAGTGTGGCTTTAAGCTAGGGCGCGACTGGCAGGCACACCCCATCAACATTAGCAAAGGCGATCAATTTGCGCCTGAATTTTTGAAGATGAGCCCGAATAACAAAATCCCAGCATTGGTTGACCCCAATGGCCCTGATGGCAAACCCATTCACCTCATGGAATCGGGCGCGATTTTGCTGTATTTGGCCAGCAAAACGGGGAAGTTTTTACCAAAAAACACGCGTGCCAAATTTGAAGTGCTGGAGTGGCTGATGTTCCAAATGGGCGGCGTGGGCCCGATGCTGGGGCAAGCGCATCACTTTCGCATGTTCGCGCCCGAGCAGGTTCCGTACGCTATCAATCGCTACACGGCTGAGGCCAAACGCCTCTATAGCGTGATGGACAAGCGCCTGCAAACGTCGCCATTCATGGGTGGCAAAACGTACTCTATCGCTGATATTGCCATTTTCCCGTGGGTCAACTCATGGCAAAAACAAGGCATTGATTGGAGCGACTACCCAACGCTTAAAGCTTGGTTTGACAAGATTGCCGCACGTCCTGCTGTGCAGCGTGGCTGTATGGTTCTAGCCGATTTACGTAAATAAGTTTTAGCGAAAACCTAAAAACAATATCGCAATATTGACGGCAAAAGCTGCCGTCCAAATGAGGCTGCGCAAGTTGCCAATGCCCGCTACGTACATCATGATGTAGAGCACACGTAGCAGCACAAAAATCAGCGCCAAAATATCTAACCGCAGTTGAATAGCCCCCAGCTGATGTGCAATGATGACTGCCGCAAAAAAGAACGGTAGCGCCTCAAATGTATTCGCCTGCGCAGCGTTCGCCCTTGCGGCAAAACCTGTTTGCTTACCGAGCCAGGCGCGCGGATCAAGGTTGTCGTAACCACCCTCACGGCGTGGCTTGCCAAAGCCC
>JANPAS010000041.1:0-7906 GCA_031430035.1 Comamonadaceae bacterium | reverse complement strand
GCTCGTACGATCACGATTTCGGACAACGGCATTGGCATGACGGCTGACGAGGCGATTGCTCATCTTGGGACGATTGCCAAGTCGGGCACCAAAGATTTCGTCTCCAAACTGGGTGACGCGCAAAAAGCAAGCGCAAAAGACAACGGCTCCTTGATTGGTCAATTTGGCGTGGGTTTTTATTCGGGCTTTATCGTCGCGGACAAGATGGTGGTGGAGACGCGTCGCGGCGGTACGCAAGCATCCGAGGGCGTGCGCTGGATTAGCGGCGGTGCGGGTGATTTTGAAACCGAAGTCATTACCAAAGCTGAGCGCGGTACCAGCGTCACGCTTCACTTGCGCGCGGACGAAGAAGGTGAAAACGGCAAAGGATCGGAGATCAGTGATTTCCTCTCTGCCTGGAAGCTCAAATCCATCATCAACAAATACGCCGAACACATCTCTTTGCCGATTTTGATGCGCAAAGAAGAGTGGAAAGAGGGCAAGGACAACCAACCTGGCGAGATGGTGACAACGGACGAGTGGGAGACGATTAACAAAGCCAGCGCGATGTGGACGCGTGCTAAGTCCGACATTACGCAGGAGCAATACGACGAGTTCTATAAGCAAATCAGCCACGACTTCGCCGCCCCGCTAGCCCATAGCCACAACCGCGTTGAGGGTAAAACCGAGTACACGCAGTTGCTATACATTCCTTCGACTGCCCCGCATGATTTGTGGAATCGCGACAAAAAAGCGGGCATCAAGCTCTACGTCAAACGCGTCTTCATCATGGACGATGCGGAGTCGCTCATGCCTGTGTATTTGCGCTTTGTGAAGGGCGTGATTGATTCGGCCGATTTGCCGCTCAATGTCTCTCGCGAACTGTTGCAAGAATCTCGTGACACCAAAGCCATACGTGAAGGCAATACGCGCCGTGTACTGTCGATGCTGGAAGGCATGGACGAGACCACTTATGCCAAGTTCTATGAGGCGTTTGGCTCGGTGCTCAAAGAGGGCGTCGGCGAAGATATGCAAAACAAAGACAAAATTGCCAAGCTCTTGCGTTTTGCTTCGACAACGGAAGATGCGATCAAGGTTGGCTTTGCAGACTACAAAGCCCGCATGAAAGAAGGCCAAGAAGCCATTTACTACATTACGGCCGAAACACTGGCGGCTGCCAAGAACAGCCCGCAGCTTGAAGTGTTTAAAAAGAAGGGCATCGAGGTCCTCTTGATGTCCGACCGCGTGGACGAGTGGGCGCTGGGCTTCTTAAACGAGTTTGACGGGACGCCGCTGCAAAGCGTGGCCAAGGGCGCATTTGATCTGGGCAAGCTGCAAGACGAGGCGGAGAAAAAAGCGGCTGAAGAAGCTGCTGAAAGTGCCAAGCCACTGCTCGCAAAACTGAAAGAAGCGCTCAAAGACAAATGCGACGACGTGCGCGTAACGACCCGCCTGGTGGACTCGCCCGCTTGTTTGGTGGTAAAGGACGACGGCATGAGCGCCCAGCTAGCTCGTATGCTCAAGCAAGCAGGTCAAGCCATACCCGAGACGAAGCCAATTTTGGAGATCAACACCGAGCATGCACTGATTAAAAAATTAGAAGGTTCGGTCAACTTCAACGATCTCGCGCATATCTTGTTTGACCAAGCTGTGCTGGCCGAAGGCGGCATGCCTGCTGATCCAGCGGCTTATGTGAAGCGGGTGAACGCGCTGCTGTCGTGATCTTGCTCCCTCTCCCTTAGTGGGAGAGGGCTAGGGTGAGGGGGCGGGCTTAATTGGATGCGCGCTCATCCAGCGCACTAAATCCAACCACATTTGGCGCATCTCAGGTGTGGTTGGGGCTTTGGCTGCGTGGGGTAGCTCGACAGTTACCACAGGAATTCCTAGAGTGACGCCGCCGTAGTTGCCAAGACTTCCAGGGTAGATGCCCACTTGATCGAGATACAAGCGCCCCAGCTTATGCGGCGGTGTGGATGGGCCATCAAAATCGAGCACACCAAATGGCGCATGAATGCTCACAATGATGTCAGGCTTAAAGCTTTCGATTTGTTCGTATAAAAATTTAGATTCGGGCTCCGATAGCGGCTCTTTGCCAGGGTAGCGACGTGGGTCTTTTTTAGTTTTAGTCGCCCAGTAACTGACCGCGTCGCGTTGCCAGTCGGGTGTGGGAAAGTTTCGATTTAAATCCACCCCATTTGCGTTGGTGCGTTTGGGTGGTTGTGCGAGCAATCCATCTGGATTAAGCCCAGGAATAAAACGCCAATGCGTACTGGCGGGTGTTGTTTGCGCATGAATAATCCAGTGAAAGACGAGCGAGCTGGCTGAGCGCTCATCACCATGTATACCGCCCAACACTAGCACGCGGCGTTTCGGTGCTTCAGCCACAACATCCCGCAGCAAAATCGGACGACCTAGGGCAGAGACGGCGTTGGACGCTTCAAGTTGGACACTGCTGCACAGTTTGTCTGGCACACTGGGCAGGGGCAAGGAAAGTTGTAGGCATAGCGCAAGTAAATCCAGCATGGTTTATAGATCCACGCTCGCAGGATCAGTCATCTCTAGCTCGTAACTGGCTGCAAGCATGGCTAGGCGTGCAATCACACCGTACATATAAAACCGATTCGGTGCGCAACATCCCACTTTCTCGCCTAGCTCAGGCGTATTAGTGGCGTTGGCAAAAGCTAGCGGCACAAAGCTCGCGCCTGGGGCGTTTAAGTTCTCGTCAATCCCGCGCTCGGCGTGGACTCGGTAAAAGCCGCCTACCACGTAACGATCCAGCATGTACACCACAGGTTCAGCCATCGCTTCGTTCACGCGCTCCATGGTTTGCACGCCTTCTTGGATGATGACCTCAGATACCGTCAGGCCGTCTTTCACGACGCTCATTTTATTTTTGGTCTTGCGGTTAATAACTTCTAAATCCTTGACGCTGCGCACGGTCATGATGCCCATGCCATACGTGCCGTTGTCGGCTTTGACGATGACGAAAGGTTTTTCTGTAATACCGTATTGGTCGTATTTGGCTTGAATTTTTTTAAGCAACTTGTCCACTTCACCCGTCAGGCAATCCATGCCTGTACCTGCTGCAAAGTTGACACTGCCGCAGCGTGAAAAATAAGGGTTTATGAGCCACGGGTCAATACCAATAAGGCTTGCGAAGGCCTCCGCGACTTTGTCGTAAGCCGCAAAGTGAGTCGATTTGCGCCGCATAAACCAACCCGCATGAAGGGGTGGCAGCAAGTGCTGCTCGTGCAAGTTTTGAAAAATATCGGGTGTGCCAGCGCTCAAATCGTTGTTGAGCAAAATCGTGCAAGGGTCAAAGTCTTTGAGACCAAGACGGTTTTTGGTGCGAACCACGGGCTCTAGGGTGACGTGTTCGCCTGTCGGCAGATCAAAAGTGGTGGGCTCGGTAATGTCGGGGTTGATCGTGCCAAGGCGCACATTCAGTCCTGCCTGCTGAAAAATCTTTTTGAGCCGTGCGACATTGGTCAAATAAAACGTGTTGCGCGTATGGTTTTCTGGGATGAGGAGCAAGTTTTTTGCTTCAGGACAAATTTTTTCGATTGCCGACATGGCGGCTTGCACGGCCAGCGGTAGCATTTCTGGTGTCAGATTGTTCCAACCGCCTGGATAGAGGTTGGTGTCTACGGGCGCGAGCTTAAAACCCGCATTGCGTAAATCTACGGACGTATAGAACGGAGGTGTGTGCTCCAGCCACTCCATACGGAACCAGCGTTCAATAGCAGGCAAGCTGTCTAAGATTTTTTGCTCGAGTTCGTTAGTCGGGCCAGTGAGGGCGGTAATAAGGTGCGGAACCATGAGATCTTTCAAATAGTGAGTGGTAGCTAATGGCTAGACGTGCAGGCAATTTTCGCTGATTCAACCCCTCGCAGGCGCTGGCTACATGGGATAATCGAAGGTTATGCCAATTTACGCCTACAAATGCTCATCCTGCGGTGTGTCTAAAGACATTCTGCGCAAGATTTCCGATCCACCACTGACCTTATGTCCTGCATGCGGCAGCGAGTCGCTGGCCAAGCAAGTGACCGCCGCTGGCTTTCAGCTGAAGGGCTCTGGCTGGTATGTGACCGACTTCCGTGAAGGTCAAAAGCCAGCTACGGGCACTGCGCCGCAGGCCACGCCAGATAAGGCTTCCGAGGCTGCAGCGCCCACAAGTTCCGATTCATCTGGTGCGGCAGCCAGTAGCCCCGCACCCACACCTGCAGCAGCGCCTGCCGCCACAGCAACTTCTGGAGCATCCACATGATGGCCAATCTGCGTAAATGGTTTTTTGCGGGACTCTTAGTCCTCGTTCCCTTAGCCATCACGATTTGGCTCTTGGAGTGGGCGATTAGCTCACTAGACAAAACGCTGCTACTTTTACCAAAAGCTTGGCAACCCGATAGTTGGTTGCCAGTGCATATTCCAGGTTTTGGTGTGATTTTGACCTTGGCCGTGCTCCTTTTGGTGGGCGCTACCGTCAGCAACTTCTTAGGCAAACGGCTCATTGGCTGGTGGGATGCACTTTTGGGACGAATTCCTGTCGTGCGCTCCATTTATTCCAGCGTGAAACAAGTGTCGGATACGTTGTTCTCCGAAAACGGCAATGCATTCCGTAAAGCCGTCTTGGTGGAATGGCCGCGCGAGGGCAATTGGACGATTGGTTTTGTGACGGGCGTGCCGAGTGGTGATGTTTTGCAAGTGTTGCAGCACGGCGTAACCGATGAATTCTTGAGCGTCTATATCCCTACTACACCCAATCCAACGGGTGGTTACATGATGATGTTTAAAAAATCCGATTGCTTAGCGCTCTCCATGAGCGTGGACGAAGCCTTGAAATACGTAGTCTCTATGGGCGTAGTCTCGCCAACTACGGTGCCAACGGGCAAATAAATTTTGAAATTAGGAACTTGATAAAAATGAAAAACCAAATGCAAACATCCATGCGAACCTCTTACTGCGGCTTGGTTGACGAGGCGTTTATTGGTCAGTCGGTCACGCTGTGCGGTTGGGTGAATCGCCGCCGCGACCATGGCGGCGTGATTTTTGTTGATTTGCGTGACCGCGAAGGCTATGTGCAAGTGGTGTGCGATCCTGATCGCGCTGACATGTTCGTCGTTGCTGAAGTGCTGCGTAACGAGTTTTGTATCCAAATGACGGGCGTGGTACGTGCTCGCCCCGAAGGCACGGCCAATAAGGATTTGAAGAGCGGTGGGGTTGAAATTTTGTGCCATGAGCTCAAGATTTTGAACGCTTCCGTGACGCCGCCATTTTTGCTGGATGACGATAATTTATCCGAGACGACTCGCCTCACGCATCGCGTGCTAGATCTGCGCCGCCCTGCCATGCAGCGCAACATGATGCTGCGCTACAAAGTCACGATGATTGTGCGTAACTACCTTGACGCGCTGGGTTTTGTGGACATCGAAACCCCAATGCTGACTAAATCTACGCCTGAAGGTGCGCGCGACTATTTAGTGCCCAGCCGCGTGCAAGAAGGTCAGTTCTTTGCGTTACCGCAAAGCCCTCAGCTCTTTAAGCAGCTTTTGATGGTGGCGGGCTACGACCGTTATTACCAAATCACCAAGTGCTTCCGCGACGAAGATTTGCGTGCCGATCGCCAGCCCGAATTCACCCAGATTGATATTGAGACCAGCTTTTTGACTGAGCAAGAAATCCGCGATATGTTTGAAGGCATGATGGTCGAAGTGTTCCAAAAAGCCATTAACGTCAACCTAGGCGACGGTGCCGCCTTCCCCGTGATGACCTATGCCGATGCCATGCATTTGTATGGCTCCGACAAGCCCGATTTGCGCATCAAGATGCAGTTTGCCGAACTGACCGACGTGATGGGTGATGTGGACTTCAAAGTGTTCTCAGCACCTGCCACCATGAAGGGTGGACGCGTGGTGGCGCTATGCGTGCCAGGCGGTGCAGAAATGCCGCGTTCCGAGATTGATGCCTATACCGAGTTTGTCAAAATTTACGGCGCAAAAGGCTTGGCTTGGATCAAGGTTAATGACGCTACTGCGGGTCGTGATGGGTTGCAGTCTCCTATCGTAAAAAACATCCACGACGCAGCTTTGTTTGAGGTCATGAAGCGTACAGGCGCTAAAAACGGTGACATCATTTTCTTTGGCGCTGACAAAGAAAAAATTGTTAACGATGCCATTGGTGCGCTCCGCGTCAAGATTGGTCAAAGCGTTTCGGGCAAAAAGTGGGGCTTGTTTGAAGACCGCTGGGCACCGATGTGGGTGGTCGATTTCCCGATGTACGAGTTCGACGAAGAGAACCAGCGCTACACCGCGACGCATCACCCATTCACTGCGCCAAAAGATGGCCACGAAGACTGGATGACGACAGCGCCAGAGAAGTGCCTCTCCAAAGGCTACGACATGGTGCTGAATGGCTGGGAAATGGGCGGCGGCTCGGTGCGTATCCACCAAGCGGACGTGCAAAAGAAAGTGTTTGACGCACTCAAAATTACGCCAGAAGATGCGCAAATGAAATTTGGTTTCTTACTCGACGCCTTGCAATACGGGGCTCCGCCACACGGTGGCCTCGCGTTTGGCCTAGACCGTATCGTGACACTCATGACGGGCGCAGAGTCCATCCGCGACGTGATTGCTTTCCCGAAAACCCAACGCGCTCAGTGCTTGCTCACCCAAGCGCCAAGCCCTGTGGACGAGAAGCAATTGCGCGAACTGCATATTCGACTGCGTAATCCTGATGCGGTGAAGACGGGGTAAACGACTATGCAGTTGTCAACAGATCAAATCCTCCTTAAAGTTTCGCAGCTGGCAAAGGATGCGCTAAGCGGGGCTCCGCGAGGAGAATTGTTGGACATTGGCTCTGGAACAGGCGAACTGATTACCTTGATTCAATCGCATAGCCCGACGGTAAAGGCCAGTGCTTGTGACTACATAGATACTTTGATGCAGTTACCAAATCAAAAGGTTCAAGTTGCAAACCTGAATGAGGAGGCACTGCCGTACTCATCGACAAGCTTTGATTTAGTGACTTGCACGGAAGTCATTGAGCATTTAGAGAACTATCGTAAAGTGATTCGCGAGGTTGAACGTGTGCTCAAGCCAAATGGTGTTGCGATATTTACAACGCCCAACATCTTGAATTTGCGTTCCCGTTTGCGATTCATGTTTTTTGGATTTTGGAATTTGTTCGGCCCTTTACCAATGACGCGGACAGAAACCTATTCAACCGACGGACACATTACGCCAATTTCTTATTTTTACTTGGCACACGCTTTAAGCGAAGCTGGACTCACGACCACACATTGGACTACAGATAAATTGCAAAGAGGCTCGATACCCAAGTTGATTTTTTGGTACCCATTGATTAAATGTATGAGTTTTTTTGCAAAGCGAGTAGAGCGCCAAAAATATAAAACCATTGACTCGGCGAATCAGCACTTGGTAGAGGCGTGTAATAGCTGGCAAATGCTACTTGGACGCACCGTCATTGTGGTGGCTCAAAAATCAAGCAGAGCAAAGAGCGCTGCTACTTAAATCTAAAAATAACTTCGCCATGAACATCCTTATTACTGGTGGCAGCGGTTTCCTAGGCTCAAAACTAGCGCGCACGCTGCTCGCGCGTGGGCATTTGGATGGCAAGAGTATTACACGCATGACGCTTGCGGATCAATTCGCCCTTCCTGCTGACCTTGCCGCTAAGCCATATGTGACGGGGCTTGTGGGCTCATTGCTGTCGCAGTGTGAAATGCTCAAAGATCAATCATTTGATGCCGTGTTCCATTTGGCATCGGCTGTCTCAGGTGAATGCGAAGCCGATTTTGATTTGGGGCTGCGCTCTAATCTTGATTCTACGCGCGCGTTGCTCGACGCTCTACGCCATCGTTTCAATACAACGGGGCACAAAGCCAAGTTAATCTTCTCTAGCTCGGGCGGTA
>JANPAS010000040.1:0-1677 GCA_031430035.1 Comamonadaceae bacterium | reverse complement strand
CCTTGAAAAACAAGGGTTGGTAAAGCGCGATGATTTCCCAAGTGATAAGCGCGCAAAATACCTCAGCCTCACGGCGGCAGGTGAGGTCATATTTACCCAAGTCGCGCCTTATGCAGAGGCTTTGCAAAAAAGCATGCTTAGTTTTTTAAGCTTAGAAGAGTCATCAAACTTGATGATAGTTTTAGAAAAATTAATGCACGCAGATTTTTCGGCTATTCAGCCCGATAGTTAGGCGCTTCCTTGGTAATTTGCACATCATGCACGTGGCTCTCACGCATACCTGCCGACGTAATCTGCACAAATTCAGCCTTCGTTTGCATGTCTTCAATGGTTGGCGTGCCGCAGTAACCCATACTGGCTTTTAAGCCGCCCGCCATTTGGAACAAGATGCCCACGACCGAGCCTTTGTACGGCACACGACCTTCAATGCCTTCGGGGACTAACTTGTCCGCATTGGTGTTGCCAGCCGTGCTTTCTTGGAAGTACCTGTCGGCGCTGCCTTGTTGCATCGCGCCAATCGAACCCATGCCTCGGTAGCTCTTGTAGCTACGGCCTTGAAACAGCACGACTTCGCCAGGCGCTTCTTCGGTGCCTGCCAAGAGGCCGCCCATCATCACAGTGGATGCACCTGCAGCAATTGCTTTGGCAATGTCGCCACTAAAACGGATACCACCGTCAGCGATGAGCGGAACGCCTGTGCCGAGCAGGGCAGTCGCCACGTTATCAATCGCCGTAATTTGCGGCACGCCCACACCCGCCACAATGCGCGTCGTGCAAATCGAGCCTGGACCAATACCGACCTTGACGGCATCCGCTCCCACGTCTGCCAGCGCCCGCGCTGCTGCGCCTGTGGCGATGTTGCCACCAATGACCTCGATGTGCGGATAGTTAAGTTTCACCCAGCGCACGCGGTCAATCACGCCCGCGCTGTGACCGTGTGCGGTGTCCACCACAATCGCGTCGCAGCCCGCTCTAGATAAGGCTTCCACGCGTTCCTCGGTGTCCGCGCCCACGCCCACAGCCGCGCCCACGCGCAGATGACCCGCGCTATCGCGAGCGGCATTCGGGAAATTGGTTTGCTTGGTAATGTCTTTCACGGTAATGAGTCCGCGCAGCTCAAACGCATCGTTGACGACCAAGAGGCGCTCTAGCTTGTGTTTATTGAGCAAAGCCTTCGCACTCTCATGGCTTGCGCCCTCGGGCATCGTTACCAAGCGCTCACGCGGCGTCATCACGTTGGCAATGACTTCGTCCATGCGTGTTTCAAAACGCAAATCGCGGCTAGTCACAATGCCGACCACTTTGCCGCCATCACAGACGGGGAAGCCTGATATGCCCATAGATTCGCTCATCGCCAGCACTTGGCGTACGGTGTGCGCGGGCGTAATAACGACAGGGTCGCGCAGCACGCCCGACTCAAAACGCTTCACCTTGGCCACTTGCGCGGCTTGCTGGGCAGGGGTGAGGTTTTTGTGGATGATGCCGATGCCGCCTTCTTGCGCCATCGCAATGGCAAGGCGCGCCTCGGTCACGGTGTCCATCGCCGCAGAGACGAGAGGCAAATTCAGGCGAATGCCGCGTGTAAATTGAGTGGAAAGCTGAGTGTCTTTGGGCAGTACGTTTGAGTACGCTGGGATCAAGAGCACATCGTCGAAGGTAAGGGCTGAACCTAAAAGA
>JANPAS010000039.1:0-14038 GCA_031430035.1 Comamonadaceae bacterium | reverse complement strand
GCGAAATTGGTAGACGCACCAGGTTTAGGTCCTGACGCCAGCAATGGTGTGGGGGTTCGAGTCCCCCCCCGCGCACCAAATTTTTCTTTTCATCTATCCCTTTTAAGGCTTCCCCATCATGGCAGTTAACGTCGAAACGCTCGAAAAGTTAGAGCGCAAAATTATCCTCACACTCTCCGCTAAAGCACTCAGCTCTGAAGTGGAAGCGCGCCTCAAAAAGATCGCCAAGACTGTCAAGATGTCAGGCTTTCGTCCAGGTAAAGTGCCTATGAGCATGGTGGCGCAACAGTATGGTTATTCGGCTCAGTATGAAATCATGAATGAACATGTGGGTAAAGCCTTTAACGAGGCTGTGACTGAGGCCGCTATCAACGTGGCTGGTCAACCCAAGATCAATGAACTGGAAGTCACCGAAGGCAGTGATGAGCTCAAATTTGAAGCCCTCTTCGAGGTGTACCCAGAAGTCACGATCAAGGATTTGTCGACCGCTGAAATTCAAAAATTCACCTCCGAAGTGTCGGATGCTGCTATTGACAAGACTGTCGCTATTTTGCAAAAGCAGCGCCGTAGCTTTGCCCAGCGCGGCATGGATGCTGGCGTAGAAGCTGGCGACCGCGTGACGGTTGACTTTGAAGGCAAGATTGACGGCGAACTGTTTGACGGCGGCAAAGCGGCTGACTTCCAGTTCTTGGTTGGCGAAGGCCAAATGCTAAAAGAGTTTGATGATGCCGTGCGCGGCATGAAGCCGGGCGAGAGCAAGACGTTCCCGCTCGCGTTCCCAGAAGACTATCAAAGCAAAGACGTGGCTGGCAAGACAGCTGACTTCATGGTCACGATTAAGAAAAACGAAGCGGCGCATTTGCCAGAAATTAATGACGAACTCGCGAAATCGCTGGGCGTGAAAGACGCAACGGTTGCTGGCCTGAAGGCTGACATTCGCAATAACCTCGAGCGCGAAGTGAAGTTCCGCTTGGTTAACAAAAATAAAGTTGCCGTGATGGATGCCTTGATTGCCCACGCTGACCTCGAGCTACCAAAAGCGATTGTTCAATCGGAAGTGGACCGCATGGTGGAAGGTGCACGCGCCGAACTCAAGCAGCGCGGTATCAAGGACGCTGAAAAAGCGCCGATTCCAACAGAAATTTTTACACCACAAGCCGAGCGCCGTGTTCGCCTTGGACTCATCGTGTCGGAACTGGTGAAAGCCAACAACCTGCAAACCACGATGGAGCAAATCAAAGCGCATGTGGCCGAGCTAGCTGCTAGCTACGAAAAGCCAGCCGAAGTGGTGAAGTGGTACATGGGTGACCGTCAGCGCCTTGGTGAAGTCGATGCGATTTTGATGGAAAACAACGTGACCGAGTTCGTACTTGCAAAAGCAAAAGTCGTCCCCAAATCGATTGAATTCGATGAGCTCATGGCTCAGCAATAATTCAATAACCACTCCATAAGGACAGCACCATGTACAGCACACCTCAATCATTCAATGACATGCCATCACGCGGGACGGATCTTGGCATGGTGCCAATGGTGATTGAGACGACAGGCCGTGGTGAGCGTGCTTACGACATTTATTCGCGCCTGCTCAAAGAACGCATCATCTTTTTGGTGGGTCCTGTTGAAGACTACATGGCAAACTTGGTCGTTGCCCAAATGCTGTTTTTGGAGAGCGAAAATCCAGAGAAGGATATCTTTCTCTACATCAATTCGCCAGGTGGATCGGTCAGTGCAGGTCTTGCGATTTTTGACACGATGAACTTCATCAAGCCCGATGTCTCCACGCTGTGCACTGGCATGGCCGCTAGCATGGGCGCGTTCTTACTGGCTGCTGGTGCCAAGGGCAAACGCATTGCCTTGCCTAACGCCAGCGTGATGATTCACCAGCCTTCGGGTGGCGCACGTGGCACGGCGGCCGACATTGAAATTTCGGCTCGTGAGATCTTAAAAACACGTGAGCAATTGAACAAAATCTTGGCTGAGCGCACAGGTCAGCCGCTAGAAAAAATTGCCAAAGACATGGAGCGTGACTACTGGATGAGCGCGGAAGAAACCATGGCTTATGGTCTTGTGGATCAAGTCATTGCCCAGCGCCCTAGCGGCGAAACACCTGCTGCTAACTCATAACTATGGCCGACAAAAAACCGAGCGTCGATAAAGCATCTGCAAAAGCAACTGGCGCGGCGCTTGCGCCACTGTCGTGCTCGTTTTGCAATAAAGACCAAGCCGAAGTTAGGAAGCTGATTGCAGGGCCTAACGTGTTTATTTGCGACGAATGCATTGAGCTTTGCAATGGCGTTTTAGAAGAAGAGTTGCCTGGCGTTATTGCCAAGGAAACCAAAGACGGCGTACCCACACCAGCGGAAATTAAACGCAACTTGGATAGCTATGTCATCGGTCAAGATAGCGCCAAACGCACCATGGCCGTGGCGGTCTACAACCACTACAAGCGGATTCGCTTCCAAGCCAAAGCTAAAAAGGGCGATGTTGAGCTCTCTAAAAGCAACATCTTGTTGATTGGACCCACGGGATCGGGCAAAACACTACTGGCGCAAACATTGGCTCGCACCTTAGATGTGCCGTTTGCCATGGCCGACGCCACCACGCTCACCGAAGCGGGCTATATCGGTGAAGACGTGGAAGGCATCATTACCAAACTCTTGCAAGCCTGCGACTACGACGTTGCCAAAGCCCAGCAAGGTATTGTGTTTATTGACGAGATTGACAAGATTTCGCGCAAAACGGAAAACCCATCCATCACGCGTGATGTATCGGGAGAAGGTGTGCAGCAGGCGCTACTAAAAATCGTCGAAGGTACGATCTCTAGCGTTCCTCCGCAGGGTGGCCGCAAAGTGCCGAATTCAGATTTTTTAAAAATCGACACCACCAACATTTTGTTTATTTGTGGCGGTGCGTTTGCAGGCTTAGATAAGGTCATCGAGTCGCGTACAGAGTCCACCAGTATTGGTTTTGGCGCGGTAGTTAAAAGCAAAACGAATCGCAATTTGACCGAACTCTTTAAAGATGTCGAGCCAGAAGATTTGATTAAATACGGGCTCATCCCCGAACTCATTGGTCGTCTGCCTGTTGTCACGACGCTGGAAGAGCTCAGTGAAGCCGCACTTATCTCCATCCTCACCGAGCCCAAAAATGCACTCGTCAAGCAATATGCGCAAATGCTGGCGTTAGAAGGTGTTGATCTGGATGTTCGCCCTGAAGCACTCGTCGCGATTGCCAAAAAAGCCATCAAACGCAAAACAGGTGCACGTGGCCTGCGCTCTATTTTTGAGCAGTCTTTAATTGATACCATGTTCGACTTGCCAAGCACTAGCAATGTTGAAAAAGTCATTGTGGATGCTGCTTCCATCACAGAGGATCGACCGCCGCTCTTGGTTTACCGCAAAGGCACTCACGAGGCCAAAGCCGCATAATTTTTAGAAAGCACCGCATGTCGACTCAAGCCTTATTGCTAGAAGAACGCACCGTGCTACCCCTCGTCCCGCTCCGGGATGTGGTGATGTACCCCAAGATGGTGATCCCGCTGTTTGTGGGCCGGACTAAAAGCATACGGGCTTTAGAGATTGCCATGAACAGCGCCAAACGCGTGCTGTTGCTCACGCAAAAAGACACTGCAACTGAGTTAGAGAAAAGCGGTAAAAAACCTGCCGCCACAAGCGACACTCTTGCAGAAGACAAGAGCGACGAATTGGCTATGTCCGACATGTTTGACGTAGGTTGTGTCGGCAACATTTTGCAAATGCTGAAGTTGCCCGATGGCACGGTGAAAGTGCTGATTGAGGGTCTGCAACGTGCCAAGGTACACGACATCCGTTTGATGGAAGATGCTATTTTTGCGGCCGAAGTCACGCCGCAAATTCCTGCTGAATCAATCGATGGCTATACCCTCAGCGAAAAACAAAAGACGTCGCTAGAAGCCTTGCGTCGCGCGGTGATTGAGCGCTTTGAAACCTACACAAAACTAAGCCGCCGTATCCCAAGCGAAATCATGGCCTCGATTGCTGGGCTTGACGACATGGGGCGTATGACGGATACCATCAGTTCACATGTGCCGTTTAAGCTGATTCAAAAGCAAGCCATTCTTGCAACAGATGATGTCACCTTGCGCATGAAGACGTTGCTCGCGCAATTAGAGGGTGAAATCGATATTTTGAATGTGGATAAAAAAATTCGCGGGCAAGTCAAAAAATCCGTTGATAAAAACCAGCGCGACTACTACCTACGCGAACAAGCACAGGCGATTCAAAAAGAACTGAGTGATGGTGACGACAGCGCCGATGCTGCTGTACTTGAGAAAAAAATCAAGCTGGCAAAAATGCCCAAAGATGCCGAGAAGAAGGCCTTGAAGGAAGTTGCCAAGCTGAAAACGATGTCGGTCATGTCGTCAGAAGCCACGGTGATCCGCAACTACGTTGATGTGCTGATTGGGCTGCCTTGGAGCAAAAAGACCAAGATCAAGCATGATTTGATACTGGCAGATAGCGTGCTGAACGAAGACCACTTCGGGCTTGATAAAGTCAAAGAGCGCATCTTGGAATATCTGGCGGTGCAGCAGCGTGTGGGCAAACTCAAAGCGCCCATTTTGTGTTTGGTCGGCCCTCCTGGCGTGGGCAAAACATCGCTGGGTCAATCCATTGCCAAAGCCACAGGTCGCAAGTACGTGCGTATGGCGTTGGGCGGTATGCGCGATGAGGCCGAAATTCGCGGCCATCGCCGCACCTACATTGGCGCATTGCCAGGCAAGCTCTTGCAAAGCCTCAGCAAAATCGGTACGCGCAACCCTCTCTTCTTGCTGGACGAAATCGACAAGATCGGCTCGGATGTGCGCGGCGATCCGTCAAGCGCACTGTTAGAAGTCTTGGACCCCGAACAAAACCACACCTTTAGCGACCACTACGTTGAGCTTGATTTCGACTTGTCGGACGTGATGTTTGTGGCGACGTCCAACACGCTCAACATCCCGCCCGCACTCTTAGACCGTATGGAAGTCATTCGTTTGTCAGGTTACACCGAAGACGAAAAAACCAATATCGCGATTCGCTACTTGCTGCCCAAACAGCTCAAAAATAATGGACTCGCGCCAGAAGAATTGGTTGTAGAAGAAGCCGCAATCAGAGACATGGTTCGGTACTACACCCGCGAAGCGGGTGTTCGCAACTTAGAGCGTGATTTGTCCAGCATTTGCCGCAAAGTGGTCAAAGGCATTCAGCTCAAAACCTACGGCGCAAGCGTTACCGTTGATACAGACAATTTAATGGATTTTTTGGGTGTCCGCAAGTTCAACTACGGCCGCGCAGAAAAGCAAAATCAAGTCGGTCAAGTCGTTGGACTGGCGTGGACAGAAGTGGGGGGCGATTTGCTCACTATCGAGACCGCTGTGATGCCTGGTAAGGGGAACATCACGCGCACAGGCAACTTAGGCGACGTGATGAAAGAGTCCGTAGAGGCGGCACGAACAGTAGTACGCAGCCGAGCAAGGTTTCTTGGTATATCTGACGATGTATTCGAGAAAAAAGATCTACATATTCATGTTCCCGATGGCGGTACACCTAAAGACGGACCTAGCGCTGGCGCAGCGATGACGACTTCTATCGTGTCGGCTTTAACGGGTATCCCTGTCCGTGCAGACGTGGCCATGACTGGGGAAATTACGCTTCGCGGCGAAGTCACGGCCATTGGCGGTTTAAAAGAAAAACTACTGGCGGCACTGCGCGGTGGCATCAAAACCGTCATCATTCCCGAGGACAACATCAAGGATTTGGCTGACATCCCAAGTAACGTCAAAAACGAGCTTGAGATCATCCCCGTGCGCTGGATTGATCGTGTTTTAGAGGTAGCACTAGAGCGTGTTCCCGTCGCGCTTGTGGACGCTAAGTTTGAGGCTGTCCCCAGCAAAACCAACAGACTCTTGCACACGAAAACCAACGCCATTGTGATGCCAACTAGCAAGACGAAGCACTAGCGCCGTTTATAATTTACCCTTTAGTGTGCCGGTGTAGCTCAGTCGGTAGAGCAGCTCATTCGTAATGAGAAGGTCGGGTGTTCGATTCATCTCTCCGGCACCATTTTTAAAGCCTCCAACCTCCTCATTGCAATGGACAAACTCCTGATTCGCGGCGGACGTACCTTGCACGGCACGGTCTCCATTTCTGGTGCTAAAAACGCCGCTCTGCCCGAACTTTGCGCAGCCCTCTTAACGGCAGATACCGTCACACTTCAAAACGTCCCTCGCTTGCAAGATGTGGTGACAATGGAGAAGTTAATTCGCAATATGGGCGTGACTTTTACGCGGACGAGCGATGGCGTTGTCACGCTAAACGCCTGTGCACTGGATAAGCCAGAAGCGCCCTACGAACTGGTGAAAACCATGCGTGCCTCGGTGTTGGCACTGGGACCCCTACTCGCTCGTTTTGGTAAAGCGACTGTCTCACTACCAGGCGGCTGCGCGATTGGCTCTCGCCCTGTCGATCAGCACATCAAAGGCCTGCAAGCCATGGGCGCGATCATCGACGTCGCACATGGTTACATGAATGCACGCTTGCCCGAAGGCTGGACGCGCTTGAAGGGCGCACGCATCACGACCGATATGGTGACCGTGACGGGAACAGAGAACTTCTTAATGGCGGCATGCTTGGCCGATGGCGTAACGATTTTGGAAAATGCCGCTCAAGAGCCTGAGATTCCCGATCTTGCTGAAATGCTGATCGCCATGGGTGCAAAAATTACAGGACACGGCACCAGCCGTATCACCATTACGGGCGTAGAAAAATTGCACGGTTGCACGCACAGCGTGGTCGCTGATCGTATTGAAGCAGGTACGTTTTTGTGCGCAGTAGCCGCCACAGGCGGCGATGTTGTTTTAGAGCACGCCAGAGCCGATCATCTGGACGCCTTGCTGGATAAGCTGCGTGAGGCAGGTGCTCTGGTAAGCCCCACTGCACATGGCCTACAGATCACCTCATCGGGGAGGCTCAAAGCGCAATCCTTTCGCACGACAGAGTACCCAGGCTTTCCTACCGATATGCAAGCGCAAATGATGGCTTTAAACGTGGTGGCGACAGGTAGCTCTATGGCGACGGAAACCATTTTTGAAAACCGCTTTATGCATGTAAACGAGCTGGTTCGCCTTGGTGCGAGCATCCAAATCGACGGCAAAGTGGCCATGGTGACGGGCAGTGCCAAGTTATCGGGTGCGCATGTGATGGCAACCGATCTCAGGGCTTCGGCTTCTTTGGTTATTGCTGGTCTTGTGGCCAAGGGCGAAACTACCATCGAGCGCATCTACCACCTAGACCGCGGTTACGACCGCATGGAAGAGAAGCTGCGCGGCATTGGCGCGGACATCGAGCGTGTGAAATGATGCGTGTACAGTAAGGTTATGACAATGCCCTCACCTATTCCCATGATCACACTCGCGCTCTCCAAAGGCCGCATCTTTGACGAAACCTTGCCGCTACTCAAAGCCGCGGGCATCGAAGTGCTGGACGACCCCGACGCGACGCGCAAACTGATTTTGGCAACCAACCAGCCGCATGTGCGTGTGCTACTTGTGCGTGCCACCGATGTGCCCACCTATGTGGCACTCGGCGGTGCAGACCTTGGCGTCACAGGCAAAGACACACTCATCGAATCAGGTAGCGATGGCCTCTATCAACCGCTAGATTTAAAAATTGCCGCTTGCCGTATGAGTGTCGCCGTGCGCGAAGGCTTTGACTACCAAGCAGCCGTCAAACAAGGTGCGCGCCTAACCGTTGCGACCAAGTTTGTGCAAATCGCACGCGACTTTTTTGCCAGCAAAGGCGTGCATGTGGACATCATCAAGCTCTACGGTTCGATGGAGCTCGCACCACTCACGGGTCTGGCCGATGCCATCGTGGACGTGGTCTCCACGGGATCAACACTCAAGGCGAACCACTTGGTCGAAGTCGATTTCATTATGGACATTAGCTCGCGCTTGGTCGTCAATCAAGCCGCGCTCAAGCTTAAACACGCGCAGCTTCAGCCAATTATTGAAGCCTTTAAAAACGCCGTTAAATAATGCTGTCCGCTAAACCACTCCGTCTATCCACAGCCAGCCCTACGTTCGCAGCTGATTTGCAAGCGCGATTGCATGTATCCATAGAGGACAACAAAGCAATCAGCGGCACGGTTGAAGCTGTGCTGCTGGATGTCAAAACGCGCGGTGATGCGGCGGTTTTGGAATACACCGCGCGCTGGGATGGCATCACAGCCACGTCTATGAGCGAGTTGGAGCTGACACAAACCGAGCTCAAAGCCGCCTACGACTCGCTGACGCCAGACCTGCGCGAAGCCTTAGCAAGTGCGGCTTCGCGCATCAAAAGCTATCACGAAGCACAAAAGAAAGCGAACGGTGAGAGTTGGCAATACACGGATGCAGACGGTACGCTGCTCGGACAAAAAGTCACGCCACTTGACCGCGTAGGCATCTACGTACCTGGCGGCAAAGCGACTTATCCATCATCAGTTTTGATGAATGCGATTCCTGCCCACGTGGCAGGTGTGGACGAGATCATCATGGTCGTACCAACGCCAAACGGAGTCAAAAACCCCATGGTTTTAGCGGCTGCGTATGTGGGCGGCGTCACGCGTGCGTTCACAATAGGTGGCTCGCAGGCCATAGCCAGCTTGGCTTACGGCACAGCGACCATTCCAAAAGTTGACAAAATTACAGGCCCAGGTAACGCCTATGTAGCTGAAGCCAAACGCCAAGTTTTTGGCTTGGTTGGCATCGACATGATTGCAGGCCCGTCTGAGATTTTGGTGCTGGCTGATGGCACTACGCCGCCTGATTGGGTGGCCATGGATCTCTTTAGCCAAGCCGAGCACGATGAGCTGGCGCAAAGCATTTTGCTGTGCCCTGATGCCGCGTACATCGAGGCCGTGCAAGCCAGCATCGACAAGCTCTTACCCGACATGCCACGCAAAGACATCATTGCTAAATCACTGAACGACCGCGGTGCATTGATCCTCACCCAATCGATGGACGAGGCGTGCGACATCAGCAACCAAATTGCACCTGAACACTTAGAAGTTTCTAGCAACAACCCGCATCAGTGGGAGCCAAAACTCAAACACGCAGGCGCAATCTTTTTGGGGGCCTACACCAGCGAATCTTTAGGTGACTACTGCGCTGGACCTAACCACGTGCTGCCCACCAGCGGTACAGCACGCTTTTCGTCACCGCTGGGCGTGTATGACTTTCAAAAGCGCTCAAGCCTGATTGAGGTGAGCCGGCAAGGCGCGAAGGCACTGGGCTTGATTGCGGCTACGTTGGCTTATAGCGAAGGCTTGCAAGGGCATGCACGTGCGGCGGAGATGCGGATTTAGGCTGCCCTAACTCTAAACAATGGGAAGTGTCAGTGTGAGCCTTGTTCCGCATGGCTCTACTTTGCTAAACGCCAGCGTCGCCCTTACCGCCTCTGCTCTAAATCGCATGGTACTCAGTCCCTGCCCTGTTGAGGTCAAAGCCGCCTCATCAAATCCTAGACCATCGTCTGTTATTTGAATCACCACCGTGCGGCCTTCGTAGAGCGACTGCGCCGTAAAAGTAATCGTACGAGCCTTGGCGTGCTTCATCACATTGCTGATAGCTTCCAAAACAATGCGTTGTATGTGCTGAATGGTTTGAGGTGTCAAATTAGCTAACCGAGGCAATGCTTCTACGTGCCAGAGCAATTGAATGCCATGCATCTCTAGCCGTGGCTCAAGTCGATGCCGTAGCGTTGCAAGTACCGCAGTCAGGCTACCATTCACAGGTTGAATGGCATCAATGGCAATACGCAAATCCTCTAACGCATCTGTCGTCTCTGCCTCTAGTTGGTCACGCGGTGCGCCTGTGCGTATCAGATCGAGCACACCCACTAACTGCGCACCCACGGTGTCATGAATGTCGGCCATGATGCGCTGTCGTTCCGTCAGTGTGGCGTTCGTTTTTTCTAACTCAGCTCTAACATTAGATTCAAACAAATCTTGCTTAGCACTGATGTACCTGCGAATGACAATGACAGCCAAACCAATGTTAAACAAAATGGTGGTGTAGCTACCAAGCCGTACTTTGCCAAGCCCTGATTCGCTCAGTTGAATGACGACGAAGTCATACCAGCCAAGCATCATTGCCATCCATGCGGACACGGTGAACAGCCTCAAGTTGAAATCACGTGTCCGCAGCGCAAACCAAGTCGCTCGCCCTACATGCAGCATGGTGAGCAGTACCATGACGGCAAGCCATGCTCGGTAAAAACGAAAATCCCCCAACGCGTTACCTACCAATAAAAATGGAATGCATAGGCACAGATACAAGGTGGATATTTGGTTGATTCCACGTGATGGTTTGGGTACAAGCAACTCAGCAATTTTGAAGGTAAAGCCAACAAACATAGCGAACAAAATTCCTAACCCCGAATTCCATAACCAAGTCGGTATCGGTGGGTAGTCAATAAAACCACCTAGTTGCCTAGCAGCAAAAAATGAGTCGGATAAAAAAGCCCAAAGGAAAAATGGCTCCTTGGTGACAAACCACATCCCAAATGCAAATAGTGCCAGCAAAAAGGAAAAAGAGGACACGAGAACCATGCTGTTATGCCGCATTTCAATCTCAGATTGAAAGCGAGTCAAAGATAGCGCCGCATCACCAACCTCAACCATGGACAGCCCTGCGTCATTAGCAGGCTCCATTTTGAGCTCTAACTCAATCGTGTTAAGTCCAAGCAATAACAGATCAGCAGGCACACCATGCCATTTTGGTTTCGATTTGTATTGCGTCGTTGCTTCATTCCAACCCACATATTGCCAACCCGATTGGTTAATCTGATAACGATAACGATTCCCCATATTGAGCGCCGACATCCCCAGACCTTGACTGTGCAGCTTGGCGTTCGCATATTGATGCGGATCTAGCCTGAACTGCAAGCTAAAACGCACCGCACCGCGCTGCTTTGGGTAGTGGGCATCCCATTTCCACGGCAAGGTTTGGATATCCTTAACTTCTTGCTCGGGTTGCCCTTCTAGGGCAACCCAAATTTGTGCTGCTTTGATATACGTTTGGTACGGTTGTGCCTGAGCACTGCAACAACCAATTGCCAGCCAAGCCATAGCCCATAAGGCTTTTCGCAGTGCCGATATCATGATGACAATATCCCAAGTGCCTTCGCTTCAAACACCGCCTCAGCACGCGAGTTCACCGCTAACTTGCTATAAATACGGCGAACATGGGTTTGCACGGTCGCAAGGCTGATATTCATCAACTGCGAAACTTCCGCGTATTTGTAACCTCGGGCCAACAAGCCAAGCAACTCGGTTTCACGCGAAGTTAAAGTCGCAGTAACCTCTAGTACTGAAGCGTCATGCGGTGCTACAGGCGCTGGCAACATACGCTCTAACAAGCGGCTTGCAATCATCGGTGAAAGTGGTGTACCGCCAAGACTGATAGCATGAATCGCCTGAATCAAGTCTTTGTCGATAGCATCTTTTAGTAAATAACCGTCGGCACCTGCTTGGATGCTTTTCACAATGTTGTCCACATCACCAAACACCGAAATCACCAAGATTTTGGCTTTCTCATGACTCTGTCGTACATAACGAATGAGATCAACACCGCTGCCATCGGGTAAACCCAAATCAATCAACCAGTAATCTTGCCTCTCAGTGGCCGCAAATGCAAGCGCCGCCTCCAAATTGCCTAGCTGCGTAATGCGTACATCCGCTAACGACTGTTCAAGTAGCTTGGCTATACGCGAGCGCGTGCGGATGTTGTCTTCGACAAGGGCGAGTTTCATGGGATGGGCAAAAGATCAGATTGCTTGATTGTGTTGCAAAACCTCATATCAAAAAAGACCCCCTTGTCCTATGTTTATAGGACTGACAAAACATCAGAATTTCTCAACAATCTTCTCCAACCGCATCAAAGTGACGCGGCAACACATGATCTACCGATTAAGTACACCATCAATCAATGACTTTCAAACTTTTTTAATCTAGAGGAATAAAAATGGAATTAAGCTTTAAACGACGAGCAAACAAATCTGCACTAAGCCGCGTCTACGGTAAAGACCGCGTGGCTGATTTCTCTAAACCAAAGGCTGTTCTTGATGGCTATTACGAGCTGGCTCAATCTGGTTTAGTCATTTCTGCGCTTCACGCAACCAATCAATACGTTGAGCAATATCGGCGGTCGATGACAACCCGTTGGCCTGCCTTTGTGAGTGATGTTTGCCGTCCTCATCCTTTGTTTGACATTTTTCAACAAGATCCAATGACAAGGCGTATCTACGAGAAGCCACGCGGATATGCAGGCGATGCCGTCATGCTGGATTACATCTACGACAAGAATTTGGATTCATGCACGGAGGAAGTAACCCCTGAAGGCCGTGAGATATTCAATACCCTAGTCAAGATGCCTTCTGGCGGCTCTGTGAACTACAGACGTCAAGTGCTAGCGCAAGCCATCGATGAAAAGGCGGAAGCCCATGCGAAAGCAAACGCTGCGCCCATTCGTGTGATGAATTTAGCATGCGGCCATGCACGTGAGCTTGAGTTTTGCAAAACCCTACGCACAGGGAAAGTGCAAAACATACTGGCCTGCGATCAAGACGCGCAAAGCCTAGAGACACTGAAAACAAGGTATCCCGATGCACCCGTTGAAACAAAGCAACTCCGAGTGAAAGACTTACTGGTCAATCCAGACACTGCGGCATCGATTGGCAAGTTTGATCTTATTTACTCAATGGGTTTGTATGATTATTTAGAAGAACGCGTAGCGGCGCGGTTGACCCGCGTGCTCTTTGAATGCCTATCTCCAAACGGGCGTTTGTTATTGGCTAACTATCATGTGGACCATTACGGCACTGGCTTCATGGAGGCTTTTCAAGATTGGAATTTGATCCATCGCACTGACAAGCAAATGCGAGCTTTGGCTCAAGAAATCGATAAATCACAAATCGCCCAAATCAAGCAGTTTAAAGATCCATTTGGTAACGTGGCTTACTTGCAAATTGAGCGCAGGGCTTGATTTAACGATGACCGATAGGATTGGAAATGAAATATCTCTTATTACTCAGCATCTTTTTAACAGGCTGCTCTGAATTACAACTTCAGCAAGCCGCGTCTTTTATGCAGGAGCTTGACAAGGCGATGACCGCGCAGAAAAGCGGGGCAAGTAGCACTGCGAGCAGTAGCTCAAATGCATACAGCACGCCATCGTCCGCCAGCAATACCAGCACCAACACAGGCGCTGCCACAACAAGACCCGTCACGACCCCCTACTCTGCTCCGACTACTTCGTATGGTGCACAGCCAAGCGGTGGGGGTTCGGCCAGTAGCTCCACATCAAGCTCTTCCTATGGTGCTAGCTCATCAAATAACCGTAATTCCAGCAGCACTCGACCAGTGCAAACCGTACCTACAGCAATGGGTTGTGTAAAGGCCACGCGGCCAGCTGGCAAGCAATGGGCGGAGCTTTACAACACCTGCTCGTTCCCAATTGAAGTGTCTTGGTGCTACGCGGGCACAAGCGATTGCAAGAACGGCACTTGGGGCACCACCTCAACAGGAACTATTCGACCTGGAGGTAGCCGATCTGCATCCACCTTCATCAGTCAAGCTGGCAGGTACACCGTGTTTTATATTGCCTGCCAAGGTGCTAACACCAGTGCGATCGAAACTAGCGCGACAAATTACTATTGCAAGCCTTAGCGCTGTTATTTGTTCACAGCACCAAGGCGTCCCGCTCAATCATGCGCTTGAGGGGCGAAGCTCGCTCCAATTCTCTAGTGCAATGGCAGATTGGACGGCAAAATCACCCGACACTCGACGCAGCAACTTGCGTCATCACATTAACCATTGACATAACTTGTACGCCCTCGCCTATCGGATAGGTGTCTGTGCCGGCATACACAAGCAGGCGGCGGGTTGGTTTTACATCTTCGCAAGCGGCATAAAAACCTTTTTCTAATTTGGGCGCTAAGCTGCGTTTAATTTCAATCGCCCACACGTCGCCGCTTGGCCA